>JAAAPI010000044.1 GCA_009908325.1 Verrucomicrobiota bacterium | reverse complement strand
AGAAACCCTACTCCCCGGCACCCGCACGCTGGACGGGAACGTCATCATCCGAACGGTTCCGGCGGAACTGGTAGCGGTTGATGTCGCGCAGAGAAAGCTTCTCACCCAAATCGCTAAACTGCTCGGCGTCTCCCAGCAGTGCGGAATACATGCGCTGGTTCGCAACCAGATCGGCCTCATCGCTCAACTCGATACCGGCTTTCTCGTGAAGGTCCGCCATGCGCTCATTCCAGCGGGCCATCTCAAAGCTCATCTCTTCGCGGTCAATCCGGTTCGTTTCGAAGATCGCCCGGTCCCCCTGCCCCTCGACCGAAATCGGTGCTCGCTTCGTGCCCACCGGGGAAAAGTGCTTGTCCCACTCTTTGAGGGGAAAGCGCTTTTCCATGAGCGAATTGGATTGGGGCTGCTGCCAACGCTTCTTATCAAAGCGCTGGTTTTCGATACGGTCCGCCCGCCGACCGGAGAGCCCCAAAGGCGAGCGTGCCTCAACGACAATCGGCGGAAGCGCCATAAGCGCTGTAAAAAGCAAAGCGAACATTGTTGGGGCGGACAATTTCATGGCAGGGGATCCTGAATCCGCACTGCCGAAAGATCAAGCATAGAAGCGACGGGATTTACGGAGTGGCCAGGGGCACGGTTCATTCGAGCCACCCCGCCTGTATCCTGGTTGCCCGGATTCTCGGAAAGTAACCCGCAGGCTCAAACTTCTCGACCCCCCATCGTTTCTCCTATTTATTCAAAGGCCTCTTTTCACCGCGAGGCCGACTTTAATTCTGAAAATTTGATCCATAACTCATGAAGATCACCGCTTTTACCAAGATTGTTGAAGCCTTGAATGAGGCTGAAGTTCGATTCATCGTTGTTGGCGGCTTGGCCGTAATCGCGCATGGCTATCTGCGAGTTACCCGCGACGCGGATTTGGTGATTGAACTCGTGCCCGAGAGTATTCGACGAACTTTCCAAGCCTTGGAGGCCATCGGCTATAAACCGACCGTCCCAATAACAGCCGCGCAATTCGCCGACGCCGACCTTCGCCGCCAGTGGCGAGAGGAGAAAAACATGCGGGTCCTGCAATTCTGGAGCGATGCCCATCCCGGAACGAAGCTTGATGTCTTTATCGAACATCCCTTCAATTTCGAAGCAGAATGGAAGGCAGCACTGATAGAGAAAACAGGTGAAAGAGCAGCGGAAACCCGCATCGCAACGATCCCAACACTCATTCAGATGAAAGAGTCGGCCGCCCGACCCCAGGATCTAATTGATATCGAGTTTCTACGCAAAATCCAAAACGAACTTCATCTATGAACGAAGATTCAAGCCTCAAAAACATCGACTGGTCCAAGACCACTTTTGAAGGCGCGGAACGCGAGAACCTTCGCGGCTGGCAGAAGCTTAGTTTCGACGAGAAACTCCAAGCCAACGAGGAAATGAATGAACTGGCCAACGACCTATTTGCCCGCCGCAAAGCGAATGGCCTTCCCTACATCGATCCCGACACGGGCGAACTCGTTTCGGGAAAAGTAAATGCCTCAGCTACAAAGGCAGATTCATGACAGGGGAGAACCAAAATGCCGTTTCGCTGTCGTTATCCCTTCGTAATCCGAAAAACCGACGACTATGAAAATAACAAGAAGAAAACGAACCAGTCGACTCGTCTGCCTCCCTCTCCTTGTGCTGCTTGGCGCGATGGCCTCCGACGCAGCGTCGGACAACTCGAATCGTTTGAATCACAATCTCGACTGGGAGGTCGTGGCCGAGCTCGACCAAGCGCCGGGCAATCTGACCATATCCCCGGATAGGCGCATAGTTACCTCTATGTCGTTGTCAACCAGCTCCACAGAGGGCCTCTGCTCAATGCGGGAGAGGACGCAACGGAGCCCCCCTTCCACATCATCCGCTTCAAACCCCTTGCACCGGGAATTGTCGGAAGATGAACTAGGCATTTAAGGCTTGTCCTCGGCAGGATCGAGTGTAGTTTTACAATCTCTCAGCTGCTTCGGCAGTGCTTATTATAGATCAAACAAACAGAATACGTATGAACATAAAGCAACTCACAAAACTCGCTCTAACTGCCCTGCTCTTTGCAGGCGCACTCTTCGCCACTGGTTGTGAAAAGAGCCCGGAAGATAAGGCGGCCGATGCCATGGAAGACGCAGCTGACGCTGTGGAAGACGCGACAAATTAATCCGGCTTCCAGATATTTCACGGCAACGCGCTTTCTTTTTCGAGAAAGCGCGTTTTTGTTTGATGCATGGGCGACATGCACAACTCCGACACATCCTCGGCGGAACCAGACCTTGGCCTGCTCTCGCCCAGCATGCGGTTTGCCTTCTTTGGCGCGGGGTTGATTGCGGTCAGCTTTGGATTGGCGCGGTTTGCCTTCGGGCTTTTTGTTCCTTCGATTCGCGATGACATGGGGCTCGATCCGCGGTGGGTCGGCCTGATTGGGGCACTGCCCCTCATCAGTTTTGTGCTCGCCTCGCTGGTGGCGTCGGAAATAGCGCACCGGCTGGGGGCGCGCAACGCGACCGTTCTGGCCAGCGGTTTCGCGGTCGTCGGACTGGGACTCATCAGCCAGGCATCCAATGTCTTTTTACTGGGTGCGGGGGTTTTCATCTGCGGTATTTCCACCGGGCTCATGATGCCGGCGTTGGCTGCGGCGATGCAGGCCCTGGTGGACCGCTCGGTGCATGGACGTGTCAGTTCAATCATGAACGCCGGCACAAGTATCGGCGTCGCCGTTGCCGTGCCGATGGCTCTATTTCTGGCCGGGGTCTGGCGGGGAGCCTACCTTTCCTTCGCGATTCTAGCGGCGGTGGGCTTGATCGCTTCATTCTATTTTATACCTGCTGTCTCGCGCGTCATGCCCGGAGATGCCGCGCCGCCACCGGCAGTCAGTCTTACCCAATTATGGCGTCTCCTCTGGCTCTCCACGTTTGCCTTCACCATGGGTTTAATCTCGGCCGCATTTTGGGTGTTTGCCCCGGACCTGGCTGTCACGCTGGGCGCGTTGAGCCCGAGCCAGAGCGCCTGGCTATGGCTCGGCGTCGGTATCGCCGGGCTCGGTGGTGCCGCCATCACCGATCTCGCCGACCGGAACAATCCACCCATCATGCATGCGCTCATGCTCGCCCTGCTTTCGGCCAGTCTTGTCCTCCTCGCGGCCAGCCCGGGGCAGATTCTGATTGCGGTTTTTTCCGCACTCGTCTTCGGGCTCGCCTACATGAGCTTGACCGGACTCTACCTCCTGACGGGAATTCGCCTTCTCCCGGGACGCTTATCCCTCGGCCCGGTTCTACCCTTTCTGGCCTGCGCACTGGGTCAGGCGGTCGGCTCCCCGCTAATCGGTCTACTGGTCGAGCAATTGGGCTACGCAGACGCATTTTCCACCTTCGCCGCATTCGGCATTGTCGTGGCCCTGCTCTCGCCGCTCTATCCAAAATATATCGAAGAGGCGCTCTCCGAAGAAGAAATAGCAGAACAGGAAAACCTGACCGGTATCCAAGCCGCTTACGATTATCAGCTGCTCAACGAAGACGGTCAACCAATCCACTTCGACTCCCCCGAGGAACAAGCCGTTGAGGAGACCGAGAACGAGGGAAAATAGAACAGAAAAGAGCGGTGATATCCCCACCGACCGTGGCGTGCTCGCTCGCGAGCGCCTCTGAGAAGGCCGACGTCCCTGTTGGCCTCTGGCGGATGCCCGATCCAAAGCTGGAAAAGTGGCGTGCTCGCTCGCGAGCGCCGATAAGAGCCGTCGGTCCCGGGGCTACGGCCCAACCCGGAGCCGAACCTTCCCGCCTTGGAGTTAGGAACGGTTGCCCACGAATCGACGCAGCCACCGAAACCTTCTCAAAGCAAAACGACACCCCGCAGCCATAATAGGAAAAGGGACCACTTGACAATAAAAGCCACAAGATCAAGTTAGTCATAATGAAAGTCAAAGTTGGACAACTCAAGGCGCAGCTTTCGCATTATTTGAAAGAGGTCAGGGACAGCGGGGAACTGATCGAAGTGTGTGTCCGTGAGGATACCGTCGCCTACCTCACGCCATTACGTGAAGCTGGGGGAGGCTCGTTACCACAATCCGATCCGGAATTGAAGCAGCAACTGGCGCTTGATGGCTTGGCGGTCACGCAGTGGGGTCGGCGGTCATCCACGTGTCCAACCCCCGGCGGTTGCGCGAGCCCGGCGAAAGGCCCGAATAGCGTCGAAAGCATCCGCTCCGAAAAGAATTGGTGATGCGCATTTTTTACGACACCAGCGCCGTCGTTCCTCTGCTGCTTGCCGAAGAGCGCTCCGAGGTGGCAATCGAATATTGGAGGGAGCAAAAAGAGGCCTGGGCTTGGGATTGGCTCTTAATCGAGACGGAGGCAGCGCTCATCCGGCAAAAAGCGGACAGCACCGCTTGGGCCGCTTGGCGAAACATTGCCAATAACTTTACCTGCTGCGAACTAAGCTCTTCACGGCTGGCAGAATTGAGGGCTTTCAACCGAAGGTTAGGATTACGCGCAGCAGACGCTGCACACCTCTTTCTCTTTGATCGCCTAGTCAATCGACTACCGGAGCTGCGCTTGCTTACTTTTGACCGGGAAATGGCCCGGGCAGCCCAAAATCTCGCACTGCCTCTGCATCCGGGGTCGGTATCGAGTGAAGAGCCCACACTTTAACTCAAGTAAAGCGGTTTCGCCGTCTCGACGATTCAACGCGACCCGGGAAAATCGCCTGGGTTCGAACGATCCTGCGTCATCGGAAAGCCAGATCTCTCAGGAAAAGCGCTATCTGAGGGAAGAAGATCAGGGCCACTGCGACGCTCAGAAGAATGATGATAAATGGCGGCGTGCTCGCTTGCGAGCGCCCATAAGAGCCGTCGGTTCCGGGGCTGCGGCCCAACCCGGAGCCGAACCTTCCCGCCTTGGAAGTCAGGGACGGTTGCCCGCAATCGCCCACGAATCGACGCAGCCGCCGAAACCTTCTCAAAGCAAAACGACACCCCGCAAGCATCACTGTCGCTTACCTTTGTTACCTTCGTTCACTTCTGTGCCGGTTTCTGATCGAGCAGCGTGCCTATGACAGAAGTCAAAGGCTTCGCCACGCGGGATTCTAATCGTTTAGCAGATCGGCAAAGGAGTGCCCTAATTTCTGTAAGGCTGGATTCATCTTTGCCCGACGCTGATTCCAGCAGAGGCACAGATCCCGCTGTAGTATTTGCAGGCCATCCAGTTTTCGCATTTCGAATTCGACGGTTGTAAGCTCTTCTTTTGCGATTTCAGGAAGAATGGCTGCAATGCCCAAAACCTTCAGCGTTCTGGCCATCATCGGGAATGAACTGCAACTCACACTTTTCTTCAGCATGATGCCGTATTTGGCAGGCAGTTCCTCCAGAAAGCTTTGATAGCTCCCAACCCCCTCCATCGTGGCGATCGGCAAGTGCGAGAGCAGTGCCGCTTCATCCTTTGTTTTGGTAGCGGCTTCTTGGGGCAAGAATAGGGCAAAGTCCAGACTGCCGATTCCGACGCTCTCGAGTCCTGAGGTTAACGCGCTCTTGCGGATGATGCCAAAATCAATGGAGCCCTTGTTGATCCCGTCGATGATCGTGCGGGTTCTCAAGTTCTTGAATATGACGTCAGCTTTCTCGAAAGAATCTTTTATCTCGCGGAGCTTCGGTATGAGTCGCCACTGAATAATACTCTCCCCGGCTCCGATCGTATAGCTGCCGAGTGCACCGGAGCAACGCTCATGAAAGTCTTCCAGTGCCGAAAAGTATTCGGATACCAGGACGTGCAACTCCCTGCCGGTGTTCGAGAGGGTGACGGTCCTGCCTTTTCGTTGAAATAGTTCCGTGCCGAAGAATTCTTCCAACTCTTTGATTTGACGACTGAACTGCGTCTGTCGGTTGCTGTTACCTCCGGCCGCTTTGGTGAAGCTTTCTGCTTCCGCGACGAGGCAGAAGCTCTTCAGCCGGTCGAGCGATAGTCCGGATTTTGAAAAGAGAAGCTCATTCATGACTTGATAGTCATTAAATGTGCATTAAAGTCTACTGCAAAATATTTCCGACTGTGGTAAGATGCTTCCAGATAAAAGAGGGATGGACGCACACGCACATAAATACGGCCTATCGTTATGGAATGACTTCCATCATAACGAATTTACTGCCACGGTGCCGCTCATGCATTCGCAAAACTTATAATTTTTACGCAAGGACTACAGCGAACTCGCTGATCTGGGCGGGTTTGCCGAATGCTATGCCTTCTCCGATCCTACCGGTGCCTTGGTTAAATTGCGCATGTTTGCTGAGTTTTTGGTTAAGGCGGTCTTTGCGCATCACCGTCTGGAGCTGGATTATCAGAGTAATTTAAACGATCTGCTGCACGACCCCTCTTTCAAGGCGATTACGCCTGCCGTGATTCAGGACAAGTTGAATCTGGTCCGAATTAAGGGGAATCAGGCAGCTCATGGCTCCCTCAAGTCCGCAGAGAAGCAGCAGGTTCCGGAATTGATCAAGGAGGCCTTCGACTTGGGACGCTGGCATCTTCTGGTGTCCAAAGGCGCGCCCAGTATCGAATCCGCGAAGTGGCAGGCCCTCACTCCGGCTTCGACCGATCCGACCGCCGAACTCCAGAAGCGCAATAAAGCCGCTCAAAAGAAAATCGCCGAGCAGGAAGCCCTCATGGCAAAGCTGCTCGCCGACCTGGAAAAAGCCCGCGCCAGAGCCGAAGCCAGCGGGAAGAGCGAAGCGGAGAAGCGGGACCTGCTCAAACAGGCGCAGCAAGCCGCCGCCGCCCTGGAATTCAGCGAAGAAGAAACACGCTTCAAGCTGATCGACGAGCAACTGGCCGCAGCGGGCTGGCATGTCGGTGGTCGGGGCCAGCAAACGGACGAAGTGGGGCAGGAAATCGAAGTGGGCCACCAGCCGACGACTTCGGGTAAGGGACGTATCGACTATGTCCTCTGCGACCCGCTGACCAAGCGCATTCTGGCGGTCGTCGAAGCCAAGAAGACGGCCGAGGACGCGGAAAAGGGTAAAATCCAGGCCAAGTTATACGCGGACGGTGTGGAAAAGGAAACGGGCGAACGTCCGCTTATCTTCTACACTAATGGCTACGATATCTACATCTGGAACGATGCCAAGGGCGAGCCGCCCCGCAGTCTCTTCGGTTTCTACTCCAGAGACAGCATTGAATATGAACGCTTTCAGACCGAACAGCGTGAGCCAACACTCGGTGCACTGAATCCGAAGGAACAGATCGTCGATCGTCTCTACCAAATCGAGGCCATCAAACGCGTTTCCGAAAGCTTCGACCTGCGCCGCCGCAAGGCCCTCATTATTCAGGCCACCGGCACGGGGAAGACCCGCGTCGCTATTGCCCTGGCGGAACAAATGATCCGGGCCAACTGGGCCAAGCGGGTGCTCTTCCTCTGCGACCGCCGCGAACTGCGCAAGCAGGCTAAGGATGCCTTTGAGGAATTCCTGCCGGATGAGCCGCGTGTCTATGTCACCGCTAAAACCTCGGACGACCGGAATCAGCGCATCTACCTCGCCACCTATCCGGCGATGATGAAATGCTTTCAGAACTTCGATGTGGGATTCTTCGACCTGGTGATCGCCGACGAGTCGCACCGTAGCATCTACAACCGCTACCGCGACCTTTTTCGCTATTTCGACGCCTATCAGGTCGGCCTCACTGCGACTCCCATCCAATTCCTAAACCGCAACACCTACCGGCTCTTCCAGCGCGAGAACGAGGATCCCACCTTCAATTACCCCTACGAGGACGCCATCGCCCACAGTCCACCTTACCTCTGCCCCTTCAAGGTCATCAAGCACACCACCAAGTTCCTGCGCGAAGGAATGAAATACAAGGACATGACTCCCGGTCAGCGTGCACAGCTTGAAGAGCAGGTGGAAGACTCCGAGAGCATCGACTATGAGAAGGAACAGGTCAGCCGCAAGGTCTTCAACCGCGACACCGACCGCCAGATTATCGCGAATTTGATGAAGAACGGTCTGCGCGGTGCCGATGGCACCCGCCTGGGTAAGACGATTGTTTTCGCCCGCAACCACCGCCATGCCAAGCAGCTGGTTGAAGTATTCGACGAACTTTACCCGCAATACGGGGGCGACTTCTGCCTGCGCATCGACAACTACGAGCCGCGGGCCGAGCAACTGATCGACGACTTTAAGACCCATGACGGCAGTAAAAACATCACTGTCGCCGTCTCCGTCGATATGTTGGATACGGGCATCGACGTGCCCGAAATCGTCAATCTGGTCTTTGCCAAGCCGGTCAAATCCTACGCCAAATTCTGGCAGATGATCGGGCGGGGCACCCGTCTCCGTAAACGCCTCTACGGCAAGGGCAGGGACAAGTCCGAGTTCCTCATTTTCGATCACTGGGGTAATTTCGAGTATTTCGACGAGCAGGTGAAAGAAGAGGAGCCCTCGCAGTCGAAGAGCCTGCCCCAACTCCGTTTCGAGGCCCGCATCGCCCTGGCCGAGGCAGCCGTGGCTCAGCAGAACCTCGACGCATTGAAGGTGGCCACGTCGCTCTTGCTGAGCGACGTTCGCGCACTGCCGGCCGATTGCCTCTCGGTGCGTGAAAAATGGAAGGTCGTGAAAAGCATGGAGCGGGACGGCGTGATCGAGGCTTTCGAGGCGCACACCGTCGCCACGCTCAAGCGCGAGATTGCACCGCTGACCCAGTGGATCAACATCCGCGCCAAGGAGGCCGCCTTTCAGTTCGACCTGCTACTGGCGCGATTGGAGACCGCACGGCTGACAAAGTCTGCTCTGGCCGATGACTATCGCGACAACGTGATCGAACAAGTCGCCCAGCTGCCGATTACACTCAAGCAGGTCGCCGAGAGGATCGACGCCATCCAGCAGGCCAAAGACCCCGCCTTTTATGCCGCGGCCACCGTCAAGGACTTGGAGCATATCCGCGGCGAGTTGCGCGGTATCATGAAATACCGTCGTGGTGGCGGCGTTGGCGGCGAAGAACCGCTCTTTCTCGACGTCGCCGAGGAGCAGGCGGGCTACAACACGACCGAGCACAAAGTAAAGATGCAGGGGCTCGACCTGGCCGCCTACCGCAACCGGGTGGAATCCGTCCTGCGCGAACTCTTCGCCGAGAGCGAGGCCCTCCGCAAGATCAAGAGCGGGCAGCCCATCGCCCCCGGCGAACTGGATGCGCTGGTCTCCGATGTGCTCGTCCGCGATCCGGACCTGCACCTCGAAGACCTGCTGCAGCACTACCCGAACAAATCGAAGAACCTCGCACTCGCAATCCGCCAGATCATCGGCATGGACGCCGAGGCGGTGGACGGACACTTCAAAAAGTTCGTCGCCAAATACCCCTCACTCAACGCCAACCAGATCCGCTTCCTCGAAATGCTCAAGGGCCTCATCGCCCGCCACGGTGCCATTGAGCTAGAACAACTCTGGGAGACCCCCTTCACCACCATCCACAGCTCCGGCATCGAAGGCGTCTTCACCGACGACCAGCAGGTCAACGACTTACTGGACCTGCTCAACCAACTCAATGAACCGGCGGCGTAGGTTCTTCCGACTTTGAAAATGCCTGAATCCCAACACATCGAATACAAGCAGACCTGGCGCGATGAATATCTGAAATGGATATCCGGTTTCGCCAACGCAGAAGGCGGTGTGCTTGTCGTTGGACGTGATGACGCGGGCAAAGTCGTCGGGCTGAAGCATGCCGAGAAGCTACTGGAAGACATACCCAATAAGGTCCGTGACATTCTCGGCATCGTCGTCGAGGTCAACTTGCGCCAGCAGGATGCGCTCGCTTATCTTGAAATTGCCGTCGAGCCCTATCCTTATCCTGTCAGTCATCGCGGAAAATACTTTCTCCGTAGCGGTAGCACTTTACAGGAGCTCAAAGGACCGGCTCTCGACCGCTTTATTTTACGCAAACAGGGAAAGACATGGGACGGGGTGCCCGTGCCCCGTGTGCAAGCTTCGGACCTCGCTGCGTCCGTATTTGAAACCTTTCGAAAAAAAGCCAGCCGCAGCAAACGTCTATCCGCTGAGATCGTCAGCGAGCCCGACGCTGTTTTACTCGAAAAGCTCCTATTGACGGAAGGGGATTATTTGAAACGGGCGGCCGTCTTGCTGTTTCACCCGGCTCCCGAGACATTTGTCACTGGCGCTTATGTCAAAATCGGTTATTTCAATAGTAATACCGATCTCGCCTATCAGGATGAAGTCCATGGCGATCTGATTTCTCAAGTCGATCGGACGCTCGACCTTCTGCTCACCAAATATACCAAGGCTTTTATCAGCTATGAAGGGGCGCAGCGTGTCGAAACCTATCCAGTGCCGGAAGATGCGCTGCGCGAAGCGGTGACGAACGCAATCGTGCACAAGGATTATTCCGTCGGCGCTCCGATCCAAATCAGCGTTTATGCCGACAAATTGATGATCTGGAACCCGGGACAACTGCCGCCGCATTGGACCGTCGAGCGCTTGTTTGAGAAACATGCTTCCCAACCGTTTAATCCGGATGTAGCCAATGCATTTTTTCGTGCCGGCATGATTGAATCCTGGGGGCGCGGGTTCGAACGTATTATCGAAGCCTGCGAAAAGGCCGACAGCCCAAAGCCGGAAATTCGCTGCGAAAGCTCCGGCCTCTGGCTTGATTTTACCATCCGCCAATCTACACACAGCTCGATTGGGGTAGTGGCTACCCCAAAGACTACCCCAAAGACTACCCAGGAAAAAATTCTTATCCTACTGGCTGAGAACCCCGCAGTCAGCCGTCAGGTGATCGCCGATTCGCTCGGAATCAGCATCGACGGAGTGAAATACCATCTCAACCGCTTGCGCGACGACGGTGTCATCCGCCACGAGGGGCCCAGTCGAGGTGGGCGCTGGATAATTTTAAAGTAGATGATGCACCCGAACTCACAGTCCCAGCGCCGTCACCATCGCGAACGACTTATTCGCAAGCGCCGCCACTATTGGAATACGGCAGCCGAGCACAAGACCCTGGGCAAGCTCGCGAAGACCCCGACACCCTGCTCCTGCTGGATGTGCGGCAACCCGCGTCGCCATTCCGGCAAACCGACCTTGCAGGAAGCACGACACAACCAAAAGGCCATTGAAGTGATAGAGGATTCGGGGCTCTCAAACATTCGTAACATCGGTCCCACACAACCAAGTTGGTGATGTCACCAAGCTGGGCGTGGACCTCCAAAAAACCTATAAGAAAATGCACAGAATTCATCACCGCTTAATCACGCTAAACCTACGCTTAACCCAACCACCGCAAAATTTCATTTTTATACACATCAGCTTTAAGCGTAAATTAAGCGCCATTTAAGCGGTCCCCGGCTCCGCCGGCCTCTTCCACTATCCAGCATGCAATCTCTCAAATCGAAAAGACAGCCTTCGGCTTGATTTTTTAACCGCTTAACGACGCTTAATTTACGCTTAAACTATGAGTAATTCGGAATATCTGGGAAACGAAGGTTATGCTTTGATGGGTGCCGCTTTTGA
>JAAAPI010000184.1 GCA_009908325.1 Verrucomicrobiota bacterium | reverse complement strand
TACAGAAGGTATTTTGCGCTTCGACCAATTTGTTGGCGACCTAGCCTGGCAAGAGACCAGAAGTGTGACAGTGCTCACACCCGAAGCCGGACTCCCCATAGACAGCGACGGCTTTATTGAGCACTACTGCGCTGATCCGAACTGCGATTGTCGCCTTAACGGGAAAAAATTGACCTGACCCTTAAATTTAGCTTGTATTCAGAGCATTTCACATTTTGCTAATCGCATGCGACCAAAACGACTCAAGCTGGAGAACGGCATCTATCACTGCATGTCCCGCACGGTAAATGGTGAGGCGCTCTTTGAGCGGCGGGAAAAGGAGATGCTACGTAAGATGCTCCACCAGATAGCGGATTTCTCGGGCGTGCGCATCCTTACCTTCTGCCTGATGGACAATCATTTCCATGTTTTGGTGGAAGTAAATGCGGAAACTTTTGTTTCCGATCAGGAGTTAATGCGCCGCTATCGTGTGCTCTATCCGAAACCGACTGAATACGAACCCGCCTCGGCAGACATTCTGGAAAAGAAACTCATGCAGGGCGGAAAGGAGGCGGAAGCGATTCGTGCAAGGCTACTCGCTCGGATGGGCGACGTCTCCGCCTTTATGAAGACGCTTAAACAGCGCTTTTCCACTTGGTTCAATCAAACCTACGATCGTTTCGGGCCGCTTTGGTCGGATCGCTTCAAAAGTGTTTTAGTCGAAGGTAAGGGGAATGTCCTACAGACCATGGCAGCCTACATCGACTTAAACCCGGTCCGCGCTGGAATCGTTCAAGATCCGAAAGACTACCGCTTCTGCGGCTATGCCGAAGCTGTCGCGGGGCAGAAGAACGCCATTGCGGCTGTGAAATTGATAACGGGTGGCCTAAATTCCATCGCTTCGAAAGAGGCCATGGCCCTCTATCGCTGCGCTCTTTTTGGGAAGGGTGGCTCTGCTGTGGCGACCGGCGCTCACATTTCGCGCGAAGAAGCGCTGCGCGTTTTGGAGGAGGAACGTGGGGCCTTGCCATGGCACGTTCTCTTGCGTTGCCGGATGCGCTACCTGACGGAGGGCATTGCTTTGGGCTCGCAGGCGTTTATGGCCGCGCAGGCCCAACGGTGGCAGAGGGCAAATCAACGGAAACATCCTCCGAAACCAAAAACAATTGATGCCGATGAGGGCCCGGAAATCAAAGTTCTCAAAGGTTCGCGGGGGCGTGTCTATGGGTAGAGGTTCTCCATACACGGCATACGGAGAATTTCCTTTATGGGTGATTTTTCGTTCACATTTATGAAATTGTCACTACGTTTCTCGGCGGACGTAAATGATGAGTCACGCCGCACAGGATTTTACTTTTTTGAATCGCCGCTCACCGCCGGAAGCAAAGATTGACTGTTTCCGTTCTTTGTTTCGGGGGCGCACGGATGTCTATCCGCAGCGCTTTGAGAGTCGGCGAACGGGACGAGCGGGCTACTCGCCAGCTTGTAGCAATGAGTGGGTGCGGGGCGTTTGCGAAAAGCCGCGCATCAAATGCTCGAACTGCCCGAATCAGGATTGGATTCCGGTGACGGATCGTTTAATCCGCTGGCACCTCTCGGGACAAGACTCCAGCGGGCAACCCTTTGTGATGGGCGTCTACCCGATGCTTTTGGACGAGTCGTGCCATTTCCTCGCAATCGATCTGGACGGCGAGGGTTGGCAAGACGACGCGCTGGCGCTGGTCGATGTGTTGCAAAAGCTTGAATTGCCAGTCGCTTTGGAGCGTTCGCGCTCGGGCCAAGGAGCGCACATTTGGTTTTTCTTTGAGCAGGCTGTCCCTGCCATGCAGGCGCGGCGTTTTGGGGCGCATCTTTTGACTGAGGCAATGGACGAACGGCCGGAAATCGGACTGGGATCCTACGACCGCATGTTTCCGAATCAGGACACCCTGCCCCGGGGCGGTTTTGGTAATTTGATCGCGCTTCCCTTGCAGAAGGCGGCACGGAATTTAGGACATTCCACGTTTCTGGATAACACGCTGGAACCGTTTGCCGATCAGTGGGCCTTTCTCGGTGGAATTCAAAGTATTAAGCCTGAACGGCTCACGGAAATCGTTGCACAGGCCGAGCAGACGAATCGCATCGTGCCCGTGCGCATTCCACCGACGGACGAATTTGCTTTAACTCCGTGGAAGGCTACGCCGTCGCGGCGATCTGCCAATTGTGTGATCGACAGCTCCATGATCGGAAGGCTGGCGATCGTTTTTTCGGACAAGCTCTATATTCCCAAAGCGGAGCTTCCACCTGTGCTGTGCAACCGCATCCTGCAACTGGCCGCCTTCCAAAATCCTGAGTTCTACAAAGCCCAGGCCATGCGCCTGCCGACCTATGATAAGCCCCGTGTGATCGCCTGCGCCGAAATGCACCCGAAGCATATTGCGCTGCCCCGGGGTTGCCTCGATGATCTGAAGGCATTGCTTCGAAAGCATAAGGTCAGCTACCGGATCGAAGATCTTCGTGTGACGGGCAATGCGCTACGGGTGTCCTTTTCCGGCAGGCTGCGTCCGGAGCAATCGGCGGCAGCCGAAGCATTGCTGGGGCACGATATCGGCGTGCTGGCAGCGACAACTGCGTTTGGCAAGACCGTGCTGGCGGCGTGGATGATCGCCAAGCGTGGCGTGAACACCTTGATTTTGGTGCATCGCCAACAACTCATGGAGCAGTGGGTGGAGCGGCTCGCGGAATTTCTCAATTTCCCGGAGAAATCGATTGGCCGACTGGGCGGTGGACGCCGCAAGTTGCGCGGCCAAATCGATGTAGCTCTGATTCAGAGCATGGTCCGCAAAGATGTGGTGGATGACCGGATCGCGGATTACGGGCATTTGATCATCGACGAGTGCCACCATCTTTCCGCCCAGAGTTTCGAACGAGCGGTGAGTCGAGCCAAGGCAAAACACGTGCTGGGGCTTTCGGCCACCGTGCAGCGGAAAGACGGGCACCACCCGATCATTTTCATGCAGTGCGGGCCGATTCGGCACCGCGTGGGCGCGAAAGATCAGGCCAAAGCAAGGCCTTTCCGGCATCATGTAATCGTGCGGCCGACCGGTTTCCGGCAGCTGGGTGAACCCGAGGAGGACGCCCGCTTCGAATATCAGAAGTTGTGCCAGAGCTTGATGGAGGACCGTCAGCGCAACCGATTGATTGGCGGCGATGTGGCGGCGGCGGTCACGGCCGGACGGCAATCGATGGTGCTAACGGAACGCACCGAGCATTTGGCTATTTTGCGCGATGAATTGGAGACGCAGGGGATAGAAAGCGTCACCTTACAGGGCGGTATGGGCAAACGGCAACGCTTGGAGTCGATGGCGAATTTGCATGACCGGGCTACGGTGATACTGGCAACGGGACGCTATGTGGGCGAGGGCTTTGACTGTTCCCGGTTGGATACACTCTTTGTTACCATGCCGGTTTCATGGCGCGGGACGGTGGCGCAGTATGTGGGACGCTTGCATCGTTTGCATGCAGGGAAGCAGGTGGTGCAGGTTTACGACTATGCCGATTTGGAGGTGCCCATGCTGGGGCGGATGTTCGACAAGCGCTGCACGGGCTACGAAGCGGCGGGCTATTCCATCCTACTGCCGGCCAGTGCGTTGCCCGGTTGGCCGCAGAGTGTGCCGCTACCGGTGGATCCGGCCTGGAAGCGCGATTACGCGGCCAGTGTGAAACGCCTGATACTCGACGGGGTGGATGACCCGCTGGCCAAGCTCTTTGTGCATGCGGCGATGCCAGCCAGTGACGCGAACCGCGCCCGCAGCGCTTCGGAAGCCTTTCTATTTAAGAGGCTGGAAACTCTGGAAGCAACGCGCGGGCGCTTTGTGCTCAATGCGGAGCTATCGATCCCTTTCAATCAGCGGGGCACCATGGAGGTCGATTTTCTTTGCGAGCGGGTAAAGTTGGTCATCGAACTGGACGGCACCCAACACTTGCAGGACGAGGATGCCTGGCGGAGTGATCGCCGCAAGGACGCGCTTTTGCAAACCCATGGTTACTTTGTGTTGCGCTTTTTGACCACGGACCTGGCTAAGGACCTGGACGCTGTGCTCGATGCGGTTTTGGCTACGCTGGCGCATTGTGAGCTGGAGGCGAGACAATGAATTGGACCTACCGCGAGATGAGGTCCAGAAAAACGTAACCACTGCGGTCGTCACAAGTGACGCCCCTACGATTATATCCAAATTATATCCACTATTCAAATTCCGCACGCGCCGGAGGATCCGCCGGTGGCTTTGAGATGGTAGCGTCCATCCTGGAATTTGCTGAAATAGCACTGGATGCGCGGGTGCGAGACGGGTTGGCCGCTTGTGTCCTCTTTTAAGTTCGATTGAGCGACGTAGGTGCTAAGACCACCGCTGTCGTGAACGAGAATATGATACCAGGGCTGGTCACGGGACGGTTGGGTTTTATTGGAGTGATACCAAGTGTCTCCCGCCATGCAGTGTGGATCGACCGATACGATAACTCCCCGGTAGTGGTATAACCTGTGCGTAATAACAACGCCGAGATCGTAGTAGATTCCCGGCGTGTTTCCCCCGTCCGTATTTGTTAGCCCTATCAGCACAGCTGGCAGACTAATTCAGCTCCGGAAATTCTTCAAGCTGAGGTTCGCAAAAGGTTTCATTGAAAATCATCCAGAATTGCCTCGATGGGGCGAATCGTTTCCGGAGGGAAGAAACCATTGATTCGGTGAATGACTTGCTGAATGATACCGTCGGGACAGGAGGCGCCCCCGGTAATTAAGATTCGGGGTTTATCAGTCGGTGAGGGTAAAAGCGGTCGCTCCTCTTCAACGGTTGCGGTCGCGCTGGTCAAATTGTGCGGAAAAATGTAATGCCGGATTCGGTCGAGCGAGTGGATGTTTCTCTCGGACTGGATGTAGTGCGCACCCGGTCCGAATCGTTGTTCACAGACCCGGTAGAGTTGGAAGGTGTTGGAGCTATTCTTCCCGCCGACAACAAGTGCGGCGTCGAGCGGTTTTTCGACTGCTTTTTGCAGGGCGTCCTGGTTGACTTGGGTGGCATAGCAAAGGGTATCGCCTTTGCCTTTTGACCAGAGGTGATCGGATACGCTGTCCTCACCATATTTGTGAGCAACGATTTGCCGCAAATAATCGATAATATTGAGGGTTTCATTGCGCAGGAGCGTGGTTTGATTGACCACGGCGATTCGCTCCAGATCCCGGTGGGGATCGAAACCGTCTGAATAGAGCCCGGCAAATGAAGCCTCGAAGAGAGCGGTTTTTCTGGAAGGTTCTGCCTGCATGACTTCGGCCAGACGCCGGGCGTGCTCCATATTCCGGATCATGAGGGCCGGTCCGTAGCTGGAGCTGTTGGAAAAGGTCGCCTTGGTCTCCTCATGTTCCGCTTTACCATGAATAAGCACAGTGAAGCCCTCCTGCGCATAGCGCCGGGCGGCTTTCCAGACTTTTTCGACCAGCATACACGTCGCATCGTTTTCGCGGATAGAAAGCCCCCGCCGGATGAGCCGAGCCTTGTCTTCGTTGGTCGCCCCGAAGGCTGGGATGATGACAATATCATCCTCCGTGAGTTGGTTCCAGAGAGCGGCCGGGTCGTCTTTGCTGTGCGCAATTTTACCATCGGCTCGCAACGGCATGCCTTTATCTGTTTGCAGATAACGCAGTCCACGGGCGAGAAGATCCTGATTCACGTAGGGATTGTGGATCAACTCACTGAGCATAAAAACGCGCCGGTTGGGATGCATGGCCACCGTTTCGTAGGCCCGCTCAATGGCGTTTTGCACTCCCAGGCAAAAGCCGAAGTGGCTGGGTATCAGGTAGCTCACAGCACCAAAATCCAGTAGAGCCGGATCGCCCGAGGACTTCTCCCGGGTTCTGCGCGCTTCTTTTATCGCTTGGCAAAGAGCGCTCTGATAAAGCGCTTCCGATTGCTGATCAATGTAGATTGAGCGGTTTCGCTCCTTTGCCGTGCGAAAACGATAGATATACTCGTTTTCGCCCATTCCCAGGTAGGGAATGTTATGCAGCTGGCTGTCGATCGCGTTGAGAGTTGCACCCAGTTCGGACGACTTTGGCTCGGAACGGAGCTTATTGATCGACCGCCATTTTGCGGCCTTTTCGGCTGATTCCAAGTCATGGGCACAGAGAATTTCCTGCGTCCCCGCATCACGCCTTATTTCAGAAAGTTTGTGCCAATCAAAACGTTTGTGTCCGACCTCGGCGAGCTCATAGAGCCCATCACGCCGCTGCTCCACCAGGAGACGGTTTGCCGAATCAAAAACTAGCCTAATTGGATCCATAGGGATGAAAGCTGTTCAAGTTTAAGCCGGGGTCAATTCGTATGGTGCATGGGCATTAACGATCGACGCTTGCATTCTGCGATTGCACAAGGTCGTTAAACGATTATGTTCCCACCTTTATTAAAATACCGTCTCCCATGTTTCAGGTCAATTTCAGCGAACAAAGCATGCACGAGCTCAATCAGCTCGATACCCGCTCACAGATGCTCTTGGTCGAAGTCGTCAGCACGCTTCGCCAAGAACAACTGGACCATCCGGGCGATGAATTGGGGCACTTTCACCGGAACGGGCGGACTTACTACCGCGTGCGGGCAGGCGAATTCCGGATCTATTTTGAGCAGCAGGGCGAAGCACTTTTTGCACACTACATTTTACACAAAAACACACTCACTGACTTTATCTTCCGCTTTAAATTGCCCTTTACAGAGGAATTCATGGTCGAGCAGGATGACTCCTTTTGGAAGTATCTCGAATCGCTTCGACACAAAGAAGACGTCGAGAAGTAGCGCGCTTATCCGATGACCAAAAAAAGGGAAGCAAGCGAATCAAAACCGCCCCAGTATGCGGATGCTGAGGAGGCCAGCCGGATTTATCTACTGCCAAACAGTTTGACGGCAGGGAATCTTTTTTTTGGATTTTTGGCGATACTCTATTGCATTCAGGCGAATTATGCGACGGAGCCCGACGTAGTGAGCGGCTATTTCACGCAAGCGGTTTGGTTTATCCTATTCTCCGTCATCTGCGATGCATTGGACGGTCGGCTAGCCCGACTCGGCGGGCGAGAATCCCTTTTTGGCAAGGAGTTCGACTCGATTGCCGACGTGATTTCTTTCGGTATGGCACCCGCTCTGATGATGATTTTTCTCATCCTCTCACCGACGGAGAAATACCCCTTCTTTTTGCAAATCGGCTGGATGATCGGGTTCGTTTATTTGCTTTGCGCTGGTGTGCGTCTCGCACGCTTTAACGTGCTGACGCACCCGATGCTCCCACTGGCAAAACGGCTCAAGGGAACAAATGACTTTGTCGGATTGCCGGTCCCGGCGGCGGCTGGCATGATCGCGTCGCTCGTGCTCGTCCTGAACAGCCTCGAATTGCGGAGTTTGGGAATTTTGCTACCCCCATTCATGTTGGCCATCGCTTTCTTGATGATCAGTAATATCCCCTATCCCAGTTTCAAGGATGTTGACTGGCATACGAGCACACGATTTCGCTCTTTCATTTACCTGATTTTAGCGCTTGGTGCGGTTTTTATCATGAAGGAACTGGCGTTTGCTGTAGTTTTCTTCGCTTACATCAGCTATGGACCGGTCCGCTATTTTTTTCGAGTCTTTCGAGCGAGGAAACGACTCTCGAAACGGCCAAAAACAGACCGCGAATAAAATGTTAATAGTTGCGAAGAGCCTGTGTGTTTAAAAAAACTTCTCCCCATTCTTCACCGAGTTCAGAATTTCCTCACCGCGTTTTACCCAATCAAATTTCCATGCAAATAGCTTGCCCACAGCCACTTATTAAGTTTTTATCACAATTCGACTCCTCTACTGTTACTGAGACATTTAAATATATAAAAAGAACTCTTATATAAGCATTGCCAGTAAGTCTAAAAACGCGCCAAATTCACAACCATGAAGTTTAAGATCAACCAGGATCATTTCAGCAACGGACTCCAACAGGTCCTCAACGTGGTCGCCACGCGGTCCACCATGCCGATCCTCAGCAACGTTCTGATCGAGGCCGAACAAGGTCACATCTCGCTGACCACAACGAACCTGGATTTGGGTATCCGTTGCCGGATCAAAGCAGACGTGTCGGATCCGGGTGCAATCACCCTCCCCGTCCGTAAGCTGGCCACAATCATCCGGGAACTCCCGGTCAAAGAGGTCTTCCTGGAAACGAATGAAAGCAATCAGGCTAAGATCACGTCCGGAGGCTCTCTTTTCAAAATCATGGGCATTGGTGCCGATGAGTTTCCTCCGCTACCGACTTTTGAAAACCGCAAAGTCTTCGAGCTTTCTCAGGCCGAAATCGTCAACATGTTAAAGAGCGTATCCTACGCCCAATCGACCGATGAAAACCGCTACATCCTGAACGGGGTTTACTTTAATTTTGCGGAGGAAAAACTCACGCTGGTCGCGACAGACGGTCGTCGGCTTGGTTTGACAGCATTGGATCTTGAAGTGAGCGAAGACAATGCAGGTAGTCTTATTTTGCCCGCTAAAACGGTCAGCGAACTGGAACGCCTCATGGGCAAAGGTGAACAGGTAAAAGTAGCCTTTAACGACCGCCAGGCGGCCTTTGAAATCGCCATTGATGAAGGGGGTGATTCCGGATTGGTCGATCACCTCTACCTCGTTTCAAAAATCGTGGAGGGTAACTATCCGAATTACCGCCAAGTCATACCGAAGGAGACGGAGCACCGGGTGAAAATCGAGCGGGAACTCATGCTGGAATGCGTGCACCGGGCAGCACTGGTCACCTCCGATAAGAGCAATTCGGTCAAATTGAAGGTGAGTAAAAACCTCCTCGAGATCTCCGGTCAATCCAGCGAGTATGGCGAGTCTCATGAATCGATGGCGATTGCCTATGACGGGCCCGAGGTGCAGGTGGCGTTCAACCCACAGTTTCTTATGGAGCCGCTCAAAGCGTTGACCAAAGACGAAGTATTTTTTGAGTTTAAAGACGAACTGAGCCCCGGCCTTTTCAAGACCCTGGACAACTTCATTTGCGTGATCATGCCGCTGCGCTTGAACTGATCGAGTCAGGTGACTTTTAGTGTGGCGTGTTCGCTTGAAAACACCCATAACAGCATCGGTCCGAGCCTCGGCGCTCGCCGTTTCGACGAACTCAAGATTAAAAACAAGCGAGCACGCCACGTTTCAAGGCCAGACTTCCACAACGACGCTTTATGACAAACGAATACTCAGAAATCCTGCAATACGGGTTACTGGCCGTCGCTGTTTTGACGATACTTTTGCCGATCTACGGTGCCCGCCTTAGTATCCCATCCTTCACCTTATTGGGACGGTGGCTCCGCTGGTTTCTCTTTGCGGCGCTTTTTGCTTACTTCCTCAAAGTCTTTGGGCTATCGTTCCGCCCGGACTGGGTCCACTTTTTATCGGGGTTCGCGCTCTGGTTTGTCTTGGAAACCGGCTATAACTGGATCGCGATCAAAGCTCTCAGCCGCAGCGACCTTCCCTTGTTTCCCGAATTTACCGAGAATAAAGAGGGCGACGAGTGGCCTGCCGATAAACAGTTTTTTGAAATTAAAGATTGGCTTCGGCAGAAGGGATTCAAACGACTCAAGGCCCTCAAAGCCGAACTTTTTGAAGGCACCTATCTTCGGGCGTCGATTTACGAAAGCCCGGATCAGGAAACACGTATTCAGATTCTTTTTCTGCCGAAAAGCCGGGGCGGCAGTGTGGCCTGCTACACCATCACCTCGATCGCAGAGAGCGGTGAGCGGTTGATCACGGACAACTTGTTTCTTCCCTATGGCGGTTACTACCCGGAAAACTGGAGTCTTTGCCGCCGCCCACTCGTCGGTTCATTGCCGGGACTCATGCGCTTGCACAACCGGAGGATCATCCGGCACAGCTTTGAGCCAATCGCCATGGAAGAAGACGCACTCGTAGAACTGAATGACCAGCAGCGCATCCTCGAGCGCCTCAATACAGAAACGGGATTTCTCGTGCCCCGCCAACACCGTGAAGAAGAAGGTAAAATCACCGCCGAAGGCCGCTACCGCCTCTGGAAGGAAATGTGGACGCTGGCTTATTTCGGTAAATCGGTGGCCTGAATTTACTGAGACTGACTATCACAAACATCGTATCAACAAGGGCTTATTCCACTTGATGAGAACGGCAAGGTGTTTTAGCTTCCATTCGAAGCTAAGCATCAACCAAGGAAAATTATGTCAGTTCAAACATCCGCACAAACCGAAACCTGCGCACAATGCGCTTACTGGAAGCCTCAGGCCTCTGACAATGGCGAATGCCGCCGTCAGCCGCCGCAAGCGATCACCTTCAAGGTCGATAGCGAAACCAAATTCGAGACCCGTTTTCCGGAAACGTTGGCGAGCGATTGGTGCGGCGAGTTCAAGGCCAAGTAAATTGCTTGCATGCTAACGGTGCCCCACTGGGCTTAAAGAACAAAAGGGAATGCAAATTCCCTTTTTTATTGGACATACGCTGCAACTGTGTCTCATTATCACGGTTATGAAGCATGCAGAGCAATCGGTTACGAATGAGATTGATACGGTATTATCGCCGATAGCGCGGGAGATGAGTCATCGCGCGGATGCGATCCTGGATCTACGGGAAGCGGCGGCGCGTCGCAGCGACCCGGGTCGCTGCATCAGCTGCTATTTTAAACTATTAGCGGGCACCCGTGCTGACATCAAACCGATAGCGACACCATTGCGGCAATGGCTGGAGGCGCACCTCGAAGTAGTGGCGCGCGACCCGAATTTACAAGAGCTGGAGCGCATCCCGATCCGCTTGGAAACGGACGGCATAGAAGCCTACTGTCAGCAGGTCATGGAGGAATTTCGCTACGACCGTGGTTATCAAGATATTCCGACGATAGAGTTGAGCTTTCAGTTTAAGGAACAGGCCGAAACGGCATAGAAAGTAGTCGAGCTGTGAACCGATGTCAGAAGGCGAAACAGACGATTTTGACAAGCGCATGGCGGCGGCTCGCGCTTACTGGGAGGCCAACCGGAGTCGAATGACGCTCATCCGGCGGATCGTTTGTGAGATCGTTTTCAAAACCAGCCAGCCGTTCGAGGTAAACTGGCTCCTCAAGGAAGCCCGCCGAACGGACAAATTGATTTCCATGGCCTCGGTCTACCGCACGATCAAAGGCCTGCGCGCAGCTGAGCTGGTCGAAGAATTTCACGGCACGGCAGGTGACGGCTTTTACCGACTGCGTCCCATCAGCCAGCATTCGAGCAGCGTGATTCTTTGCAAAAATTGCGGGCGCACGATCCCGGTGGATGACCCCTGCCTGCCTATACGCGAAGGTGCGCAGGCTCAGAAAAAGGGCTTCAAGGCGACGCATGTGCGTCTTCAAACCGAAGCTATTTGTGAGGAGTTTGAGCAGACTGGTATGTGCCAAAAGGACTGTTTGCCGATCCGCAAGTGATCGTCATTCGATACCGTGTTGCTCCATGGCTTCTTCATCCCAGCCAAGATAGTGCCCCAGCTCGTGCAAAAGAGTGATGCGGATTTCCTCGCGGTAGCGGATGGGATCTTGTCCTACTTCTTCCAAAATATTTTCAAGGAAGAGGTGGATCTGCGGGGGAGTCGGGCTGAGGGTTTCGCCACGCTCGTGTAAGGCTTCGCCGGAAAAGAGGCCAAGAATGTCGTCGCCCAGCTCGGCGGAGATGTCAGCATCCGGATG
>JAAAPI010000288.1 GCA_009908325.1 Verrucomicrobiota bacterium | reverse complement strand
CTCAAAAGACAGCCTTCGGCTTGATTTTTTAACCGCTTAACGACGCTTAATTTACGCTTAAACTATGAGTAATTCGGAATATCTGGGAAACGAAGGTTATGCTTTGATGGGTGCCGCTTTTGAGGTTTATAAAGAACAGGGCTACGGGCTGAGTGAAGAAATTTACCAGGAAAGCATGGAACTAGAACTCGGTTTTCAATCGATACCGTTCATTCCGAAAGAGGAACTGGCCGTATACTATAAAGGACACCGACTGAAGAAGACTTACATCCCTGACCTTTTGATTCACAGTGAAATCGTGACGGAGCTCAAAGCGGTAAAAGCCCTGCTTCCCGAACACGAGCAACAACTACTCAATTACATGCACATCACCAAAAAAGCAGTGGGTTACCTCATCAACTTTGGAACAAAAAAATCCGTAGAATGGAAACGCTACATTTTGAAAGAATACATTCCCGACACCCAACCCTAATACACAGAATCGATCACCGCTTAACCACGCTAAATCTACGCTTAACCCAAACTCAAATCGCAGTTGCTCACCCTTTAAGCGTAAATTAAGCGCCATTTAAGCGGTCCCCGGCGCAGCCGGCCTCTTATTTTATCCAACATGCAATCTCTCAAATCCAAAATCGACAGCCTCTGGCTCGAGTTCCACTCCGGCGGGATCACCAACCCGATCACGGTGATCGAGCAGATCTCCTACCTCATGTTTCTGCGTCTCATCGACCTGAACGAGTCGCGCCAGGAGAACCGGGCCAAGCGCTTGGGCAAGCCATACACCGGCCTCTTCGGACCAGAGAAACAGCACCTGCGCTGGCAGAATTTCAAACAGTCGTCGGGAGCCGACATGCTTAAGGTCGTTCGCGACGAGGCCTTTCCCTTCCTGCGGGAGGATGTGGTCAATCGCTCGCCCCTCGGCAAATACCTGAAAGATGCCAACTGCATGATCCCGACGGGAAATCTCCTGGTCCGGGCGGTCAATGCCATCGAGGCGCTCCCGCTGGAGAAGGGCGACACCAAGGGCGACCTCTACGAATACCTCCTTTCCAAGCTGCAAACCGCCGGTATCGCCGGGCAGTTCCGCACCCCCCGTCATATCATCCGGGCCATGGTGGAGCTGCTCGACCCCCAGCCCAGGGAGACAGTCTGCGACCCGGCTTGCGGCACTGCCGGTTTCCTGGCCGGGGTGATGGACTACCTCAAGCGCCAGCACTCCACGCCTGACTTGATCGAGGAGGACGCCGACGGCGAGAAGCACTATCCCGGCGACCTGCTGGAGCCGCACCGCCAGCACATTCAGAACGAAATGTTCTACGGCTACGATTTCGATAGCACCATGCTCCGCATCGCCGCCATGAATCTGCTGCTGCACGACGTGCAGTCCCGCACCCTGCATAATCAGGATACCCTGGTCAGCGGCTTCACCGAGCGCTATCCCAAGGACGCCGCCGACCGCTTTGACGTGATCCTCGCCAATCCACCCTTCAAGGGCACCATCGACGCCGAGAGCACCGACCCGACCCTCAAGAGCAAGGTCAAGACCAAGAAGACCGAACTGCTCTTCCTCGTCCTCATCCTGCGTATGCTCAAGATGGGCGGGCGCTGCGCCGTTATCGTGCCGGACGGCGTTCTCTTCGGTTCCAGTGGCGCTCACCTCGCCGTGCGCCAGATGCTGGTGGACGACCACCAGCTCGAAGCCGTGGTCTCGCTGCCCTCCGGTGTCTTCAAGCCCTATGCCGGGGTCTCCACCGCCATCCTCGTCTTCCGCAAAGGCGGCCGCACCGACGATGTCTGGTTTTACGACGTGCTCGGCGATGGCTACTCGCTCGACGACAAGCGCACGCCCAAGCCCGAAACGGACGACCTGCCCGGTCTGCTAAAACAATGGAACGGCGGCCAGCCCAAGACCCAGGACCAACGGACCAAATACTTCACCGTCCCCGCAGCGGAAATCCGCGAGAACAAATACGACCTCTCCATCAACCGCTACAAGGAAGTCGCGTATGAGGAAGTTGCCTACGACCCGCCGAAGAAGATTCTGGGGCAGCTCAAGGAGCTGGAGCAGGAGATTCTTGGGGATATTGAAGAATTGGAGGGGATGCTAAAATGAACGAGGTGCCTTATCATTCCTGTCTGCATCTAATTCACCCCTTTTTTATTGTAATAAAAAGATACCATTATTTGTTACAATATAAACATGAAAAATAACTCCGAAAGTGCTTCTGATAAGATACTTGTGAGAATTTATTCTCACGGTCGGGGTTGGGTGTTCACGCCAGCTCATTTTAAGGACTTGGCGACTCAAGGGAACACCGCGCTCGTCTTGAAGCGGCTGCACGAAAAAGGCACGATTCGTCGCTTGGATCGTGGACTTTACGATTACCCGAAAACAGATCCGCAGCTCGGGCTGCTGGAACCTGACACGGATACCATTGCCCGCGCCCTTGCCGGGCGCGACGCCGTCCGCTTGCAGGCCTCCGGTGCCTATGCCGCCAATTTGCTCGGCTTGTCCACCCAGGTGCCGATGAAGCGGGTGTTTCTCACCGATGGCCCCAGCCGCACCGTTCAGGTCGGGCGACGCCAGATCGTGCTGCGGCGGACCACTCCGAAAAACATGGCCACCGCCGGGCGCATTTCCGGGCTGGTCATTCAGGCCCTGCGGCATATCGGTCAAAAGAACGTCGATGCAGCCGTTCTGCATAAGCTGGATCAGCGCTTGGACCAGGATGCCCGCCAGCAGCTGCTCAAAGATATTCGTTATGCTCCCGAGTGGATCGCCCGGATCATTCGGCAAGCCGGTGCAGCGAACGGTCTCAATGAGTTGAAAGGAATGATTCGATGATGCGCCGAACTTTCAAGTTGGAAGATGTTGCTTCTGTTCGGACTGGCGATGGAGCCCCGCAAGATTCGAAAGCGTTTTGCGAAAAAGGAATTCCATTCATTCGAGCGGGCAGCCTTTCAAGCCTCTTGAGCGGGAAGACAGAGAATCAACTCGAAGTGATCTCACCCGCTGAAGTAAAGCAGCGGCGTATGACCATATTCCCCGCCGGAACAGTTGTATTTGCTAAAAGTGGCATGTCTTGCACAAAAGGCTTGGTATACCAACTTCAGGGAGATTGTTGTGTGGTTAACCATTTGGCCGCAATCGAGTGCGGGCCAGATCTGGACTCGTGTTTCTTATTACGCTGGCTAGAGAAGAACTCTCCGTCTCGCTTAATTGCCAATGCATCCTACCCATCGATCAAAATTTCCACAATCAGAGATGATCGAGTAGAGCTCCCCTTTAAAAACGGCAAGCCCGACATCGACGCGCAGAAGCGCATCGCCGCGATCCTCGACCAGGCCGACGCCATCCGCCGCAAACGCCGCCAAGCCCTCCAACTCACCGACGCCTTCCTCCGCTCCCTCTTCCTCGACATGTTCGGCGATCCGGTGACCAATCCGAAGGGGTGGCCGATGTGTAAAATCGGTGATCTAATGGAAAGCGTGAATTATGGAAGTAGCCGCAAGGCGAGTCCGAAAGGGCGATATCCAATGATACGCATGGGGAACATAACCTACCAAGGAGGTTGGGATTAAGGCACAGCTCGAAGAGAATGAGCAAAATCTGGCTAATCTAACCGAGACCTATGAGTCTCACATGGTGCTAAAAGCTCCCGTCAAATACTGGACAACGAAACGTAGGGCACATGTTATTCAAATTAAAAGAATTCGAGGTTGGTTGATAAATAGCTCGATTGGTGGAGCGGTTGCGATTGGTTTGGGCGCTTATTTTCTGCTTCCTCAGTTTCACCCAGCGAATGAGATTCCATGGCGGCAACTAGGCCTATTCCTATTGCTCTCAACTTTTGTCCTCTGGGGCGTGCGTCTTTGCGTTAAGCTCTTGTTGAGCAATATCCACCTCGAAGCCGATGCCCGGGAAAGGGAAGTCATGATTCAAACCTTCATGGCCATGATGCGACACAAGGAGAGTCGAGAAGGCGTCACAAAGCAGGACATTGCCGTTGTGCTGGCACCAATTTTCAACCCTTCAACTAGTGGTGTGATTAAAGACGATGGTGCCCCTGCGTCACTAACTGATTTCATTACACGAATGACAGGTAAATAAAATGCCCATCACCAAATTCACCCTCGAAAACTTCAAAAGCATCAGTGACCGCACCGAGGTCGAGCTAAAGCCGAGCACGGTGCGCTCCAGCGTCAACAACTCGACCCCCGATTCCTCCCCTCTTAAGCGTAAATTAAGCGCCCTTTAAGCGGTCCCCGGCTACGCCGGAAAACAAATCTTTTGCACCGCTTAAAATACGCTTAATCTACGCTTAAACCAAGGCAACTAAACACACCAATTTTCCATGCCCATCACCAGAATCACCCTTGAATACTTCAAATGGATCAGTGGCCGCCGATTTCCCCCTCTTAAGCGTAAATTAAGCGCCCTTAAGCGGTCCCCGGCTTCGCCGGAAAACAAATCTTTTGCACCGCTTAAAATACGCTTAATCTACGCTTAAACCAAGGCAACTAAACACACCAATTTTCCATGCCCATCACCAAAATCACCCTCGAAAACTTCAAAGGCATCAGCGAGCGCACCGAGATCGAACTGAAGCCGCTGTAACGTCCCCATGAGCGACGCGAATTCTCTCCGTAACAAAAACTTTACCCATGTCTGACGACTCCCACGAATTAACGCCTCGCGACGAACTGACTGAGTTTCTCCTCTACACTGCGCCCGGGGGGGGGGAGGGGAGGTGAAGGTCGAGGTCTTTCTACATGAGGAGAATCTTTGGCTGCCGCAGAAGCGCATTGCCGAGCTGTTCGGGGTGCAGCGTCCCGCGATCACCAAGCACCTTAGCAATATTTTCCAAGAGCATGAATTGGAGGAGGATGCAGTATGTTCCATTTTGGAACATACTGCGGAAGACGGCAAAACCTACAAAACCAAGTATTACAACCTTGATGCCATTATATCGGTGGGCTACCGGGTGAATTCCAGCAAGGCCACCCAGTTCCGCATCTGGGCGACGCAGCGGCTGCCCATCACCAAAATCACCCTCGAGAACATCAAACGGATCAGTGACCCCTGATTTTCCTCCTTTAAGCGTAAATTAAGCGCCCTTAAGCGGTCCCCGGCTTCGCCGGAAAACAAATCTATTGCACCGCTTAAAATACGCTCAATCTACGCTTAAATTTTCAAAACAACCCCCATGAGCGACGCAATATTCCATCAGATTTCAACGAGAATACGGAGGTCGAGGCCAAGTTGGCCCAGGGACGGGACGGACGCGGTAAAGCGGTTTCGCCGTCTCAACGATTCAACGCGACCCGGGAAAATCGTCTGGATTCGAACGATCCTCCGTCACCGGAAAGCCAGATCCCTCAGGAAAAGTGCGATCTGGGGGAAGAAGATCAGGGCCGCCGCAACGCTCAGAAGAATGAATATAAACGGCGGCGTGCCTTTGATTACTTCGAGGTAGGGGCGTTTAAACACGGCGACGGCAGTGAAGAGGTCGCACCCGAACGGGGGTGTCGCCGAGCCGATCGCCACTTGCAGCGTAATGATCGTCCCGACCAGGACGGGATCCAGACCCGCCGCGTCCACAACCGGTGCAAAAATCGGCACCAGAATGAGGATAACCACGATCGGATCGACAAACATGCAGCCGACAAAAAAGGCAATCGATATAACGGCGAGCACGCCGTAGGGGCCCATCTCCGTGATCCCAATCATGGCCAGCAACTCCTGCGGAACCTGCGCATACGACAATACCCAGGCAAATGCCGTCCCGGCTCCGACGAGGATAAAGACCACCGCCGTGACCAGGCCGGTCGAAAGCGCGGTCGCGTAAAAATCCTTGACTCGCATCGTCCGGAAAATAAAGCCCTCCAGTAAAATCGCGTAGCCCACACTGACGGCACCCGCCTCGGTCGGGCTGAAGATACCGGCAAAGATCCCTCCGATGATAATGACCGGAAACCCCAAGGGCCACAGCGCCCGATAAAGCGCCCTGCCCCGTTCGCTCCACGACGCTTTCGGCTCGGTCGGAATTTTATGGATCCAGGCATACAGGAAACTGTAAATGGAAAAAAGCAGCAGAATCAAAAGTCCGGGACCAATCCCCGCGATGAAGAGCTCAGGTATGGATGTCTTGGCTACAATGCCATAGATGATCATGCCGATACTCGGTGGAATCAAAAACGCGATATCACTCGAATTGACGATTAGCGCGATGATAAACGAGTCCTTATACCCGCCCTCCTTCAATCTGGGACGGAGCGGCGAGCCGATGGCCACCACGGTCGCCTGGGTCGACCCGGATACCGCGCCGAACATCGCACAGGCCCCGGACGTGCTGATCGCCAGCCCTCCCTTGATGTGCCGGACAAAGGCCATAACGAGGTCGATCAATTTTTCCGCCGACTTGCCGCGGGTCATGATATCGGCCGAAAGAATGAACATCGGCACGGCAATCAGCGCGGCCGGGCGGATTCCCGCCATCATCTGCTGGATGATGAACTGCGTCTTCGATAAGTCGCCCTCGTAGAGCAAATAGACCCCGAGAATGGCCCCGGCCAGCAGAGGGATCTTCATGGGGAATCCCAGGAGCAGCAAAACGACCATGAGGAGGAAGATCGTCGCCGCAAGGTGCTTGTTCAGGTAGGCGGTCAGATCGAAACTGCGGTCCAGCAAGACCGTGGTCGTCACCTCGGCCACCCGCTGCCCGGCCGCATCTTCGATGAACGCAGTGATCGTGATTTCCCCGTCCTCGAAGGCGCTGACGTCCACATCCTCCACTTCCCAGTTCCCAATGATCGTCGTCTCGGACTGTTGTTCGATCCGATTCGCTGCCGTATCGCTCAGCGTGACTATCACCTCCCGGGAGCTGCCGACGCCCTCCGCATAGCCATAGACGGAAAGACTGGTTTTCTCGGCGAGGGCCGTTTCCTCAATAAAGATCTCAACTTCGCCGGAGGCTGGCAGGCCCGCAGCCAGGAAACCGAGCACTCCGAAAAGCCAGACCGCTACTCTGTTTGCCGCTTTACGCATCGTTTCCGCTTTCCGCAGACCCTACGGCGTTGTCCGGATCGGCATAGCCGTCTTTAACATAGGTTGACAGATAGACCTCCTTTTCTGCCAGATTTTTAATCGCCGTAAAGGCATACTGCAGACCGGTCATGACAAAACCGAGCGGCACCCAGAGGTAAATATAAAAAACCGGAAGCCCCAAAGCCGGCAGGACCCGTCCGCTCTCATAAACTTCCTTGATGTAGTAGCCGCTGTAGTAGGCCAGAAAAAACATGCAGGCGGAGGTCGTTCCCGCGATCAAAACCATGAGCGCCTTGCGCCCGCGGGCGGGCAACAGGTCGTAAATCGCCGACATTCGGATGTGCCGCCCCTGCCGGGCGGCATAGCTCAAACCGGCGAAGGTGACCAAGACGATGAAGATGACATTCAGCTCATCGGTAACGGTCAGCGCACTGTTGAAAACAAACCGACTGACGACGCCAGCGATCGTATTGACGGTCATCGCGATGACGCCGACAGCCAGCAGGATGCCCTCCAGGCGGCCGATCTGTCGGTCCATCCGATCAAGCAGTTTCAGCGCAGGATGACGCGCCCCCCTTCCGGCTTTATCCATATCTTTTCGTGGCGACCTTCAACCCCACCGTCCAACGGCCCGACCGCTCCAAAGGTGGGCCGATGCGTCCGTTTTATTCTGCATTCGCCTCCGCTTCTTCGAGATCTGCCAGCATCTGTTCCAAAAGCTTTTTGTTGGTATCACTTTTTTCGGCAAATGAAGCTTGGACGGTCTCTGCCGCCTCTTTGAAAGGCGCCCGCTCGGCCTCCGTCAGGGTAACAATTTGGTAATCCGGATTCGTCCGAACGATTCGCCCCAAGCCATAGGCATCGAGTTTTTGCGCTTCTTCGAGGACGACCCCATGGGCGTGTTCCGCTGCGAGGCGGATAAGCCGCTTATCCCGCCGACCCAGATCATCGAAAAACGCCTTGTTCGCCGATACCGAGGCGTTGAAGTGCCCGTGGCCGATGTAAGTCAGCACATTCGTCAAATCGTCGAGCCCGTAGGCTTCGATCCAGACGGTGGGGTTCTCCTGTCCGTCGATCATGTTGGTCTTGAGTGCGCCGATCAGATCGCCCCAGCTCATCGGCACGGGCGAGGCGCCAAAGGCCTTATACGTTTCCACCAAGACAGGAGAGCCCGGCATGACACGCATTTTCTTGCCTTCCAGGTCTTCCGGCGAACGAAAGGGCTCAAAAGTGGTAATCGCCATCTCCCCCTCCGGAAAAACCGAGAGCAGTTCCAGCCCGTGTTCACGGAAAATCGGCGGCAGCAGCTCGTTCACCACTTTTGAATTCTTGAAAAAATAGTCGAGCTGGGCGGTATCCGTTGGCATGACGTAGGGCAGCGTAAACAGGTCCATCTCGGGAATAGTCCCGCCCATGTAGCCGGTCGACTGCCCGAGAAACTGAAGAATGCCCGCCTGGGCCTGTTCCATCATATCGGTTTCCTCGCCCAGACTGCCAACCGGGTAGATCTTAATCGTATGCCGGGAGTTTTCCTCAATGAAGTCTTTAAAGGCCGTTGCGTAAATGCCCTGAGGGTCTTCCAAACCTTCCCCCATCGCATACTTCCACTCGGCTGCATGCGAACTGACCACCGTTGCCAGAGTCAAGATACCGGTTCCGATTAACTGATTCAGCTTTATTTTCGTCGTTTTTCTCATGGGTCCCTTTTTTTGCGTTTTTACTGCGTCGATCTGACCCAATAAGAACACCCGATCCCCCGGCGCATCAAGCAAGAAAGCCATTTTGACGTGCCTGCAGGGGGCATTTCAATTCAGCACCCGACCTTGACCTCAACGCTAAGTTACTTCATCACTTTTCCCATGAATATAACGAGAACAATCCCTCTCCTACTCGGCCTGCTTGTCTCCGCCGTTTCGCTCAACGCGCACTGTCAAGTGCCCTGTGGCATCTACGGTGACGAGTTGAAATTCGGAGAACTCGAGCAGCACATCGAAACGATTGAAAAGTCCGGCAAAATAATCCGTGAGCTGTCCGCGAAAGACGGGCTGAGTGCGCAGGACCATCAGCAACTCATCCGCTGGACGAATAATAAGGAGACCCACGCCCAGAAAATCATCGACGAGGTGGCCAACTATTTCCTCGCGCAGCGCATCAAACCGGGTGCGGAACATTACGAGGAAAAGGTTGAGCTCCTCCACCACATCATCGTCCTTTCCATGAAATCGAAGCAGAGTGTGAACGTCGATCCGGTGAAAAAGCTCGCCGGGAAGGTTGCCGCCTTTAAAGGCATTTACCTCGACCATACGCATACACACTAGGACTTGTGTTTTAGATTTGCCTCCAGTGCTATCGATGGCACCTCCATTTTGACCTGCCGCCAATCATCCAAGTCAAAACGCCGAGTCCCAGGATCAGAGCGAAGTGTTTGTATTCGGGCACCGTCGGCACGTGGTTGGGATCGCCCGCTTCGAGATCGTTGTCTCTATATTGCTGGTCTGTTTCCAAGACCACGGCACCGCTGAGTTGAGTCACCAGATAGGCTTCGGCGGCACGATGGGCAATCGCCGCGATAGCGCTTTGAAACTTGGCCGGACCCAAGCCTGCCTGCCGTTGGTAGGTTTCCCGCGCGAGTGCGCGAATCTGGTCTGCCAGCCAGATGCGATGCGCGTGACTGGAACCCGCCGGAGCCTCGCGGAGCGCCCCGACCTCTTCAAAAGTGATCGTTGCCGGACTCAGGACACCCTGCTCATCGAGATAGAGGCATTCGCTGTAAGAAAGCGGAGCGAGTTCATACAGTGCGTTGTATTCCCGTGTGGTCAGGCAGGCCACAATATCAATGGCCAACTCACGCCGTTCGAAGAGTTGCCATATCCTTTCGGTGCCACTGAGCTGAATCGGTTGGGAGCCGCTAAACCAATAGAGCGTTTGGGGATTATCCCTCGTCGCAGCAGGTAGTAAGGTGCGAAGCGCTTCAACCAGCGCTGGCACGTTGTCCTGTCCTCCGCTCAGCTTTTGGGAGCGGAGCCAATCCGCGCAGGCCGGACCGTTCCCTCGAAAGTGCTGGACCTCGTCGCTGGCCAGGTAGAGGTCGAAGTGTTCTTGCTGCTGCGTTAGCCACTTGCTGATACGCTCGACCTGCGGGCGCATGGAGCGCGAACCATCGATGACCACGGCTTGTGGTGCGGCGGCTTCGACTCTGGAAGGCAGTGCGGGGGCCAGTCTGAGCGGGGAACCCCGGGTCGGGTGCGCGCTCTTAAGCTCTGCCAGGAGCACCTCTTGGTTGTGGCGGAGCATGGGCTTATCGGCATAAAGCACTTCCGTGCTCAGATCGGCTGGCGGCAGGCTATGGATCTCACCGTCAATTTTTGTCTCATACCAGACGGAGTGACGCAAATTGTCGGCCATCGAGAAGTTTTCCGAGACGATCGCCGGGTAGCGGTAATTGAGGGAAGCCCGCGCGTCCACTTCCAGGGGGAAGCTCATCCCAATGCGGATTTTCATCTCTCCCCCATTTGGCAGAATGGGGAAACATTGCACGAGCAGCAGGTCCGGACCCGCCCAATTGACGAGCACGGGGTCACGGCGTTGACGAACGGCGACGGACTCGTAAGCGGCGCGGACTTTGGCTTTGGTGCCGAAGGCGGCTTCGCGCGGCTCGCCGTTGACCCAGAGTGTGACGCGTGAAGCGACACCGCCGATCGGCATCGAGAGCAGCATACGGGCTTCATGCTCACGCCGCTCGTCATCGTTGCGAAACACCATCGTCCACTCGACGTAGCCTGTGCCTGCCTGCGGTTCGAGTATGCCGTCGAGGCGCGACTCCTGAAGATGGATTTGCTCGACGCGCTGTCCGACATGTTCGCCCCCGAGGTCCCGGTCGAAGGATGAACGGCCCCGCATGGACAAAAATCCCGCCGGTTCGCGTCGGTGATCGTTAAAAGACTCTCCGGTCACGCGATAGAAGAGCTTGCGGGCTTCCGCCGTTTCAAGCCCGGAGCCGCCGCCCCAGAAAAACACGGGCCGCGCACGCTGGTAGCAGGCTTTTAAGAGCGCCCGCTCACTCCCGAAAGAGCGCAGCAATTGAATCGCGGCGCTTCGGGCCTCGCCCTCGTTGCGCGTGTATTGCGCGATACCGTAGTCCGTGACGAAACGAGGGATCGAAGCCACCGTCAGAAGCGCGAGTCCCGCCGCGAAGCCCACGAAGAAATGACGCCACCCCAGCGTCGTCTCCGCATTGAGGCGGCGCTTCAATGCTTTGCGCAGCCGATAGGCCGACAGTAGCGCGATCAGCGGCGCTAAAGGAAGAAAACCAATGCCGTATGCGACGACCCCGATCACCCCGAACGGAGCGATCGGCAAGTAGATGACCGAATAGACAATCGAAAGGGCAATGCAAAGGCTGTTCAGATGGAGATCCCATGGGCGGATAGACTTCCTGAGCACGCAACGGTAGAGATTGACGGCAATAATGGCCGGAACCATCCCGACCAAAATCGCATGCATGACCGTCGGAATCGGGTTGACGTAAATTTCGTCGCTCCAGCCGGTCACAATTTCAAAACCCAGAGCCAAAGCGGGCAGGAAGACCCCGAAAATGGAATGCGCGATGATGCGCCACAGCGACACCGGTTGAAGAGCGGATTGCGACGGAGCGGGGTC
>JAAAPI010000275.1 GCA_009908325.1 Verrucomicrobiota bacterium | reverse complement strand
AAGTTTCTCGGGCCGTATAAACCGTGAATTGTAGCCTTTCGATTGCTCCGCCCCTCCAACGTCTCGTCGACCTCAACCACAAACACGCCGCCGACCTGTCCGCCGTAGCCCGTCTTGTCCGCCGCAGTCTTGGCGAAAGTGGGAGAGCGAATGAGAAACAAGCCGCCGCCGTCCGCGATTCCATCCAAAAGACCCGCTGGACCAGCGACCAAGACATCAAAATCCTTACCCAACATTTCAAAGGCGTGCGCACCCCAAAGGTGCAGACCATCGCGAATGCGCTTATGGTGTTGGGGCAGGCAGTGCAATGAAGGGACTTAAAAACATGGAAAATTGGACTGGCGCCTTCAGCGGTGCCTGGCATCGGTCGTATCGGTGGCTTTCAGCAGTCCCTCTTTTGGCCAGAGACGTAGGGAGGCGATAGGAATTTGCTTTTTCGTGACGTTAGCCGCCTCGGTGAGCGTTGATCGTCATGAAAACTGTTTTTTACACTGCATAAATCCGCTTATCTGGGTCATAGCCTTCGAGCAGACGTTCACCACGCTGGCCGTTGAGAAGCTCGTTGAAGAGGATTTGGACGCGTTCGTTCTGCACGGCTGCCTTATCGGCGAAGTAACCGTGAGAGTCGTTGACGTGATTTGCTTCGGTGAAATCGAGATAGACGGCGACATCCGACCTGAGATTACGAGTGTAGTGTCCCAGCCTGGCTTTTTGTTGTTCGCCAAGTTTGCGACGGGACCATTTGAGGGCGAAGTCATTCTCGTTGATTGTGACGTAGACGCGCCGACGATGCGGGATCTGATCTACAAAGCGTTCGTGACCAGCGTTGTTGACATCAGCCGCACAGAGCACGACGTTTTCGAAGAGTAGGAAATCTCCTGAATAGACGCTAGATTTGAGCAGATGCTTAAGCAAGTAATTGCCCATGCTGTGGCACAGTAAATTGAAACTCTGGCCGCATTGGATGCCCTGCTGTTGCGTATAGTCGAAATAGTGTCCCAAAGCAGCGAACGTCTTATCCAAAGCAGGCACCGAGCGAATAGCCGTGCGCTTGTCTCGCTTATAACTGGCGGTGCCGATGAACTCCTTGCCGATGTGCTTTTTTCCCTCACCTGCCCCGAGGGATGGCCAACTAAATAGAATAACCTCAACGTTATAGAGTTCCCGGACACGGTTCGCCGTGTCCAATGCAGCGGCAAAGTTAACATTGTAGCCGTGGACCAAAAAGACGCAATTACGGTCGTTTTCCATCATTGAGTCCTGAAGCTTTCGAAAAACCTGGAAGCTCGGTTTATCCTCAATTTTGCTATCTACCGTTATATTTTTCCTCTCCGGAAGAACGCTCACCTTCCACTTCCCCTGATTGTCCTTTTTGGCTGATGCAAGACGCAGCTCCTCAATGTCCTTATCGTTCGGGCTGTATCCAAAACCAAGATTTGACCTGGCGCTCGGCTTACGGTTGCTAACTATATAAATCATTAGGAGTTAAAAGGTATTTAACGTGAGCTAAAGAGAGCTTTGTCCTGCTTTTGATGATTCCGCGGCGACTTTGCCGAGTCGAGGAAAATTCAATCAAACTTCTAACCGGGGGCAAACGCAAAATTCGAAGATTTTCAACAAGCACCTCCACTTCATCCCCACAAACTGGTAGGAATTTGCTTTTTGCGGAGATAGCCGCCGAGTGGCATAAGGGGTGAGGGTTCATCCTGGAAGTATTCAAAGGTTGAGGCCCATGAAGCTCCACCCAACCTTCGTTGTCTTCCTTAATTTCTGTACGAAAATCCCAGATCCGAGCGATACGCTTTAGTTTTTACAGAAGGTTAACGAAGCCAACAAAGGGACTTAAAAGGGGACGCTTCATTACCTTTGTGGTCGGGGTTTTTTGATGTCCGGAAGAAGACCTAAGGTTTCTGTCTGAGGATACGATGCACCGCAAAGAAGACCACAGCGGCGATGAAGTAGCCGCCGACCTCGGCGGGCGCGGCTAGCCAGCCGCTTGTCTCCGGCGCACTGAGCTTTTTCAGTAAGGGAATATCGACCACGATGCCGCCGTTTTCGAGGCTGTAGCCGTGCATCAGTCCAAGCCCGGCGAGGCCCGCCGCGATGAGTGCGGCGACGGCTGCGCGGGAAAATTCACGGTCGAGGATAAAAACCGTCATCGTGGACCAGAGCATGGCGGTGAGAAGAAAGCCCTGTTGCAGGGCGATGCCGCCGGCCAGGAAATTACCGGAGGCGGATTGCCGCTGCAGGAATCCGGCATTTAGGCCCGTGGCGCCCTCGGGTCCGGTCGTGAGGCCGGCGACGAGTGAGCTGGCCAGAACCACGACCCAAGCGGCGATTCCCGGCATGAGTCCGATGATGGCAGCGGGAAAGTGGCGCTTGGGCGCGGTCTCGAAGGTCTGGGCGACAATGATTAAGCCAATCCAAAAGATGATGGTGATACCGGCTTCGACCGGGATGAGCCAAACGATGGCGGTCAACAGCCCGCTAAGACAGAGCAGGGCGATGGCGAAACCGTTGAGAGTAGAGTAGTGGTAGCGCGCCCCCATCTTCTTCCAGGCGGGATGGCCGATGTAGATGGAGGTGGGGAAGGGCGAACCGAAAATTGATGCGGCGAGGGTGCCAAGGCCATTTACGATGAGGCAAGGTCGTTCCGGGAAGGCGTCGCCTGCGGCGGCGGCGGACTCGATGTTTTGCAGTGAGGCGAGAACGGCGAGCAACGAGATGGGGAGCACGACACTGAGCATGGTGGCCAGATCCGCGCCGATCCATGCATCGGTGAGAAACGACAGATCGGGAATGGGGATGTGTGGCCCGGGCAGTGCCCAGGGTGCGAGCCCCAGCGTGGTGACCGGAGCGGCCCCCGTCAGCCAGGCCAAGGCGGTGCCGGCGGCAAGGATGATACCGGTGGCGGGCAACCAGGCGGGCAGGTCAAAGGGGCGGAGGAGGAGCGTTAAGCTGAGAAAAAGGATGGGGATGCCAGCCAGCGGGCCGCGCAGGCTGCGGCGGTTTGGCCGTATTTTCGATAGGCCGTGCCGGGATTGGGCTGGGTGCGGTTACTCCCGGCCCGGAAAACAATGTGCGGGTAGTCGAGGTGGTCGCAGACCTGCGCAATGGCCGCGCTCTCCATCTCCATGAGGTGGGGGCTGAGTTTGGCCCGCAGGTCATCGATCTTGGCTTGATTGACGCCGAAAAGGTCGCTCGCGGAGACGATGCCGGGATAGACCCGCGGTCGGTAGATCTCGCCGTCTACGGTGATTTTCTCCGGTTGGTAGGTCTTTATCGCAGAGACGGCTTTTTTTAGAAGCTCTGCATCCGGTTTGTAGGCAAAGTGCGTCATCATCTTCGGTAGCGGACCGCGTACTTTGCGGTAAACCATACCGTCGTCCGTCAAGCTGCCGGCGGCGTGGTGGAGCGTTTTTTTGGATACAATGACATCGCCGCAGTCGACCTCGGGGTTGAGCCGCGAGCCTGTGCCGGAAATAATGGTCGCCCGCGGGGCGAGGTGGTGGAGAAAGAGGGCGGTGCACATGGCACCGTTTGTCACCCCGACACCGGTGACGGCCGTGATGATGTCCAATTTCCCGATACGCCCCCGCAGGTAGGGGTAGATGGCGAGCTGCCCTGTCTCGGGCGATTCAAGGTGCGCCCGGATCAGCGCGATTTCCGAGGGCACGGCCCCGAGGACGAGGATGGGCTTGGCTTTGCTTTTGGCAGGCATCGAATCAGCAGATCAGTTTTCGTGCCAGCTTGGTTGCGGGTTGTTATTTGGGGCAATTAGGAGGCGGACACCCGTCTTATCGGGAATGTTACTAAAATAAGCACGTTTCTGTCTTCCGCAGCGAGATGGGTTTATCCCGCGATTGAGCTGATTGAAAAGCCGATCTGATCGACTCCTGGCGTAACCGACCGTCGCTCTTCCTCCTACGCTCTAAGAGCTTCGGCGGACAAGTCGAGCTATGGTGGTCAAGAAGCCAGCCTGTCCGCCATCCTCGTCCGGCTTAGCTCTTGGAGCGAAGACGGAAGCCGAAGGCGGATCGCTACGACTGAGGCTCTTAACGAAATGCCACCTGGCCACCGTTCTTTTTCTGCGTCAAAGCTATGCCCACATTGTCATGAAATTCAAAGCACTTCAAAACTTGCGAATTGCTTGAGTGCTTTGTCGAAGGTTTGCGTTTTTTCGATCTTGGAGCGGTTGGCGACGAGCGAGGCTAGATGCTCGGGTAAGTCGCCTTTCTTGCGGCTCTGTTTGATGGCTTCCGTCATAAGGCTGCCGTGCTCCAGCTGAAAACGTGGATCGGCGGCCACGCTATCCAAAACATTGAGAATTTCAGATTTATTGAGATCGTAAGCCGAGAGGACCCAAGCGGTTTCGATCAAGACGATGAGTGAAATCCAGATGGGCTCACCCCGGCGCTGGGACTTTGCCAGCTCCGCCCGAGCGATCGAGAGCTGTTCCGGTTCGTCCTCGGTGAGATGGCGGATGAGAACGTTGGTGTCCCAGGCGTTCACGAACGCTTATTCTGACGGATGGCTCCAGTCCTAGCTGCGGCTTTCATTGATTCGACCGAGAGTTTCTTCTTTTTTTTCATGTACTTGACCGCTGCACCGTCACTTAAAGGAGACAGACTTCGCTTGCGCAGAACAAATCTTCCGCAGGATTCCGCCTCAAATTCGACCTGATCGCCCTCGGCCAAATTCATTTCCCGGCGGACTGCCCGAGGAATCGTGACCTGATGTTTGCTTGTTATTGTTGCAGAGACCATACCTTACAAAATCCAGTAAAGTAAGGGGAAGTCAACCGTGATTAATTTTTCGATGCCCGAAGGCGTCCCTTGCTCAACTTGGTAGAGAAACTGCTTTACTCAGGAAATGGCGCAAGCGGAGCACAGATCGGACCTGCTGTATCCCCACGACAGTCGAATGGCTCCGGGGCGGGCTTTGCTGGCGGCCTTGCAGCAGTTGGTGGCGATGTTTATCGGCTGCATTACTCCGGCGCTGATCTTCATCTCGGCGGTGGACCTGGAGCCGGAAACGGAGCGCTATCTGATCGGGATGTCGCTTTTTACAGCGGGTATCGGGACGTTTTTGCAGGCGCGTCGCTTCGGTCCGGTAGGCTCGGGGCTGCTATCGGTCAATGGCACCAGCTTCGCCTATCTGGACCTGCTGCTGCGGGCGGGCAACGAGGGCGGCCTGCCCCTGGCCTGCGGCATGGTATTGGCGGCGGTTCCGTTTCAATTCGCTTTAGCGTTCTTTTTGCCCTATCTGCGGCGGTTTTTCTCGCCTTTGGTCGCGGGGATCGTGGTTTTACTGATTGGGTTGAATTTGATTCCCGTTGCCGGTTATTACATTGCGACGCCAATGAACGGTGAGCCGCTCAATGCGCTTTCCAACTTTCTTCTGGCGGGCGTGGTCATCAGCGTGCTGCTACTGACGCAGGTGCTGGGGCGGCCGCTCCTGCGTATTGCCGGGCCGGTTTTGGCCGTTTTGATCGGCTACGGGCTGGCGGGAGCGATGGGATTACTGAGTTGGCCGGAATCGATGGCAGGCGGCTGGATTCTTTATCCTGAGCCGCTCAAGGCCGGGCTGGCCTTTCAGTGGGAGTTGCTCCTGCCGTTCATGGTGATTTACCTCGTCTCCTCGATTGAGGCGATCGGCGATTTGAGCGCGACGGCGAATCTCTCCGGGATGGAGACGCGCGGGGATGAATTTTGGAAGCGCCTGCGCGGGGGGATTCTCTCCGATGCCATTGCGTCGACCCTGGCGGGTTTGCTCTCGGTTTTCCCCACGGCAACCTTTTCGCAAAACAACGGCGTGATCCAGCTGACCGGTGTTGGTGCGCGGCAGGTCGGGTATTATGTAGCCGGGTTACTGATACTGACCGGGCTGCTCCCCCAGACGGGGATTCTTTTTTCGATGATCCCAAAACCGGTGCTCGGCGGCGTCACGCTGCTTTTGTTCGGCCTCATCGCTGGTGCGGGCCTGCGCATGATCAATCACGAGCCGATTGGGCGGCGGGAAGTTACGGTTTTGGCGATAAGCCTTGGCATGGCTTTTGGGGTCTCCAGCCAAGAAGCTCTGGTGGAGGACCTGCCCGCCTTGCTGCGTGGGCTCTTCAGCTCGCCTGTGGCGGCTGGTGGACTGACCGCCGTGGCCATGAACTATTTTTATCTCCGACCGAGCCGTGCCGCTTCTGGCGCGGATGTGGAGCAGGTGCGAACGGGCAGTGGCCCGCGATAATCCTAAACCCGAAGAACTATGCAGATAACCACCGAAAAACCGATACCCACCTATCCCTCCGAACAGCTGGAGCGTCACGCCGATGTGGGATCTGCCACGCCGATCAGCTTTCGCGGCTACACGGCAGAGTCCCTGCTGCGGGCTTACCATACGGCAGGGCCTGTCTTCGAGACTGAGATCAACGGTGTAGCGGAAATCATTCTGGCCGGAATGGACGCGAACGAGCAGGCCTGGCGCTCACCCGACGACTGGAGCTACCACCACGCGGTGGCCGTCTTCCGGGAGGAGCTGAGCAAAGTTCATCTGACGCAGCTCGACGGCGCACCACACCGGCGCAAACGTCGATTGCTCAACAAAGGCTTTAAAAACAGCTCCGTCATGTCCGGGATGGAGGCAACGGCGCGGGAGATCGCCGAGGGTCTGGAGGCCATGGTTGGCACTGAGGTGGAGCTTCACGAGGCTCTCATGAAGGTGTTCACCCGGGCGCAGGCGGCCAGCTCGGTGAAGGTGGATCTGGACGACGAGGCCATCGAACGGATGGTCGACTTTGAGGAGGGTTTCATCGGTGCTCTCTTTATGACGCCGGAAGAGCGCGAACTGGTTTATAATCGGGCAGCCTACGTCGGTAAAAAAGAGGTCGTTCTGAACCAGCTCCACTCCATCGTGAAGGCGCGGTTGGAGGGAGCTACCGGGGATGATTTGTTCGATGGTGTCATACACCAGAAAACGAGCGAAGCCGTCGAGCCGCTCAGCGAGGAGGAATTGATTTACGATGCCTACCTCATGCTCATCGCTGGAACCGGTAACACGTCGAAGTTGCTCTGCTACCTTGTGGATACATTGGCGAGGAATCCGTCGTGGACCGCAGAATTACGTGCGGAGATCGGTGAGTTTGATCCCACCCGGATGGCGCGGGGTATGCAGGAATTTCCTTTGCTGAAAGCAACCTTGATGGAAACGGAGCGACTTTTCCCGGCGGCACCGGTGCTGCCCCGGGTGCCCGCCCGCGATATTGAGTTTCTCGGCTACCCGTTGGCGACAGGGACGCATTGCCTCCATCAGGTAGCGCTCATGCATTACGACGAAACGATCTACGAGGATCCCTTTACGTTCCAACCACGCCGCTGGCTGGAGCATGACTACCCCAAGGCGGCGCACGGCACCTTTGGCGGGGGGTCGCACGTTTGTCTGGGGATGAATGTGACCCGCGTGCAAATGCCCCTGGCCATCGCGTCTCTCTTGTCCGGGTACGACTTTGAAGTGACCCAGGCACCCCGTATGGAGAACTATGCCTATCCGGGTGAAGTGGACTCCCAAACCCTTCGCATCAACGTAAAACTCAGCAAACGATCATGAAGCTTCTATCACACTATTCCAGCGTGGCGGTCTGCCTCGTTCTTCTTGCAGGTTGCGCCAGTACCGGTATGGAAAAAGCCTACGGCCCAAGGGATTTCGACTCCCCGGGGTATACCGCTCTCGTCGTTGCTTATGCACCCGAAATGGAGGGTATGTTGGCGACCATCGACCAGCGTCCGGATGCCTCGATCACGGAAACCGTCAACTTCAAGGGGGTGACTTACCGGATCGGAGAGTTTCAAGGGGAGCCGATTCTGGTTTTCGCGACGGGCATGAGCATTGCCAACGCGGCGATGACGATGCAAATGGCTTTCGACTATTTCCCTGTCAAGGAGGTCGTCTATATGGGTATCGCCGGCGCGGTGAATCCGAAGTGGCAACCGGGTGACGTGGTGGTGCCGGAGCGGTGGTATTATCACGATGAGAGTGTCTATTCGAATCCCGACCCGGAGAATCCCGGTCAATTCATTCTGCCGGATTACTATGCCGAATTTTTGGCCGAGCAACCGGCTCGACGGGCAGCGGATCCGCATATCCCCGAGTATAAGCCCTTTGCTTTCGTGCATCCGGACGAAGTGGTCGTCATCAAAGCGGGTATGGATGCGCCCGAGGATGCTGCCTATTTTTCCGCCACACCGAGGCTGTTGGAAGCGGCTCGTCAGGCGGCGGAGGCTTTGCCCCCGCAAATGGTCGGTGAGCGTGAGGTGGCGATCCGCGTTGGCGGCAATGGGGTGACCGGTTCGGTCTTTTTGGACAACCGGGAGTATCGGAAATGGACGCGCGAGGTCTTTGCCGCCGAGGTCACCGAAATGGAGTCGGCCGCAATCGGGCAAGTCTGCTTTATCAACGATGTGGACTGGGTGATTATTCGCGCCGTGAGTGATTTGGCGGGTGGACAGGAGGGGGTTAACGAGGAGAACCTTTACGATATTGACGCGTCATTGGTTGGCGCGCGGTTGCTTTTTGCTTTGCTGGAAGAAATGAACCAATGAATAAACAACAAATCATAAGAGCACTGGAAGCAGCCCACTCGGTAGCGGCGGAAGCGATGACCGCGGGGCGTCACCCCTTCGGTGCGGTTTTGATCGGGCCGGATGGTTCGGCAATTCTCATGCGGCAGGGAAACGAAGGAACGGTGCGACATGCGGAAACCGAGTTGGCGCGGCGGGCGGCTGAGCAATACGAGGCCGACTATTTGGTCGGGTGCACGCTGGCGACAAATTTCGAGCCCTGCGCCATGTGTGCGGGCACGATTTACTGGGCCAATATCGGGCGGGTGATCTACGGAGCCAGTGAGTCGAGATTGCTTGAACTGACAGGTGCCCATGAAGAAAATCCAACGCTGAATTTGCCGTGTCGGTCAGTGTTTGAGTCGGGGCAAAAGACGGTCGAGGTGATTGGACCGGTCGCTGAGATGGAGGCGGCAATTCTAAAGTTACACGAAGACTTTTGGAGCTGACGTCTAGGCCGCCCCGGCTGCGGGAGCATCCACGTCACCCTTGGCTGTCCAGCTGCCGACCAGCCAGTAGACCACGAGGTAGACAACCGGCGTATCGATAAACGCTACCAGCACTTTGAGGAGGTAAGTGCCGAAGATGAGGGCCGGCAGCAGCTCATTGGGAATGATGCCGTAAAATCCGATCGTGTAAAAAATTGTGGTGTCGAAAAGTTGAGAACCCAGTGTCGAGATGTTGTTACGCAGCCAGAGAAAGCGTGGTCCGGTGCGTCGCTTGACCCATTCGAAGACAAAAATATCCCAAAGCTGGGCGAAGAGTGTGGCCACAATCGAGGCGAGAACAATGCGCGGCGCGGCGAGAAACAGATCGCGATAGGCTTCGTTGTGCGGCCAGCCCTCAGCTGGCGGCATGAGTGCACCGACGAAAATAAAAATCGTGGCGATGATATAAACCGCTGTGCCCAGATAAACCATCAACCGCGCACGCTTCGCACCCCAAACCTCAGCCACTGCATCGGTTAGCGGGAACGTAAAAGCATGCGCAAACGAACCGTAGCTAAAGGCCAGCATGCCCAGACCGATCGCCGAAAGATCGAGCGGGACGAGTTTTACGGTGATGCTTTGCAAGAGCCCCCAAAAACCGACGTAGAGGCCAAGCATGATATGGAATTTGTATTCCGCTGGAGCGGCCGGGGCACGGGCAGTTGCTTTGTTCGGGGCCATCGATCATTTACAGCTCGGGTGCCTCGCGAATATCAATCGTGTGGGAGAGGTCACCGTCGACCACCCAGTCGATCCAGCAGACGCTGGCCAGGGACGCATCTTCCGGATCAAAGCCGGCGATACCGGCCAAGAGCCAGTAGGCTTCGGAAAAATCTATGGATTTGGTTGAAGTGCGCATGAACCGTTAGCAAGCAATTCAGGGGCCAATTGGAGTGCGGGTATACTGTGGCAAGCTATTTTGCTCAGGCTCGGCGGTTGGCCGGGCGCGAGCGAGCTCGCACGCCACGTTTGCAGTTTCGTGGAGCCTTCAACACGTTTAAAGCGGCAAGAAGAGAATTGGCCTTTCCCTTGCTTTATAGGCCCAATGCGCTGGATAGTGAAAGGAGATTTTGATGGTTTGTTTGGCCTTGGGCTAAACAATTTCATCAATTTTCTGCTGATTATCAATCTTAGCCTTTTTGTGCTGGGTTTCAGTGTGGAACTAGTGGTGGAACGTATTCTGCCGGCCATGGGCGTCGCCATTCTTTTCGGTAACGTTTTCTATGGTTGGCAGGCACGGCGTCTGGGCTTGCGCCTGGGGCGTGATGACGTGACGGCGCTGCCCTATGGGATCAACCTGTTGCCGATATTCTTTTTCATCTTTTACGTCATGCTACCGGCGCAGCAAATTGCGCTGAGCAGTGGCATGAGCAAAGCGGAGGCGGATGTCATCGCGTGGAAGGCGGGGGTAATCGCTTGCATCGGGTCGGGACTGATCGAGGTCTTCGGTTCATTTTTTGTGCATCACATCCGGAAGGTAGCACCACGGGCGGCCCTGCTTTCGGCCCTCGCGGTTATCGGGATCTTTTTTATCGGGGCGGATTATTGTTTTCGGGCCTACGCCTTTCCGGCGATTGGAGTACCCACACTGCTGCTAACCCTGTATTTCTACTACGGCGGTGTTCGCCTGAAGTGGAATCTGCCGGGCGGATTAATCATTTTGGTCGTCGGTGTCGCCATTGCGTGGATTACCCATGCCATGGGCTTGAATAGCCCCGTGGCTGGGCTCACGGGAACTGGCTTAGAACTGGGGGTCTATCTGCCCGGAGCTTATGGGCTGGGGGCCCTTGGCGCGTTGGGTGAAATGATCGCCTATGCGGCGATCATCCTACCCATGGGGCTGATCAATGTGGTCGGCTCGATGCAGGCTATCGAGTCCGCTGCTGCGGCGGGCGACGACTTTGCCCCACGCGAGACCCTGGTGGTCAACGGCGTGGGGAGCCTCATTGCCGGTGGGCTGGGTTCGCCGTTTCCGACGACGCTTTATATCGGCCACCTTGGGATGAAGCAAATCGGGGCGCGTGCCGGCTATTCGGTGATGAACGGGGTAGCGATGGCGCTGCTTTGCTTGACCGGAAGTTTTGGATTGATTGCCCGCTATGTTCCGATTGAGGCGGGCATGGCGATTCTCATTTGGGTCGGGTTTACCATCGGGGCGCAGGCCTTCCAGGCGGTGCCCAGGCGGCACGCCCCGGCGGTCATCGCCGGGCTTATTCCGGGCATTGGAGCTTTCACGGCGCTCATCTCCAAGCGAATCCTTGGGGCCGTGGGCTACGGCACGCCCGAGCAGCCTTATGGACCGGAGTTGTTCACGGATTTGACGGCAAAGGGGAATCTTTATGCGGAAGGGGTCTTTGCCCTGGAGCAAGGCTGGCTCTACTGCTCCATTGTCCTGACGGCGGCCATGGTGGCGATCATCGACCGGAAATTCACCGCCTTGATGGGCTGGCTGGCGGGCGGGGCGGGGCTCGCGGCGATAGGGATCATCCACCACTACCGGGTGATCGACCGTGATATCACCACCGCGCTGGGGCCGGCCTGGCCCTGGGTATCCGGCTATCTGCTCGCATTGATCCTGCTCGCTTTGGTTCGATGGCTCTTTGTGTCGGGCGAAACAGTGGAGTTGGTTTCCGGGGAACTGAAGGACTGATTGAATGGGCTTACAAAGTGTCTTTCAGCGCTTAGGTGCGGGGGATCTTGGGCTTTTTCGCTTCGGGATCTACTTTAGTTTCGCCAACGCGTTCGTCTGGATGATCGCACTGGGTGCGCCCATGGTGCTGATGGCGGAAATGCTCGGGGCGTCCAGTTTTCAGGTGGGGCTCTTGTACTCTGCGGTCTTTCTGTTTCTACCGGTCCAGGTGCTTTCGACAGTCTTATTGCCATTGTTGGGATTTCGTCGCCAGGTACTTATCAGTTGGGGCTTACGGAGTTGTCTCCTGTTGGTTCCCTTATTCATAGCCTTTCTACCGGATGCGCCGGATCGCCCTTGGGCACTTGGCCTGTATATCGCTTCGATTTTTCTTTTCTGCTTCTTTCGCTCGGTCGGCACTAGTGCCCATCTGCCCTGGCTTTACTCGATTATTCCAGAGCGCTTGCAGGGGAAATACTTCGGCAGCGACTCCCTCGTGGTCGGCGTTGCCGGAATCATAACGCTCGTAACGAGCAGTGCGCTTTTTGTATTCTTTTCTGCAAATACAGCCTTTCAAATACTCTTTACCCTCACCGTTGGCGCGGGATTCTTGAGTCTCCTGTTTTTAGCTAAGCTGCCTGACGGGGATCGGCCTAAAGTCGTCCCTCTGCGAAAACTCTGCAAGCGGGCACCACAACTCTTTTTCAGGCAGAGCCATTTTCGAAAATATATGCGACTTCAGATGATTTATGCCGTCGCAGGTTATGCGTTTGTGCCGTTCTCGGTTTATTATCTGCGGACGGCACTTGGCTTTTCCCAAAGTTACATACTCTTTCTCACCGCACTGCAATTTTTCGGGATGACGCTGGCGGCCCTGGTTCTCAAAGAATGGGTGGATCGGGTGGGGCCCAAGCCATTTTTCGTGTTCTCGCACGCTGTGACGATCAGCATTCAGACTTACTGGCTCGTTATGCTGCTCTTCCCGGGGTATCTGGAATTCGGGCTACCCGGTGTTTATGTGCTGGTGGGCATTGGGATGGCGACGTTTCTCACCTCGAATAACAAATACCTGCCTCAAATATGTCATCAGAGCGAACGGGCGTTGTCGGTTTCGGTGCTCAGCGCTTCCGTTGGCCTGATGGGTGGTTTAGCCGTGACGCTTTGGGGTTTTTTACTGAAGGATGAGGTCACCGGTAGCATCGATAAAGCGCGATTTATTGCCTACTTCGTCGTCGCGATTAGCGTGCAGAGTTTTCTTTTCTTCGCTTACCGCTACCTGAAACGTTTCCGGGGCGGTCCGGATGAACTGCCGTTCGGCTCAGCTGGTGGGGCATTGAGGCCATTTCGATACATTACCCGGTTGGTTAATTTAGTGGAGCCGCCTAAACGATAGGGGTCGGTAGCCGAGCGGCTCGACTCCTGGCGTAAAGCCAGTCGCTACGGATGACTGGTTTTGCAGCGAGCGGATTTATCCCGCGATTGGAGCTCGGTTTTTAGCCGAGTGTCTCGACTCTTGGCGTAAAGCCAGTCGCTACGATGATTTATTTTTTGGGACCGGTTTGCGCCTTCCAGGCGCAAAAATCTACAAGAACGTGTAAGTTGCTGCATTTTGTCATTGTTCCTGCTTTGAATAATTATGAACTCACGTCTATGCATTCCTGTCGCCTCCCTCTGGCTGCTCTCCCAGTCTTTTCTCTATTCGGGATCCTCGCAAGGAACGATGGAAACACTCTCTGAGGAAACGATCCGTTTTCAGGCGGATTGGTTTTCGAACGGCCAATTTAGTGGTTTTTTCTGGGCCGATCAGGCCGGCCTCTATCATCAGGAAGGTATCGCGCTCGAATTTTTGCCCTTCGATTACGGAGTGGACTTTATCGACCGGGTTGGGAGTGGTGAAGCGGCCTTTGGAACTGCGGAGGCCCATATTTTAATGGACGCTGTCGCCCGCGGTGAGCCAATTGTCGCGTTGGGTGCGGTTTTAGGGACGAGTCCGGCCGGCTACATTTATCTTGAAAAAACCGGGATTGAATCAGCCGAAGATTTGGCGGGAAAATCGGTCGGGGTGCACAACTACGCCGAAGCGCTACTGCCGTTCTTTGTGGCAAAGGCCGGGCTGCCGGAAGCATCGGTCACCGCTGTTGAGGTGAAGCATCATGTCGAAATCCTGCTGGATGGGGAGGTGGATCTACACCAAGGTTATGCGATTGATGAAATGATTCGCCTGCAGAAGATGACAGAGGAACCGGTAAACATTCTGCTTTTTGAAGAACTCGGTCTTACGATGTATTCGATGGTCATTTATTCAAGTAAAGCATTTGTGGAGGCAAATCCCGAACTGGTCACCCGATTTATGCGAGCGTCCGCAGTCGGATGGGAGGCTGCGGTCGCGGCACCAAAGATCGCTCAGCTGGTTGTGAACGGACCCTTTGCCGATGAGCGGGTGGATGATTCTATAATCGAGGAACAGATTAAGTCTTTGGCCCCATTTGTCGTCCAAGCGGGTCGTCCGACGCTGTCAATGAGCGTTGAAAAATGGGAGGCTATGCAGAGGGCCTATCTCGATAGCGGCATGATTGAGACCGAAGTCGACTTGAACTCTTTTCTTTATCATTCGTGGAGGTAGCAGCTATTAAGTGCCGATCAAAATAAGTCTTCAATTCGGTTCAATTTGTAGCCGGACGCTTTCGCGTTCGTATAGTCCGGCAATCGAACCCGGCGCGTTCCGAAACCGAAGGGTTCCGGCTACGAGAGAACGAGAACTTGTAGCCGGAACCCTTAGCGTTCGGATAGTCCGCATCTTTATTCCGGGTCACCGACTTCGGGGGATGGAAGGAACGCCGTGGTCATGACGTCGTCGACGGCAACCGCGTCGGCTTCGAAGACGCCGAGTTCGACCAGTTGGTCAATTTGCTTTTGGAAGCGTTCTTCAGTGATTTCGAGATAGTCAGCAAAGAAACCGGCACTCGGGTTGCCGCGGTAGAGTTTCTCCTCGATAATTTTATTTCGCGACCAATCCAAATACTCGGGGGTGACCTTTGGATTGATCTCCAGCATGATGGCATGCGCCGGCCCCGGGTCGCCCTCGATGTATTCGATGTAGCCCCGTTTGAGCGCGCGTAGCAGTCCTTTGAGTGCTTCGGGGTTTTCCCGGGCATACTTCGCGTTGGTGAAGAGGGTGGTGTAGGCGTCGAAACCGGCATCCCACACGTAGAGGTATTTCAGTTCCACGCCCTCCTGTTCGACGTAGTAGGGTTCGGCAATGTAGAAGCCCTGCTGGATGAAATCGGGATCCTGAATCAAACGGCTCAATTGGAAGTTTTGAGGAATTACCTCGAAGGTGATGTCGTATTGACTCTGGAGGTAGGGCAGGAAGGGCCACTCCGGGCGGGCCATGATGGTTCTGCCGTCGAGCTCCTGCCAGTCGGAAACCGGGTTGGTGGCATGGAGCATGAGCACGCTGGGGTCCTGCTGGAAGATGGCGGCGATGTTAATGAGCGGAGCGCCATTGGCACGGGCTGCGATCACGCTGGTTCCGTCGGCCTGACCGACCTGTGAGATGTTGGCCCCCACCTTGTTGAGTGAATAGGAACCTGCGCCGCCCTGGACCAGGGTCACGTCGAGCCCTTCCTCTTCAAAGTAGCCCAATGCTTGGGCGGTGTAGAAGCCACCGTGCTCCGGCTCGGCCACCCAGTCGAGTTGTACGGATATGGGAGTGAGGTCGCTGTTACTTTTTTCTTTATCCGAGTCACCGCAGCCTGTGAAGCAAGCACAGATCATGATAAAAAATGGAGAAAAAAAGGCTATTGTGTGCTTAGGCTGGAAACGGTGTTTTTTCGTGGGTGGTGGTATCAGAAATTGGCTGAGTCTCGGTTGAACCGCGTATTTGAGCGAAACAACACATAAAAAAGGCGGGCGCACCTACGCCCGCCCTCAGAAATTTGTTACTTGGAGACCTAGAACTTATATTTAAGGGAGAACAGGTAGGTGGTCTCAGGTGCCTTCGTCACCAGGGTGTTCGCACCGAAAACAGGATCGGCTCCGAGGAAGTATTCTTCGTTGGTCAGGTTATCGATTGATAGACCGACTTCCCATTTGTCGCCTCTGTAGCCGACGTTGAAATTCCAGATGAGTGCGTCCGGCAATTCGATATTTCGATCAAAGCTCAAGTAGAACTCTTCCTGCCAGACCGGGCCACCGCTAACATAGAATCCGTTGCCGAAGTCGTAAATGCCGTAGAGTTTGAACACTTTTTGCGGTGCTCCGGGATAAATTAGGTCTGTGTTTGCGGCGGGAACACCCGGTCCGAAAGGCGCTCCCGGAAAGTTTCCGCTGGCGAGTGCGCCCCCGTAGAGAGCCCAATCCTGTTCACCCATGGGAGCCGTGCGGAAGCCGAGAGGATCGACTCGTTTGACCTCCTGCCACGTGTAGGACGCAATGAAGGTCAAATTATCCGTGGCGACCCAGGTTGTTTCGAATTCGAAGCCCTCGCCTTCAAGCTCTTCGCTGGCACCGGCTCGGGTGTTGAACTGACTTTGCTCCCAATCGTAGTAGGCGACTGAGGCGAAAAGCCGATTATCGAGGAAGCTTCCCTTTACACCGACTTCCCACATCTCGTTATCCGCAAAATTTTGTTCCCCGAACACGGCACCGCCCTGCGTGGGATCGATTGAGGTTCCCGCTTGTATGCTTCCGTAAAGGAAGATATTTTCAATGACGGTGAAGTTCGCACCGAAACTCCAATTAATGTAGTCGGTATCGCCACTTTCATCAGCGAGGGCAGCAGCATTTGCGGGATTTGCGTTTGCTCGCTCAGCTTCTGATGGGAGCCCAATATCGAAGTCGGCATATTCCGCGCGAACTGAACCGACCGTTGAGAGCCGCTCGGTCCACTGTGAGTCCAAGGTTGCAAAGGCGGCAAGTTGGAAGAGTTCAGATTCGACGTTGGCTCCGCCGACGGCAGTGGGCGACCAGAGGTTCGGTTGCCCGATCGGGCGCTGTGCTCCGGTAAGCACTACCGTGTTGGGGTCAATCCCCGGTTGGAGTAGATCGCGGCGGCTGAATGGCTCCGCAAAGAAATCCTGGAGTATCTTGGCATCGGTATAGCGGGCACCCAGCCCGAGTGTTGTGGTTGTTTTTGGAATCCATGTACGGTCCGTCAGGTAGGCCTTTGTTCCCAAGATAGTTTGCTCCGTATCGACAGCGTAACCGTAGGACGAAAGCTTGTTGGTTTCGAGATTCTCAAAAATACCTTTGACCGTGTAGGAACGATCCGGATTGGAATCGAAGACAAGATCGCCAAAAAGCACAAAGTTCGTCGAGTCGGCGAAATCGCTCGGGTCGGTCAATACGTCGCTTCCTTCGATGGAATCCGTCAGCACTTCACCGCCGTTCGCGAAGTAGTCGGGCGTGTAAACGTAGACGTCTTGCGGGATACCTTCGAGGATGGCAAGAGTGTTTACCAGATCCGGGTCGAAGGTCACAAGAGGTTCGCTATCGAACGGTGGAAATGGGGGGACTGATCCCGCGCTGCTGTAGGCAATTGCCCTATCAGCGGCGTTATTCAGATTGAGCATATTAGAGAGATCCGCAGGGGCAATACGGGCACGAGCAACATCTCCTTGAATTGCCAGAGCTCCCAGAGCAGGCACGGCCCAGGCTGTTGGAAATTCGACGATGGCCCGATCAACGGTATTTCTGAAAGTTGGGCTCGTCGCCAACGCAGGTGTGCCGATGACATATTGATCGTTGTCGATTAAGTTTTGGGTCGGACGATTCCAGCCTGGATTTTCATTCGATTGAAAGTCGAAATACTCACCACCAAGGAAGACACTGACACCATCCGAAGGACGAAATTTAATGGATCCATAAATAGAGGTATAATCGTTTTGGAAGTCATCGTAATAACTCTCTCCATCCTGACTGGTCAGCGAAACGCGGAAGGCGGCCGGTGTTTCTCCGGGAAGGAGGAAGGGGGCACCGTAGTCAGCGGTTATTTTTTGTTTGCCCCAGTTATCCACCTCAAGCTCGACGGATCCCCGAGCTTTATCGAAATAAGGACTCTTCGGGAGTAAGTTCACGAAACCGCCAATTTGCGTAGGCGAGAAATCCGCAGGCGCCGGACCTTTGACAATTTCGATTGCTTCCAAGGAACCGAAAGAAAGTGGCATCTCGTTCCGTTGGTAGGCGCGAAGCATTCCATTGAGAAATGTTCCGCCTTTGGCGCCACGAATCGTCGGTGTTCCGGGCACGCCATAATAGTTATAGGCTTGGGTGCCTGCACCGACCTTCTGCAGGTCTCCCAAGTCGTCGATGTTGAATTCATCTAGCATCTTTGGAGACAGCAGGGTGACCGAGCGCGGGACCTCGAGAACGCTCCTGGTATCCCCAAATAAACCAGAAATATCACGGTCTGTGGGCAGGACCGTGTCGTTCAGTGCGCTTGAACTCTCGTCGGCGATGAAAGCTTCCAAGACAGGGATATCCTCATCTGTGGTAATTTCCTGGGCGACTGCGGCGTGACCCGCAATCGACGATGACAATACGATTGACAACAAGTGTCGGTAGTTTTGCTTCATTTGTGTGGTGTGGTTAGTGTGTATTTGTTTGACTAGCATCTGCAAATTAAGCATTAGCCATGCCACACCTTTGTCTGAGATTGCAAACAAGGGGATTTTGGCGTTTTTTATTCCCTTGTCTGAGAGCTGTTCCCAAACTTTGAAGAGTGGTCTTACTCGGCAGCGACCGCGGTCAACGATTCCGGCAAATAATCGAGCGGGGCGATTTTACTGACATCCATGGGGGCGTCGACCAGACCGGCTTCGAGGAGTTGGTCAACGGTCTCTTCGATGCGAGAGTGAATGATAAGCCCGGTGGCCTGCTGCGGACCCTCTCCGGCGATCAAATTGTTTTCCTGCATCGCGCCGACGCTGAATGCCATAAATTCCTCTGTCATTTTGGGATTGGCCTGCCGTATGATGGTGTGAGCGCTATCGCGCGGACCGTTCATGTAGCTTTCCCATCCACGAATTGAGGCGGCGACGAATGCTTTGACTAGCCCGGGATTTTTTTTGGCAAAGCTGCGATTGGCGTAGATGACGCGATAGGGGTCGAAACCGCTATCTGCGATGAGGAGGGTGCCGGGGGAGGCACCCTCTTTTGCGACGTAATAGGGCTCGTTGGTGATAAAGCATTGTTGGATGAAATCTTTATCGGCGAGAAACCGGCTCATCCCGTAGTCGAGTGGGGTTACGTTGATCGTGATATCGTAACGCCGTTCCAGAAATTGTAGAAACAATGCTCCGGGTGTTGCCATGACGGTTTTTCCATCGAGGTCTTTGAAATCCTTGATACCACTTTCTTGGTGGAAAAGAAGGGCTTGGGGATCCCGCTGCATGAGTGCGCCGACGATGACGAGCGGCAGTCCCCGGGAGGCATGGACGATGACATCATCCGAACGACCAATTCCGAATTCGCTGTTTCCGGTAGCCACTTTTTGCGTGACCAAGGCGTTGGGCCCGCCCTGATTGATCGTTACGTCAAGACCAAGTTCTTCGTAGTAACCCTCAGCAAGCGCCTGATAGAAGCCGCCGTGCTCTGCCTGGGCATACCAGTCGGTTTGCAGGGTGACGGACACCAGGCCGTCTTCCGATGGTTTTTTGTTCGAATCCGAACAGGCGGCGAGGAAGAAAGCCATGACGAGCATGACGAGGTCGTTTGCGAAGGATTGGAGCTTTTTCATAATGGTGGGTGTTTATCTGGTTTCGTTTTTGCGCGCGGAGTCGTGCCAGTCTTTCAGGAGGTACCAGTGTAACCAGTTGACGCATCCGACGAAAACAAAGCCGAGCAGGCAGGCGACAAAGGCGGTGGCGAACAATTCGGGTATCTTGAGTTGGGAATTGTAAAGGATGACCATAAAGCCGATGCCGCCGACGCCGCCGCGGGAGCTGCCGGCAAAAAGATCCCCCGTGATAGCACCGATTGGGGCCAGTGTACCGGCGATTTTCATACCGGTGAGGAAGTAGGGCATAGCGTAGGGAACCCGCAGGTAGAGAATCTCCTGACTTTTTGTGGCATTGCTCATTTGAAATAGATCGAGCAAGTTACGATCCGTCGAAACGAGCCCCATCGTCGTGTTCGCGACGACGGGGAAGAACCCGATCATGAAGGTGATCGCTGTAATGCTGGGCAGTCCCTGTCCGATCCAGAGGACAAAAATGGGTGCCAGGACCACGACCGGAGTCATCTGCAGGACAAGAACCCAGGGATAGAGCGCTTTTTTTACCCAGACCGCAGATGCGAGAAGCATGGAAAGTGCGTAGCCCACAAGGACCGCAGCGGCAAATCCGATAAAGGCTGCCAGGGCTGTCTGGCGTGTGGCGATCCACAGCGTGTCCCGCTCGCTGACCAGGGCATCAAGGATCTGGTGGGGAAATGGGATGATGATCCGCTGCACATCAAATCCCTCATTTTGCCCGTAAACGTAGCTGACCAAATACCAGATCCCGAGGAGGAAAAGTCCGGAAACAACCGGCAGCAGCATCGATTTGATCTTATTCATGAAAATTCGGAATTTTAGTGAACGGTGCGAATCGCATGGGAGACCTGCGCCACGTAGTTGAGGTAGGCCTGTGATTCCCGCAGCTCCGAAGTGCGATCAGGCGGAAGATCGATGTCGATGACTTCGGAGATTCTTCCGGGGTTCGCAGCGAGAACGACGACCTTTGACGAGAGAAAGACAGCCTCGGCCGCCGAGTGGGTCACGAAAAAGGCGGTCCATTGGTCCCGTGCGTGTATCCGCAAAAGGTCCTCGTTCAATTGATCACGGGTCATCTCATCAAGCGCCCCGAAAGGCTCGTCAAGGAGGAGGACCCTTGGGGCCAGTGTCAGCGCCCGGGCAATGGAGACGCGCATGCGCATGCCCCCCGAAAGTTGCCAGGGGAAGTGCCGAGCCGCTTGGGTCAGGTTGACTAATTCCAGCATTGAGCCCACGGTTTTATCGCGACGGTCTTTGGCGATTCCCCGCAGCTTCATTGGCAGCTCCGCATTGGCAGCGACCCGCTTCCAGGGGAGCAGGTTTGCGTCCTGAAAAATAAAGGCCATCTCTTCACGGGCATCTTTTGGGGCCATACCATCGATGATTACGCTGCCCGAATCCACCTTGTAGAGACCGGAGATGATTTTCAGAAGGGTGGACTTTCCGCAACCGCTGGGTCCGACCAAGCTGATGAATTCGCCCTTTTTTGCGTGCAGGGTGATGCTGTCGATAACCGTGAGGTCGCCAAAGCGTTTGACGACTTCATCGAGTTGAACGAGAGAGAACTCCGTCAGTGTGTTCTTTGTATTCACAATCAGGAAACCTTCGGAAGGATTAGTGAGGATGGCCATTCGGGGTCGTGATGGATATGCACGCGGGCAATCTTAAAGTCGCAGGGGTAATGTTTGCGGAGCCGCGACGTGCCGTCCTGCGGATTACGCGCGAAGAGAGGGAATGCTTGGCCCGCAAGATCTAGCCGGAGCGACTCGCCCGCCTTGAGTTCGAGCGAGCAGGCTCCAAAGTTAAGCGCAACGCGGACCGGTCCCGTGCCGTCGAAGGAGATCTCGGCTGCGGCCAGCGAGATGAAAAGCGCGGAGCCGTCCTGCCGTACCCAGGAGAGGCGGGCGAAAAGATCCAGCGAGGGAACGTCTGTGGATACGTAAATTTCTGCGCTGGGTTGGCCGCTGATCGTCGTTTTTTCAGAGAAGACTTCGCCGGTGTAAAGGAGCATATTATTACCCTGCTGTTGTTCCCGCAAATCAACTGGCCCCCAAACCGGTACCATTCCTCCGGGTGCGAGGACCGGCACTTGCGGGTCGCTGACGAAGGTATCTTCCAAGTCATCCGAGAGACCTTCCATCAGCTTTCCGTCGCCTGCCGAGCTGTTGGCCCGGCCCTTCGAACTCAGGAATAAGGTTAGTCTTTCAGACGCAGGGGGCCAGGAATCGCATGTCTGCCATTGGTTTGAGCCGAGGGTGAAATAACGGACGCCCGGACGGACTGGACTTTGGGTGGGCAGGCCCAGTTGCGTTTTGAACCAGTTTGCGAGCAGTTGATCGGTGTCCAATCGAGCCTCGGGACCGAGGTCGTGGCCGGCGATCCAGCGTTCCCACGGGATGTGTTTCCAGGGGCTGAGGAGGAAAAAGTCGGTTTCACAGTGCTTGCGGAATTGATAGGCGGAAAGCGAGCCATCGAGGTAGTAGTCGTAATATCCGGCAAGGTGAAAGATCGGGATGTCGGTTTTTTCGAGGCATTCCGAAGTATCCAGGCGTTGCCAGTAGTCGTCATACTGCTCGTGCGCAAGCCATTTGGACAGATAGCCCGGTGCTTCGGCGTGGCAAAGCGGCTGTGCGTCAGCTACCGGTAACTGGCTGGTTAACGACGAAGGGGCGCGCCAGCTGGCTTCCAAGGCCAAGGCCAGTTTGGTGTTTTTTTGCCGCCAAGCATCTTCGCGCAGCATCTGGTTCCCCCAACTCAGCGTGGTGCTGAGGCGGAGAATACCGTCCTTGTAGAACCATCCGTCGTAAAGGTTGGCGGCCGACATGTGGGGGGCGATCGCGACGAGTGCCTCCGGGCGGTTTTTTAAAAGTGCCAGCTGTGTGTAACCTTGGTAGGAAAAGCCATACATACAGACCCGGCCATCGCACTCCTTCAGGCTTGCTACCCAATTGACCGTTTCGATGCCGTCTTCGGCTTCGTCCTGAAAAGCATTGAAGTATCCTTCGGAATCGCCCCGTCCCCGGACATCCTGGATGACGACAACGAAGCCCTCTCTGACGAAAAACTCGGGCTGGGCATAGACAACGGTTGAAGCTATGGCCCTCCCGTAGGGTTGCCGCATGAGAAGGGCAGGGGCCGGTTTGGCTCCGACCAGAGCATAAATATCGCTGACAAGTCGCGTGCCATCCTTCAGTTGCAGGACGGCACCCGTATGTTTCCTGACTTCGACGGATTTTGGACTGAGTTCAGCACCTTTCATTCAGTTGGAGGCGAGTGGATTGCCCAAGAGCTTGGCGGCTATCCCTATGGTGGATGGCAAATAGCGGAGCACTTGGGGCATGTGCGGCCTATGCACTTTTCTCCGCGAACGGATTGTCCGGGTAGGTTGCCAGTTTTCCAGGGTTCAGAAGCGACTTTGGATCCACCTCCGATTTGAGCTGACGCTTCTCCGCAATATCCTCATGCACACCGCCTCCCTCTACGGTATAAGTATGTGGATTCGCCACGCCGACACCGATCGATTCGCAGTAGTCGATGATCTCATTGAGCCGCTCTTCTGTGGTGTAGCGAACGAGGGGAATGCCGCCGACACTGGCACCCGTTGCGTCGGTTTTGAATTTTGCGTTCCCAAGGGTCATCTCGAGATGGAAGAGTATTTCATCGCCAAATTTGGCTTTTAGTTTGCGGAGGTTTTCCTTGAAATTTACACCGAAACCGCACTGCAGGTAAGTCATGGCAGGGTCTGCCTTTATCGCCCAAAGCGTGGTATGGTTCCAAGTGTAGTCGGTGATATAGGGTGGTTTCGGGGGCTCGCCGAAAGGCTTCTGAAAGACTTTCTCAAAACCGGCGGCTTCAGCTGAAGCGATAACATTCTCAATGTTTGACTGATCCACCATGAGAAAGGTGCAGTGTTTGCCCTCAGGTATATATTTTTTCATCGGCTTGAAGTATCCAGGAATCGGATCTTCAAACTGGGTGACGAGGCGTTTGATAATCGCCTTGTCGTCGGCAATCGAAAAGGTCCAATCAAGCAGCGCTTCCCAATCATCCCCGGTAAAGATCAGCTGCTCCCAGGCGTAGGCCTTGCCGAGGCGCATTTCCACCTCCACCATGATGCCATTTGTGCCGTAGGTGTGGAGTGCCTTCAGCGAGTCCCGCTCTTCAAATTTGATAAATTTCGGTTCGGCTTCCATCGTCATGATGGTGACGGACTTGACGTTGTCTCCCGTTACAATACCGCCATGAAGAATGGATCCGATCCCGCCGGATCCGCCACAGAGGAATCCGCCAATCGTGCTGACCACCCAAGTCGAGGGCATACAGCGCAATTCCCACCCCTGCTTGCGCGCTTCGACCTCGATCTTTCGGAGGGTTGCGCCGACTTCGGCGTGGACGACTCCGTCGACGCTGAAAATTGTATCCATTTTACTCAGGTCGATGACGGCCCCTCCGTAGAGAGGGACCAGCTGTCCATAGTTTCCGGAGCCACCCCCACGGATAGTCAGCGGGATGTCATGCGTATAAAGCAGTGAAACAACCGACTTTAGCTCCTCCTTGGAAGTGACGAGGAGAGCGACATCGGCGCGCTTGTCTTCAAGGAGCTCTTTCAAAACCGGAGAATACCAGTAAAAATCCTTGGAGAAGCGGTCTGTCTTGTCGCCCGTGACAACGCGGTCCTCGGGTAAGACTTCGAGTAACTGGGGGAGGGCGGCTTCGATGTTAGGGTTGATATACATGGCTTTGGCTGGAGCACTAAAGGTGCCAAATCCTGGATTTGCAGTAAGGTTTGGAGTAATTGATCAGCTTTCATCAGTTTTTAGCCGAAAGCGTATTTTTCAGCATTTTGGTCCGCTTATTGCTTACCGAACGCATGGGGAAGAAGACATACAATGGCTATGGGGCTCTGGCTAAGCGTGCAATTGCGGCAGGCCTTATCTGGAGTTTAGTCATTTTTGATCTGGCCGCAAACAACGCCGCTGCCAGTGGCCAGCTCTCAGTCGAAATTAAAATGAAAGACGGTGCCGAGCGCACGCTACAGCTGGAAACACACGAGCTGCTTGCACTCGACAGCGTCGCGTTAACCCAAGTCTACGTCCCCTATGTTGATCGGATGGTCGAAGCGCAGGTTTTACCCTTGTCTGCTTTTATTGATTTTTTGGAACTGCCCAATGATGTTTCCCTTCTGGCTAACAGCTACGATGGGTATTTTTCAGTTTACCGACCTGAATTTATCGACAGCTTTGAACCGTATTTTGTCCTCGCATTTACAGAGCGATCTGACGGTCAGTTGCAGTTGGGGGACAGTCCCGATCTGGGGCCCCACTACATAACCTTCGAGCGACAACCGGAAAAAGGATCCGACGTGCTTTTCGATCCCGATAATAAGCGGCCTTTTGGGGTCAATCATATACAGATTGGTGCCTATGAGGACCTCATGGGACCACTCTATTCGGGTGCCCTTGACGATGTTACGGATGTTGTCGCGAGTGGCCGAGAATTTTATATTAACAATTGTATGAGTTGCCATGCCTGGGAGGACAAGGAACTTGGCGGCGTCCTTTCCAACCGGAATTCCACCATCCTCGCAGTCCACGCCCGCTATAATGCCGACTACTTTAAGGACTACGTTTACGAGCCGACGCGCTTCATCCCGGACGTGCTAATGCCGGCTCACCCGCACTACACGGATGCAGAGATCGATGCGATCGCGGCATTCCTTATGAAAAGCACGGAAGATGACAGTTAATCAACAAGTAATGCTCGTCTGCGGATTCACCCTAAGTCTCCTTGGAGTCCTGGGGTTCGCATCGAAAGGTGAGTCGAACGAGTCGTCCTCCGCCGATTCCGAGGGTGACCCTGTCGCGATGACACCAGTCGTGATGCAATTTGATTGGATTTTTAACGCGCAGTTTGCGGGATTCTATCAGGCGATTGAACAGGGTTTTTTCGAGGATGCAGGCTTGGCAGTCGAACTCCGTGGCCAGGCGACCACGCCGGACACCGTGGGGATGACCTTGTCCGAGCCTGAAATCAGTTTTGGCTCGGCGGAGAGTAATGTGTTGCTGGCCGATGCGGCAGCTGGAGCCGACTTGAAAATTATCGGCGTTATGTTTCAAGATTCACCCATGGGCTGGATGTTCGTCGACGATGGTTCGATCCGCGAATTTACCGATTTGGCATCGAAGCGGGTCGGCGTGCATGCGGACGGTTCACGAGTTATTCGACTCCTTCTCGAGGAAGCCGGGGCGGATACGACCAATTTGGATACCTACGATTGCGGATATGCCCCGTCGATTGTGATTGATGGGGAGGCGGATGCCATGCAGTGCTATTACATCGATGAATACGTTAAGCTGGAGCAGATGATTGGCGAGCGGGCCGGGATCTTTCTGGCGAAGGACCACGGCTACCGGGCGTATTCGCAGGTTATGTTTACCGACGTGGAAACCGTGGAAACGCACCCCGAGGTCGTCGCGGGATTTCTGCGGGCGGTCAAACGCGGCTGGGAATTCGCATTTGAGCATCCGGAGGATACGGTTGAACTGATTATTAGTCAGTATAGCTCTGAACTTGACCGGGAGCACCAGCTTAAATCACTGGAGAAAATCAAGGAATTGATGATACCTCAGCCAGGAGCGCTTTTGCGCGTCGCCGACCCTAAAGTTTTTGAGGAAGGTTTATCGCGCATGCGCGACCGAGGGCTTATTCAAGAATCAATCGATGCCGCGGACTTATTGGCGCAGGAGTTTTTACCCGGGGACGGAGATTGATGGGATATAGCAAAACTTTCAGAAACGCGGCGCTACCCGTTTCGCTGACCGGCTTGAAGGCGGATAGCGATCTGGTGCTTTGCGACATCGAGGTCAGCGATGGAAAGATCGCCAGTGTGACCCCATGCGGGATTCCGGGTGAGTTGGACGAAACGGGAGGTGACATCGTAGATCTCGGAGGGCGAATTGTTTTTCCAGGATTCATTGACGCGCATACGCATCTGGACAAAGCGTTTACTTGGGACCGTGCGCCGAACCTCCGCGGCGAATTTTGGGATGCGATTGAACTCCTGAATCGGGACAAGGACAACTGGACGATGGAGGATCTCTATGCGCGGGGCAGCTTCGCGCTCCGCTGTGCGGAAGCACACGGCACGGTGGCTCTGCGGACGCATGTCGATTGTGGGGTGGACTTCGGAGAGGTCAGTCATGCCGCGATGCAGCGCCTACGGGAAGAGTGGGCCGACCGGATCCATTTGCAGACGGTCAGCTTGTGCGGAATCGAAACCTACATGGAGCCGAAGGCGCGTCGGATCGCAGAAATGACTCTGGAATATCCCGATTCCTTTCTCGGGGGCATGCCCCAGATGAACGACGCTTTGGATCAACAACTGGATTATTTTTTTGACCTGGCGGCGGATTTTGGAGCAGGTGTTGATTTGCATGTGGATGAGAATGGTAACCCCGATGCGGAGTGTTTGCGGCGCATTGCGGAGTGTGTAATACGCAAGGAATTCCCGCATCCTGTCACCTGTGGACACGTCTGCAGTCTGGCCGTGCAGAACGAGGCGCGGGCCCTCTCGACGATCAAGCTCGTTGCGGAGGCGGGCATTCGGATCGTCTCGCTCCCGATGTGTAATCTTTATTTGCAGGGACGCCCTGCAGATGGCGGGCACCGTGGGACGCCCCGGTGGCGCGGCGTCACGCTTCTCCATGAATTGGCGGCTGCCGGTGTTTTGACAGCGTGTGCCAGTGATAACGTGCGCGACGCGTTCTATGCCTGGGGCGACTTTGACATGTTTGAAGTGTTCAATGAAGGCGTGCGGATCGCTCATCTCGATAATAAACCGAATTTGGCGGCTTCCATGGTCACGCAAAATGCGGCCCGACTTATGGATCTGGAAAACTATGGGGCTCTGCGGCCCGGTTGCGACGGTCGGCTTGTCGTCTTTGAAGCGCGAAGTTTCAATGAGTTGCTTGCGCGTCCCGCGCAGCGCCGGGAGCTCTACGGCTTCGCTTGCTCGGGAGAAGCGCCGCGCTACTCCGAGCTTTCGCTTGAAGAAGTTTAAACGGGGATGGCGGTTGCGCGGACGTCATGATCGATGAATGTGGTGTCCGAGCTTGCTCGGGCTTTTTGACCGTCGGACATGGTCTGCAAGTGCGGGGCCGGAGCAAGCTCCGACACTACGTGAGATGGATTGGTTGGAGTTGCCGGGCAGCGTCCGAGCTCGTGTGGGCTTATCCACTCTCAAATTCGCGCCGCTTGAGCTCTTTACAAAAGGCCTCCATTCAAAGCAAAAGTGGCGTCAAACCTGCTTGTTGTGATGGATGCTGTATCTGCGCTTATCTAAAATCCTGCTCGTTTTGTCGGTGGCGTTTTTTCTTTTTCTGGTCGTTTTGAACAATCTGACAGATTACCATTCAAACTACCTCTTTGTGGAGAACGTGCTTGGAATGACGACTGTCTTCGAGGGTAACCAGCTCATGTGGCGTGCCATTGAGAGTCCAGCGATTCATACAATTTTCTACTTTACCATCATTCTTTGGGAAGCAGTGGCTATGGCCTTGTGCGGTTTTGGTGCTTACCTGCTATTTCGTTCGATCAAAGCGCCTAAACCGGAGTTCGAAGCAGCCAAGCAGGTTGCTATTCTAGGCCTGGTCCTGAGCATGCTGCAGTGGTTTGTGGCTTTCATTACGGTAGGGGGTGAGTGGTTTACGATGTGGCAGTCGGAGATATGGAACGGGCAGGACGCCGCATTCCGAATGTTTGCCTGCATCGGTATCGTTTTAATATTCCTCTACATGCCTGAACACGGGGAGGAAGAAACGCCGAGTTGATGCATTTTTCGGACTGTATCGTTTTATCCGGGCCGGAGCTTCAGCCCTTCCATTGTGCTTCCTTTCGAGTTGAGGATGCGAATATCGTCGAGCTCGACTTGGTGGAGCCGGTCCAGCGGATTGAGTCGGGAGCAATGGTTTTGATGCCCGGCTTGGTCAATGCGCACACGCACATGGGCGACAGCTTTCTGCCGGATGGGGCGACTGGTCTGACACTCGAGGAAGGCTTTTTTCGGCCCGATGGCTTCAAATATCGCGAGATAGCCAAACTGGACCGAGCCGCTCACGTCGATCACATGAGCGATGCGCTTCGCTACATGGCAGCGACCGGAACCGTGGCGCACGTGGACTTTCGTGAGCAGGGACCGGACGGAGCCGCGCGCCTCAAAGAAGCTTCCGCCGCCACGGGCGTGCGTTCGGTCATACTGGGTCAATTTGATAGCGTGCCCTTCGATCTCGACGAACTGACGGAGAATATGGCCGGGCTCTCACCGGATTCGCTTGCTGAGCTGGAGGCAATGCTTCAGATCGCCGACGGATTCTCCGAGAGCACGATGAACGATTTGACGGATCCCGCGTGGAAGGAGATCCGCGAACTCACGGACTCCCGGGGAAAGGCGAGGGCCGTTCACTGTCTGGAAAACGAGGGGTACCGCAACGTTTCGCTCGAACGAACCGGGCGGGGCGATTTGATTCAAGCAATCGAACTTTACGCTCCCGATTTGATCGTGCACGTGACCGTTGCCAATGATGAAGAAATTGAACGTTTAGCCCGATCCGGCATCACGGTGGTGCTGAATCCCAGGGCAAATGCCAACCTCGGTCTGCCGCTTCCGCCGGTGGCCAAACTCCTCAATGCCGGGGTTAACCTTCTGCTCGGTACGGACAACGGTCTTTTGAACAGTCCCAGTATGCTGGCCGAGTTGGACTTTACCTATAAGCTGGCCAAGAGCCAATACGGCGACTCTATCCGTCCGGACCCCCGCGAAATCCTCAAGATGGCGACATCGAATGTTGCGAAAACACGCTGGGGTAGAGAGCTGCCGGGAGCGCTGACTGTCGGCGGTCCAGCCACATTCTCTGCGATGAATTTCCACCAAGCTCACCTGCGCCGGAGTGCGCATATCCTTGCCTCGATTCTCTGCCGGGTGACGCCGGCTGACGTGCTACAGACGGTTCGGAACGGGCAAACACTTTACCAAGCCAAATAATATGCAACACAAGCTCTACAATGGAAACGACGCATTCGCGTGGCACGCACGCCGCTGGCCGCAGTTTGCCGACGATGTCGCTCCGGAAACTAAACTTGTCATCCAGCCGGTCTATTCGATCGCCGACTGGGCGATGGGGCGGCCTCTCGATGCCGAGGAAGTTGTCGGTTCGGCTGTCTTGAACGGGGCATTGGAAGCGACCCATAACGATATCGCGGCGCTTGCTTTGCCTCCCATACGTTACACGCCCCGGCAATCCCGGGGGACAGCATTTCATCTGGACATCGAGGTGGCGCACCAGGTGCTCATACAAACCGTGCGCTCGGCGGCGCGGTCCGGGTTGCAGCGCTTCGTTTTATTCAATACCAGCCCATTCCTGGAAGAGTGGATTGATGTGGCAGCCCGTGACTTGCGCGTGGACTACGACCTGCAACTATTCTGCGTCAATCTGTCCGGCGTCGGGCTCGATTTTCATCCAATCCGGGGCGGTCCGCGCGAGGGACTGGACTCGATTCTCACCGAGTTATTGGGCTGTGCCGCTGAACCGGTCGCCCCGAAGGCAGGGGCAGAACTCGATCTGATTCCAAGTGCGGCGGTCAAGACGAACCCGCCACACGATCGGCACGAAAATGGGGCCGGGGCTCTGCTCGCCCAAGTCGTCGCCGACCTGGCGCGGCTTCTGCGTGAAATCGAAACCCACCCGCCCCTGAACCCGGCGCAACCGAGCAAGGAGGAAAACACATGACCTGGCCAAGCTACCGAAACCGCTACCTGCCCGCCTTTTGCCAAGCGGGGATCGAAGCTATCCCGAACAAGGCATCCGCCTTGGTGATTGTACCCACCGGCGCCATCGAGCAGCACGGGCCGCAGTTGCCTGTGGGGGTGGATGCACTCTTGGGGCAGATTTACCTGGATCTCGCACTCCCCCGGCTCGCCGCCGAAGACCCGGTCTACGTCGCGCCGCCGATTCAGGCGGCGAAAAGCAATGAGCACGACGGGTTTCCCGGCACGCTGATCCTACACCGTGACTCGCTGCGGCAGCTGATTCTCGCTGCCGGTCGCCAGATTGCGGAGTGGGGATTTCGGCGCGTTGCGGTTTTGAATACACATGGGGGCAATATCTCCGTGGTGAAAAGTACTTTGCGGGAGCTTGGCCTGGAGCAGGGGTTAAAGGTCGAGGTCCTGTCATTTCCCTACGAAGCCGACCTTCCCGAGCGGGAAAAACTCTATGGTATCCACGCCAACGAAATGGAGTCCTCGCTGATGTATGCGACGACGCCGGACATGGTGGATATCGCGGCGGCGACCTGTTGCTGGATCGGTTCGCTCGACGACCCAAAGATCCTCAAGCCGGAGTTTGCCCCGGCCACCTATGCCTGGAAGACGCTGGACGTCTCCAGCTCCGGCGTCGCGGGCGATGCGACGGTTGCGACCGCAGAAAAAGGTAGGCTTTGGGCCGACCGGGCCGGTGAAGCTTTGGCGCAGCGTCTCAAAGAACGCGTGCGGTAGAACATCCAACAAAGGCCCAAAGGCTTTTCCACTAAGCTGAGAATCCATGCGAAAACTATCCACAAAACAACTTCTTCTCTCTTTTTGCTTGTCGCTGGGAGGGTTGGGCCTTTCAGCTGAGAACATTTATGTTCGGTCCAACCACATCGTTACGATGGACGCGACCAACGCGGTCATCGACGGCTATATGCGAATTGGGTCGGATGGGCAAATTCTGGATGTTTCCGAGGGTGAGCCTGAGGTAGATGCGTTTTCCCGCCTGATTGACGCTCGTGGGCAGATTGTTATGCCCGGATTTGTCTCCGGGCATAATCATCTATGGCAAAGCGCTTTTCGTGGGATTGCTCCGAATGAGGAGCTCTACGGTTGGCTCAATGAACTTCATTGGACTTACGGGGAGTATTTCAAGTCGGGCGATATGTATACCTTCACCCTTTACGGTGCTCTTGACCAATTGCGTCATGGTATCACGACAACGCTTAATCACACGCAAACCGTTCCTCCGACCTATGAACAATACATGGAGCAATTTTCGGCCGGAATGGATGCCGGGCAGCATTTCATTTATTCCTATGTGCTCGATTGGAAAGCACCGACGGCGACTGTTCGACGCGCAAAGTTAGTCGATCTCATAGAAGCGACACGGCTCATTCAAGAGCCGCATGCCTGCCTTGGATTTGGCCTGCATGGTGTGGGCGTCCACCGGGGAGCGGATAGCCACCGCGAGGAGGTTGAGATCGCCAAAGACCTAGGGCTGGACATGCAAATCCATTATCTGGAGGGGGCAAAGCAGTCGCTTGAGAAAGGGCAGGCAATGTATGAAATGTTACGCGAGGAAGCAGGTGTTTGGGATGGCTTGGTTTACGCCCATTTCATCCACACCAATGACGATATCTTGATGCACTCCGCAAAGAAGGGGGCAAAGATGATCTGGAATCCGCTTTCCAACGGACGACTCGCCTCCGGATTGGTCGACATACCGAAATACCTTGAGGCCGGACTCGCGGTGGGGATGGGGGTCGATGGCTCGGCCAGTGCCGATGTTTGCGACCCATTTCAGAATATGCGGATGGGTATGTATGCGCTGCGCATGCGCGATAGCAGCGCCGCAGTGATGTCTTGCCTGGAGGTCTTGCAACTCCACACCATTAAAACCGCGGAGGTGCTTGAAGTAGATGATCGCGTCGGGAGTCTTGAGGTCGGGAAATTTGCCGATTTTCTTATCGTGGAACCACCGTCTCCGATCTTTGATCCTCTGGCCACTTTGGTTTTTGCAACGAGCGCCTCGGACATTCAGAGTGTTTGGGTTCGGGGGGTGCAGCAGACAAAGAAAAAAGAATTGCTGTTGCACGACATGGCGGTCGTTGAAAACGAAATGGAGCTTCGGGTGGAGCGTATCCGACTGGATCTGGCCGCGGTGGCAACAACCAGCCAACCGTAGTCACGCACCCGCCAGAGCAATCATGGCCTGCCGACAAAGACCGTTATCGACCTGATCAATGGCGTTTCGCTCAATTATCATTGCGAAATGGAATCACAGATTCAGAAATGCAATGTTAAATTGTCGATTCGGGCGCCTTCCGATTAGGGTTTTGCCTCTTGAAGAAAGGCCAAAAGGGCTTCGAGATCAGACGGCTCGAAATCGGGATTGCCCGGCATTGCTGTATCCGGGTAAAACTGATCCGGATTGACAACCATGGATTTGAAGTAGTCCGCGTTGTCGCAATAGCACGGTGCCATTGGCTTCAATATAGTCACGGGTCAGAAAGCTCTCCCAGCCGTTGTGGGTCTCCAGGACGAGTCCGTCAAAACCCGTTTCCAGGGGATAGGCTTCAATCAACGAAGTGAAAGGGAGCACTGTAAGTTCAGGTGGTTCGGACCGGGGGATGAGCGTCACGGAGATGTCACCGCTGCCGCGCAGGGTGCGTAATTCTTCGCGGGATACATTCAGCGATCCTTTGACCCCTTGAAAGCCGCCAGTCAAATAGAGCGTGTCGGTCTGCAAATAACCGGCTCTCGTTGAGGCCAGCGCAGTGAGGACCAGAAAAAACGAAAGAGTCCACGAGCAGATTATGGTTTTCATGAGACAATCACAGCATAGCCAGTGCCACAGCCGCACGGATACAACAGTTCTAATCATTCCGAAAATATTCTCTGGCAGGGAAACTGCTCACTGGCCGTCTATGAGCTTATTCAAAAATATTTTAACCGTCGCACTCCTGTGCGTTGCTTTTTACGGATCATCGAGTGCGAAGGACGTCGATGATGAAATCTACATCGCAGTTGTCGGCGGGACTTCTTTCGGTGCGCCGGAAAAGTTTGGCGTGGGGATGGTTGAAGAGGAGGGCTATGAGCAGGTCGAGACGCCTTTTGGTTTGGGACCGAAGCTTTACAGAATGCGCTATAAGGGAGTGCCCTTTTACTACGTACGCATGTATGGCTATGAGACCAAGAAACCGGGGGAGGATGAAGCGCTTGTGCACGTCAAAACCTGGTATTCGCTCTATGAAAAAGGGGTTACACACGCGATCGGTGGGGCCAGTTCGGGGGCGATCCGGACGGATTTCGACTACGACGATTTGGTCGTTATCGACGATTTCATGGTTTTTAGAGCCAGCGTCCGCAAAATATTCTGGATTTTGCGGGAATTGAGCGTCCGGGAGTATTTGCGACCTTTGCCACACCGTTCAGCCCTAAACTCAGAGAGTTGATTATTGACGAAGCGCGTAAGGTGCAATCGGGCTATACCGGTCAGCTATGGGAGCGGGCTACGTTTGCGCAGCATAATCCCGGCCGGTTCGAAACCGCTGCTGAGATCAGGGCACTGCGAATGATGGGTGCCGATCTGACCAGTTTGAATGTCGGCACCTGTACGGTCTACGCGCGCCAGCTCGGAATCCGTTGGGTAGCTCTGTGTTCAATCGCCAATCCGGCAGTCGGGGTGCGCCCATTTAGCTTTAAAGATATGCAAGCAAGCGTTCAGCGCATTCAAGCGTAGGCGATCCCCATTGTTCTGGAAACGATCGCTCGGATTCCGAAGGAAGCGATGGGCCCCGAGCCGATCAGCACCGGGGAGGTGTTTGAGGGTTCGTATACAGATCCGGAAGCGAAGTCCGATAAGATTGTGGAGTCGGAGAAGTGAGCCAGGAAAGGCCAAATGAAAAATTAGAGGAGTCGAATCTTCTTCCCTCCTTGCTCTTTTTTCTGACCGTGTCTTTTCTCAGGAGCGCCCATAACCCATCATTTCCTGCATTATGCTTAAGAAAACTCTGAAAATCGCTGTAGGAACTGGACCAATCATAGCTGTCGCAAAAATGGCTATGTTTCTCCTCAGCGGATGCGTCACAAAGGACACTGTGCCAACTGCTTTGGACCGCTCCTTGAATGTGAACACGACAGTAACTGACCTCGGGCCTACGGCGAAACGGATAGAAAATTAATGTTATACGGTGGCAGGACCGACATCCTTTGGGCGGAAAAGATGATATTGTGACGGCTGAGTATTATTTCCGTGATAGCTTAGAAGGCAGCCCGGTAGCCCAGTTCCTGATGATTGCTCAAGAGCCGTTCTTTCATCTTGAGCAAGGCAAGAACCTGGCACCGGAGGACTTTATCGAAGAGCCACTTCGCAGTCGTATGAACCAATTCTTTCACGATTAACGCGGAACGCGTTAGCAAAGTATAGTCAATCGCGTAACGCCTTTCCGGGTCGTTGATATGTGAGACCTAGGCTAGATTAGAGTTCTGATGAAGCCCCAGAGGGAGCAAATAAAGAAAATATTTCTACCCTTTCGCTGGTGCTGGAATCAGTCGATCAATGGCGGGTATAATCTCGTCGATTTCGTTGACGACGTGGAAGAGGTCGTCGTCGCACCAGGGTTTGAGCAGGGCGATCAGATTATCCCAAAAGCGAACACCCTTGCCGGTATCCTTCCGGTTGAAAATGATGACTGGTTTTCCCTGCATGAAGTCGCTGCCGCTTTGTTTGAAGATGAGGAGGGCGAGCAGCTCCTGGACAGTGCCCGCACCGCCCGGGAAAATAACAAAGGCCTCGGAGCGTTGGATCATGACTTCCATTCGGGTATAAATATCCGGTCGCAGCCAAAAGCTGGAGAGGCCCTTGGGGAGGCCCTCGATTTCAATGATGTGTGGGACATTGGACCCGCCCGTCCAACCACCCGCATCGACGGAGCCGCGAACGACGGAGCCCATCACGCCGGTCGTGCCGGCGCCGGAAACGCAGCCGTAGTGAAGGGTTGCAAGGGCCTGACCGAGCCGATAACCGTCTTCGATGTAGGCCTCGTCCTTAATACTGGCCGAGCAAAAAACGCAGACATTGCCCCGGTTCGTCTCGGGCAGCGGCGTTTCAAAAGAATCGGTGGGGCGGGCGTCTATTTTTTCACGACCGACGTCGGGAATGCCGTCGCGCATGACGACCTCGAGGTGGGCCTCGACTGCCCTGGGCTCATCCGCCAAGAGCAGAAATTTCCGGTAGCTTTGATGGATGGTGCCCAAGGCTTGGAGGCCGTCCAACAGGTCGAAGAGTGGCGTCCAGGAACCATCCGAATTGAGAATCACGGCAGCTTTGCCCTGCAGGTTCGGGTCGAGCGTCTGGTAACCGACGAAGATGGAGACAGCTTTGAATAAGTCTTCCAGCGTGGCACCCGGCATGAAGACAAAGGCATCGGACTCGACAATCTTCTTCTCGATGTTGCTCAGCGTGATGCGCTGGTCGCCGTTTGAATTATAAATATCCCAACCGCCGGCGTAGAGGCGGTAGAGCATGCGGGCGCGGATCTCACGGTTTGGATCGGTGGGACCTTCGACGGTCCCGGATAGACGAACAATGGGCATAAGGAAAAGACTTGATGGATTTTAGAAAAAAATCGGGACTACTTGGACCGATGGGATCATGACAGCGCACCTTGTGCCAGACTTAGCACCTATGCAATGCCATCGGTTTAGAGAAAAGCCTAGTACGTCACTTGAACGGATGGGGGAGCGAAAGCTCACTTTCTTCCAAAATCGCATCGATTGCCGCAATTGTTGCCGAATCGAGATCGGCTTCGCCGGAGGCCGCGTTCTCGGAGGCCTGTTGCGCGTTGCGCGCACCGCAGAGAACGTGCGTCAGACAGGGGCGTGCCAGTGTCCAGGCGATGACGAGTTGGGCGACGGTTAGTTTGTAGGCTTCGGCGATGGGCTGCAATTTCTCCAGCATGGCGGCGGTCTTTTTTCGATTCTCCACAGTGAAGCGAGGGCTCCAGGAGCGGACATCCCCTGGGGGAAACTCACGCTCGGGGCCGAGCTTGCCGCTGAGCAGGCCCATGGCGAGGGGCGAGTAGGCGAGCACAGCCATTTGGTTCTCGAGGGCTTTCGGCAGGAGGTCGGCTTCAGACTCGCGGTCCACCATGCTGTAGATGGTTTGCAGACTGTCGAGCGGGCCAACGGCCAGATACTCATCCATCTGCGCGGGATCGACATTGCAGACGCCGATGGCGCGAATCTTGCCCTCTTTCTTCAGATCGAGCAAGCAGGCCATGGTTTCGGCGATGGGGGTGGTCGCGTCCGGCCAGTGTGTTTGTAGGAGATCGATGTAGTCGGTGCCGAGGCGGCGCAGGGAGTTCTCAACCTCCTCGCGGATGCTGGCTGGTTTGAGATTTTTATAGATTTTTACGCCGTCACCGGCCTCGAAGTTGAATTCACCCTCTTCGAGATCCCAGCGGAGGCCGACCTTGGTGGCGATGATGGTTTCGTCGCGGCGGCCACGTATGGCCTTTCCGACAATGCGCTCGGCGAGGCCGCGCCCGTAAATGGGAGCGGTATCGATGCAGTTGGTACCGGTATCGAATGAGGTCTCAATCGCTTCGATGGATTCGGACTCGTCGGCGGGCCCGAATTCTTCGCCACCGGTGACCCAGGTGCCGAGAATGATTTTGGAGGGTTTGAGTGGGCTCTGACCCAGTGTATTTTTCTTCATAATTTTTCGGTTTGAAGGACTGCGGTGGGATCGATGATGCCGTAGCGGACGAGCAGGGCGGTGACTTCATCCCAGCGGTCGGGGTCCATGTGGAGGAGAGGGAGTCCATCGTCGCCCCGCACGATTGCGTGCTCGATGGCGAAACGCTGCAACACGTCTTCCGGCGTGTAATCGACATCGCGGGCGTATTCCGCCGTAATGCGGGCGGCCTCGGGCGGGTTTTCAAAATAAAATTCGAGTGCTTTGTGGAAGGCGGCAAGGAAGCGGCGAACCGTCTCCGGGTCCTCCTGCAGGGTCTGCTGGCGAGCCACAATGAGATCGCAATACTGCTTCCAGCCGAGGTCGTGAAAGCGGAAGGCGCGCCAGTTGCGGTGGCCGCTTTGTTCGAGGAGTCGCGGTTGATCGAGTATCCAGGCGGCCCATTGATCAACCACCCCGGAAAGCAGGGCATCGGGGGTGGTCCCGGTCCAGCGCACTTTAACCCGCTCCGGATCCAGGCCGTATTCGTAAACGAGGAACTGCACGTAGTGAGCCCGTCCCCGGAGCACGCCGATGACCGCATCGGAAAAATCAGCAACTTCGACAACGGCATCCGAGGGCTCAGTGGGCGGAGTGGCGGGGTCGAGCGATAGGTAGGCCACCGGATTTTCTTTCAGGAACGAAGCCACGGCCATCACCTCGCTGTCACTGGTGCGACTGGCGGCGAAGACGGGGAGGTTCATCCCGTCGGCCACAATGGCGAAATCGACCCGTCCGCCCGCTAGGGTTTGCAGGTGATCTTTGCCGGGGCCGCCAGGGACCATTTCGATGTCGAGGCCGACATCCTTAAAATAGCCCTGCTCAATCCCGATATAGAGCGGGGAGAATCCGTCGCTGAAAATCCACGGCATGCCGACGCGCACGGTGGTGAGCGGGCCCTTGCCCGCCGCCGCATAGCGCTCGAAGTCGCCCGTGTCCGGGAGGTAATCGTTCGTCATGTAGCCGGTGGATGGTAGCCGCGCTTTGACGGCCTCCAGAATCTCCGGAAGTTCGGCGGCGGGGCGTTTGTCCTCCAGTTGGGCGACGGGAATGCCGCTGGCCTGGTCCGCGGTGCCTGGGTCGCCGCACCCGGACAGACAGACAAAAGCGAAGAGCGCGGCAGATGGTAGAAAGAGCGACTGCTTTGTCAGTCGGCCAAAGATGGGAGTCGTGTTCCGTGAGGGTGATGCGGGGGTCTTCGCGAAAGTTGCCACAGAGCTTGTAGGATTCAAACGTATCGCCGTTCCTTTAGGTGCGGGGGCTGCCGATTCGACCGAAGGCCGACTACCTAAAGGAAGTCGGATACGAGATAAACGACGCAGCCGCCAAATAGAAAAGCCCCGCAGCGAATGCGGAAGGATGTTTTGCAGCGCGGGCATCATTCCTCGTTTTTAAAGAATTGGATGGTGGGGAAGAGTTGCGACTCGGGGAACTCGCCCAGTTCGTGCCGGAAGATGTGTTCGGCCTCGGCCAGCGAGCGGGTGTCCTTCAGGGCGAGAATGCCCTTGGAAACTTCCGCAGCCATCACGTGTGGGTCAAAGAACATCATGACGGCAGCCAAAGGGCTGACATGGACGGGCGTGCCCCAGGGGCCGTGGGTGTTGACCTTGCGCAGCCCCAGTTCACCGGTGGCGGCCAAGGGTGCGAGTGGTTCGACGGGATCCGGGTAGACCTCGCAAGCTTTCAGCATGAGGGCGACATCCCCCTGGGTGAGGCCGTGGGCGCCGAGGTAGCCGCCTTTTTTCATGGCCACGCTAACGCGCTCGTCGAGTTCGGGAAGTTGCATCTCGCCGTCGCAGCCATAGCCGGAGACGCCATAGAAAACCGGGCAGGGGAGATCGAGCAACGCCCCGATCGACATAAAGTCGACGAGCGAAGTGTGGGCGGGCTGCACCTCATCGCCGCGGTGGAAGGAGTCCGAGCCGATGTCGACACCGAGCACAAGATCGATTTGCTTTTCCTCGACCAGTTGGCGCAGGCTTTCCGCGAATCCGACCACGCCGTTGTTTAAGCAGCCGACAAATTGAGTGCCGGGTAGAATGTCGGCCAGGACAGCTTCGGCTGGCTGGCAGGAGCCCACGGCGGAGGCTGTGGAAACGAGCCGGATCTCAGGGGCGATCAGCTCGGATGGTTCGAGCTGGTGAATGTCGTAGAGCGTTGGCCCCAGAACCGAGGTGCCATAGACGCCGGATTGGGGGGCACCGTCGGGCATCCACCACTGGCAGTTGATACCACCAAGGTAAACGTCTTCGTAGCCGAGCTGCTGGAAGAGGCGGGCGGCCGGGATGCCTTGAATAACATCACCACCGCCGCCGAGGCCGAGAATCAGCGCGCGCTTGCCCTTGAGGGCGATTTCGAGGAGGGAGGGTTTGGGTGGATTATTCATAAGGTGTTATTTGGGTGGAGGAGTGGGGGGTGAGTGGTTGAGGGGTTGAGGGGTTGAGGGGTTGAGTGGGTTGAGTAGTGGAGTGGTTGAGTTGGGGGGTGAGTTGGAGGTGGAGTGGTGGCGTTTTTTTGAGGGATGGAATTTGTTAGCTTCTTTGTTTCCATTTGAAGAGTTTGCGGTCGGCGATGCGGATGCCGATGTAGGCGAAAACGGAGAGCATGCTGGCGATAAAGGTGACGGCGTAGAGGCGGTCGGCTCGATACTCGGTGGTGGCTTGCACGATGAGAAAGCCGAGGCCCTTGCTGGAAAAAAACCACTCCGCGACGATCGCGCCGACGATGCTGGAGGTGAAGGCGATCTCGTGGGCCGCCATGTAGTAGGGCAGGGCGGTGGGCCAGCGGACCTTGCGGAAGACCTGCCAGCGGCTGGCGTTGAGGGTTTGCATGCGGTCGATCAGGACCGGGTCGGTCGCTTTGAGCCCCTTCTTAAGATTGGCGAGGAGGGGGAAGAACGTAACAAGCACCACAATGATCAACTTGGGCAGCATCGTGTCGCCCATCGTAACAATGAGAATACCCGCCAGCGTGACGTAGGGGATATTTTTGATGACCACCGTCCATGGTGTGACGAAGTCTTCCAGCCGCTTTACGTAGAGAAAGGAAATCGAGAGGGAAAGCGTGATCGCGTTGGCCAGCGCGTAGCCGAGCAACGCGATTTTCATGGTTTCGAGGGTGTGGCCGATGAGGGAGCTGCGCTCTTCCCAGAGCAACTTGGCCACCATCTCAGGCGGGGGTAGGATCGAGGTCGGGAGGTCGCTGACCGCCCGAAGCAGGAGTAAAACAATCGGCAACGAGATAAAAACGAGCAGGTAGGTAAAGGCTTCTTTCATGATGCTGCCCCTCCCTTTTCCGTGGCGGCATAGAGTTCCCGGCGGACTTCGGCGACCAGTTTGAGAAAGCTTTCATCGCCCCGCAGTGAACGGGAGCGGGGCTGAGGTATCGGGATATCGATGACCCGGTGGACCCGTCCCGGTCCAGCCGAGAGCACGACAACGCGGTCGGACAAATGGACGGCCTCATCCACGCTGTGCGTGATGAGGATCCCGGTACGTTTTTCCTCCTTGAGGAGGCGGCTGAGCCATTCGCCGAGTTTTTCGCGGGTCAGTTCGTCGAGCGCACCGAAAGGTTCATCGAGGAGCAGGACCTTCGGGTCGTGCACGAGGGCGCAGGCGATGTTGACACGCTGCTGCATGCCGCCAGAGAGCTCGTGCGGGTAGTGGTCCATGAACTCGCCGAGGCCAAATTTTTCGAGGAGCTCTTTGACGGATTGGTTGGGAGTCGCCCTGGTTATCTCCAGGGTGAGGTCTACGTTGTCGCGGGCGGTCCTCGATTCGACGAGTGCGGGCCGTTGAAACGCGACGCCGATTTGTGCTTTGCGGCAGGCTTCCTCAGGCCAGTCGGCCAGTATTTTGGCCGATCCGCTGCTGGCCCGCTCCAAGCCAGCCAAAATGCGCAGAAGCGTGGTCTTGCCGCAACCGGATGGACCGATGAAGGCCACGAATTCGCCTTCCTCAATGTTCAAATTAATAGCGCGCAAAGCTTCGACGGATGTGCCGAAGGTTTTGCACAGATTAGCGACGGATACAGCTCCGCCAGAGTGTGGATCTTTTGAGACCATAGGGGGGCGGGAAAGCTGTTGAAATCAACGACGTCGACCCAGGCAGCACCCAACATTCCCGAGAAGGAGACAGAAGGGCATGACTGGTGCTTTTGAAGACATTGAGCTTACTAAGCTTAATTCATGCCAGAAAGCGCTTAGTTTTTATATCTTCTCGGCATTTTTCTGTTTCGACTGAGATGGAATGGTTCCCACCGTTGACTTCGGGAAGTTCCTACATTCGGGTAGGGGCATGATTGAACCATCACCGACGAAAATTGGCTTTATTGGAACTGGTGTGATGGGGGCTTCGATGGCAGGTCACTTGCAGGGGGCTGGCTATGAGCTGCACGTCCACAACCGGACAAAGGCAAAAGCAGCGAAATTGCTGGATGCCGGTGCGGTCTGGGAGGCGACGCCCGGCGATGTGGCGGCGGGTTGTGATGTGACCTTTACCATTGTCGGTTTCCCCCCGGATGTTGAGGCGATTTTTTTATCTGAATCGGGTTTGATTGCATCCGCCAAGCCGGGTTCGATATTGGTGGATATGACAACATCGCGTCCTGATCTCGCCATGAAGATCGCAGAGGCCGGCAAGTCAAAGGGTGTCGAGGTGCTGGATGCGCCCGTATCCGGTGGCGATGTCGGTGCGCGCAATGGAACGCTTTCGATTATGGTCGGCGGGAACCGGGACACCTTCGAATCACTTCACGGGCATTTTGCATTAATGGGGGCCAATGTGGTCTACCAAGGTGCGGCGGGCAGTGGCCAACACACGAAAATGTGCAATCAGATCGCCATTGCCGGCAGTATGCTCGGGATGTGCGAGGCGCTGGCCTACGCCCATTCGTCCGGCCTGGATCCCGAAACGGTTTTGCAAAGCATCACGAAGGGGGCGGCGGGTAGTTGGTCCTTGGATAATCTGGCACCCCGCATACTACAGGGAGACTACGATCCGGGGTTCTATATCAAGCACTACATTAAAGATCTTGGCATCGCATTGGAGACCGCGAAGGCCATGGATCTAAAGATGCCCGCCCTGGAGTCGGCCACGAAACTTTACGACAGACTGGCAGACGAGGGTTTCGGGGATTGTGGCACGCAAGCGCTCTGTGAAGCCTACTTTAAACAATGATCAAAAAGCTTCCCGTTTGAAAAATGGCACAACCGTTGCTGAACGCGGTTTGATGAACCCGAGCAAGATGACTATTGAGGGATCGGGTGATCCTGTTCAACTCAAGCGAATTTTCAGCACGCTCCCGAAGACCGAGATGCACCTGCATATCGAGGGTGCCATTGCGCTTGACGAGTATCGGGAGGTGGTGGATGTGCCTGCCGAATGGACGCCTCCGGGCTGGGCAACGGACTACCGATACGAAACCTTTAAGGCGTTTGAAGATTTTATCCTGGGTTATGCCGACAGCTGGTATAACTCACCCGAGCGCTATGCACGCTCGGCTAAATCTCTCTTCCAGCGTAAGTTGGACGAAGGTGTCCGCTACCTGGAGTGCAGTTTTGCCGGTATCGTCTGTCAGATGAAGCAGTTACCCATTGGGGAAATCGTTGATGCCATTCGCTCGGTCGTGCCGCCCGGTCTGGAAGTGCGGTTATTTATTGGCCTCCATCATGACGGGTGGATTCCAGAGACGGAAAAGCCGCTCACAGACATGCTGCATCTCAAAAATCTGGACGGGATCGATTTGCATGGTCCCGAGCGCTATCCTGTGGCCGACTGGATGCTCGACTACTGGCCCGCCGCGCGGGCGGCCGGAAAATTTACCAAGGCGCATGCCGGGGAACTTGGCGCGGCCTGGCACGTCCGTGAGGCCGTCGAAAAACTCGGTGTCAGCCGGATTGAACACGGCTTTCGTGCGGTCGAAGATCCGGATGTCCTCGAACTTTTGGTCGCTCATAAAATGGTCCTTGATGTTTGCCCCATCAGCAACTTCAAGCTCAAGACGGTCGCTTCCTACGGGACACACCCCCTGCGAAAATTGATCGAAGCCGGGGTTATCTGCACTCTGAATACCGACGACCCCTTTATTTTTGGCAATACGGTCGCCGACGAATTCGTCGTCTTGGGAAGTGAGGCGGGCTACGACTTGAAGACCCTGGTGCAACTGGCCCGAAACGGTTTTGAACATGCGCTGGTCACAGACGAACAGCGCCGGACGATGCTCGACGAATTCGACGCGAGCGCGGCGAAGGTTTTATAATATGCAAACGGATAAAGTAACCCCCACGGATGCAGAGACGGTCGAACCCCCCGTCAGGCCCGCATCAGAACTACCTTTTTTTTCGCCCGATGGATCCCCGGGCGGTGCCAGCGACGCGGCCTTTGCGAAAGACCCCACGCACGTCTTCCTTGAAGGTCACCGTAAACACGGTGCGCTCTTTCGGGTCAAATTCGCGGAGCGCGAACAATACGCCATGGCTGGCGTCGAGGCCAATCACTTCGTTTGGACGAATCACGATATTTGGGACTACTACTCGACGAATCGCCATTTCCGCGAGCAGTTCACGGATCGGTATTTGAACCAGCTCGTCGGTAAGCCGTATTTGCAGAAGCGGCGCCGCATGATGCAGGGCTTCCGCCCCAGCGTGCTCATGGGGCACACCGACCGTATGAGCGAAGCAATCTTCCGCGAGGTTGACCGCCTGCCCGATGGGGTTGTCGATCTCCGCCTCTTCTGCATGCGTGTGATCATTGCCATGATGGCTCGGGTGCTCGTGCAAAAAGACCTGCCCGAAGGGATGGATCGAACCATGGCGTTAAGTAACCGCGAAATGCTCAAAGCGTCCAACATGGGCTGGAAACGCTGGCTTTGGTATCAATACCCACCGAAGCTCTGGAAGCGGCATAAGATCTTTAAATACCTCGGTTCTATTCTGGACGAACGTGCGCAGAGCGGCGATCCGGAGAAGGAAGATATTCTTTCGGCAGTCGTTTCCGCGCAGGAAAAAGACCACCCGAATATCAGCCGCACCGAGCTGATCCATGACCTTTCGCAACTATTTATGGCTGGCTCGACCACATCTTCCATGATTATTGCCTGGTCATTGATCCACAGTTTTACCGATACCGTGTGGTTGGAGGAGTTGCGCACTGAGTTGACCGACTGGGACCCTTACAAATTTGATTCGATTGATCCATATCCCAAGCTGCGGGCCACCACACTGGAAATCGAGCGCCTGCATCCCGGCGTGCCTGTTTTCAATCGGGTCACTGCCGAGGCTTTTGATTTCGGCGGCTTCCGCTTTCCAAAGGGCGCGGATGTTCTGCACCTGCACACACTCGCCCATTTTATGGAGGAAATCTACGAAGATCCCGATGTATTCCGTCCGGCCCGCTTCATCGAAAACCCGGAACTACCGCCCAAGGACGTACACGGCACTTTTAGCGGCGGGCGCCACAAATGTCTTGGTGCTCCCTTGGCAAGAATCCAGCCGCCGCTCTTCACCGCAAATATCCTGAAATACTACGACATGGAGTTTTTGACCCAGCCGTCGCTCAAGGAGAAGTATGATGCCGTCGTCGCCCCCGCCGAGGAGCCGCTTATGGTGCGGTTTACCAAGCGGGTTTGAAAATAGGCGGGTGCTTATCCGAATGGCGCTCGGATAAAGCATTTTCGCGCTGCGTGGCGCTTTCAATCACTCGTTGGCGCGCGCCAACGAGTGAACAAAGCAGGCGAGTGATCTCAGAATGTCCCCATCTCAACGGGTTCCTTTCGGTGAATTGAGCGGGCAGGGGCGGGTGTAGCGGAGTGGAGACTCTTTAACACCTGATATACCGGCTATCGTTCCCTCAAAATTGCAGTGAACGACGGACGGAATCGGAAATTATTCCCAAATTTAACAAATAAATACAAGCATCGTCGCTGCTGGCACATGGTATGCTGATTGGGTCACGACACGCAGGCGCGAGCCGACTACAGTCTAAAAAACAACAACAAACCCAAACAACTCATGAAAAACAATGCTATATGGAAATACGCCCTCGCGGCAGGGCTTGTCTCTGGATGGGGGCACCTGGGTGCCCAAGACACTGATGATCTCCTCGTCGAAGAGGATGTCGTCATGCTCGAAGAAGTCGGTGCCGACGATGTGCCGATTGAAGAAAACATCCTTGCGACCTCACGTCCGATTTCCTCGGTTTATGGGAGCGACCGTTCGATTTTGGATACGCCGCGAAATGTGAATATCGTTTCACGTGAGCAGTTGGACGCGATCAGCATTAAGGATGTCCGCGACTTCTCCAAATTGACCTCGTCTTCATACACGAAAACGAACTTCGGCGCGCCGACCACTCCCAATCTCCGGGGTCAGGAAGCCGATCTCTTTATCAACGGGGTGCGCCGGGGAATGTCTGTGAACGGTAATGGTGTTCCCATTAATTTTAACTCGGTTGAATCGGTTAACATTGTGAAAGGACCGGCCGGTGCGGTTTTCGGGACTTCCAACTACGTGGGTGGCTATGTCGACCTGGTAACGAAGCGCGCAAATTTCCAAAATAGCGGGAAAGTTAGCTACAGTATCGCAAGCTACGACCAGCACACATTTAACTTGGATGTGAACATTCCGGTAAGTGAGACAGTAGCCGTACGTGCTTCCGTTGAAGCTAAGGAATGGGACGGCTTCTGGGACAAATATTACCAAAAAAGCCAGTCCGCCTACTTCACCGTCGCGTGGAAGCCAAACGACAAATATCGTTTGGATGTAATGGCTGAATACTACAACGGGAATTACACCGAGAACTGGGGTATCAATCGGGTTACCCAGGATCTTATTGATAATGGGCGTTATTTGCCGAATGACCAGACCGACGCCCAATACTTCCAACACATCGCGCAATTGGGAAATGGTCAGTTTTCGGACGCGGCCCTGGGAAACTTGCCACCACGAACCGGTGACCCCACGCCAGCTAGTTGGGCAGTCAATACTGGCGAGTTGGCCTTCCTGCCATTTGGGCCGATCGCGATTGCAGGTTTGAATACGATAACACCGATTGATCCAAATAAAACCGTGCCGGTTGATCGATCCTGGAAGCTAAGCGCACCGGGCGACGATTCCAACGCTGACGTTTTTTGGGCGCAAGCGATTCAGGAATTTACGGTTTCAGACACACTCAAGATCACGAACAATACCTATTTTCATTATAAAGACCGTCAAACGTTCAGCTCCTACCATTACTCTGAGCTCCAACGTGATAACTGGTCGATCGATAATCGGCTTCAGGCAATTCAAGAATTTGAAGACGTAAAAGGGATGGAAAAAATCACGCTGAATTATGGGGTGCGGTTGAAGTATCAGGATATCTGGGCTGTGAACAATTTCCTCAACGAGCCGGTCAACTTCTTCGATCTGTCGAGAGGGGACGCTAACAATAACTTCAGGGTTCCGGATGCCGCGTTCGCCGGCCAAAACTATGTGAGCGATGAACCAAGCCGCGGCACACTGAATCAATGGTATGTTGGTGGAGACGGTGACGAAGACAGTGGCCTCGACACACAGACAACGATTATTGCCCCATTTATTCAGGCGGATTTTGAGCTCACTGAAAAGTTGTCGTTCCTTACCGGCGTTACTATTGATTACGTTGATCACGATCAACAGATTCCCAGAGAGATTGTAGATTCAACGGGGGCTCGGCTCAGCGACTATTTCAAGCGGGATGAGAGCGCGGCGCTGTATAACGCGAACGCATCCGTAATTTTCAAGCCCATGCCGAATATCTCGGTTTATGGGACGGTTAATCTAGGTGAGAACTACCTTGCAGCCAACGGGGGTGCGGTTGATTATGAATCCCTTATCGAACCCTCAACAACTGAGCTTTTCGAAATCGGTTTGAATGGCTCCTTTTTGGATGATAAAGTTTACGTGGGGACTGCCCTGTTTAAGCAAAAGTATGATGAACGTGACCAAACCGGCCAAGTGACAACGGTCGATACGTTGGGGCTTGAACTCGAAATAAACTACCAACCAAACCGCAATTTCTTTGCCACATTGGGTTACTCATGGTTGGATTCGGAAAAAACGTTTCCAGCGGGTTCGACTCCAATGGCCTCGGTTTACACCGCATCTGAAGCGGGACAGACGAATAACTATTTCATTTCGCCGAGTTTTATTAGCGGTGGTCTTGCCAGCGAGCAAACGTTTGAAAACGCCGGTGTTCCCGAGCATCTGCTCAACGGACTCGTTCAATACAAGTTCGATAATGGGTTTGGCGTCCAAGCGAACATCGTCGTTTGGGGAGAAATGAACTCAGGCTACGAAGGCTATGAGGCAGTTGTCAGAAATCCGGCGGATGCCTCAGGAGCATCTGATTTCACGGTAACTGCTGACACGGCTCGTGTTGATATTCAGCATGAGATCGACGCCAAAATCTTTTATGAATACGAAAACTGGCGTTTTGAAATTTCAGCCTTCAACATCACGGATGAGGAGAACTGGGACTTTAACAATTCTCTTTATGCGAACGGATCTGCTGTAGCTCGTCCAGACACCAACTATCAATTCCTTGTCTCCTACGAGTGGTAACTCGGGATTAAATAGTTTGAAAGTTCAAAGCCAGCGGATGACTCCGCTGGCTTTTTAATTTTCTAAACCGCACTGTTTTCTTGGCCTAGCCTTTCCACAGGATTCCGAAACCGAATAGTTATTGGCACGTTCCTTTCAGCAGTCTGTTTTCTATGAAGATAACCCTTCGATACCTGGCTGCATTTTTTCTCGTGCACTTGTCGGCTCCACCTCTCGCAGAGGCAGAGACATACTCTCACAAGTCGCCCTTGCAAATCGTCACGCTGGCGGACCAACCCTGGTATGAAGCGGAAGACCGGGCGGTTGCCCGGGAGATTGCCAGCCCGCGCAACTCGAAGCTCAAGTCGATGAGCATCGCTGAAATCAAGATCCCGGCGGGGGTCGAGGTGGTGCCGCACCACCACGTCATGGAGGAGGTCTACTACATCGTGGCGGGCGAAGGGACGATGATGGTGGAAGACGAGGAAGCCATCGTCAAAGCGGGGCAGTCAGTCGTTATCGCGCCGCATCAGTGGCACAATATACGGAACCATACGGATACGGAGTTGCGCCTGATCGTGACCTGCGTGCCGGCCTGGGCGCCGGAGTTTCTGGAGTTCGACCGTTCGACAATTCCGGAGGTGGAGTAGTTGGAACCTTTCGTGGTGTGCTCGCTTGCGAGCGCCGGCGGCACGATGAGCCGTGCGGGTCGACCATCCAGTGCGACGTCAGGGCGTCCGCAAGCGGACACGCCACGGGTGGAGTTTTCCTTAACGTGCTCGCTTGCCATTTCGGCCCTTCGACAAGCTCAGGATTTGTAAACAGGCTAAAGGCCCTGAGTTTATCGAAGGGCGAGCACCCGCAGCGCTGTTGGCGACGTTCGGCATTGGAACGGAGGCTGACCTTCGGGGCGTCCAAGCGAGCACGCCACGTGGTCATTCCACTAGCGGCAAAATCTCCATGCCGGGGACGGTGACCAGGCCTTTGTCGGTCAGGCGGATTTCCGGGATGACGGAGAGTGGCAGCAAGTTGAAGCCCATGTAGGGGAGGGTGCAACCGAGCTTGTTCCAAGCTTCTTTCAACGCGGTTGATTCTTCGGCCACGACGGTAGCTCGTTTGTCCGAAAGCAGTCCAGCAACGGGCAAATCCACTTTGGCCATGACTTCCCCAGCGGAAACGACAACAACCGCGCCTTGGGTCTTTTCTACTTCGGCGAGGGCAAGGCGCATGTCGGTCTCGTTCGTGCCAGCCATGACGATGTTGTGCGCATCGTGACCCACGCTGCTGGCGACGGCACCGTTTTTCAGGCCAAAATGTTGGAGTAGTCCGTGCCCAATGCCGCCGTTGATACCGTGACGCTCGATGACGGTGAGGTAGCAGAGGTCATGGGCCTCGAGCACAGAACCCCAGCTCTGAGGTGCGTCTTCAAGTTCAACGGTGCGGTGAAGTGTGACGATGCCGGGCAACTCAGTGCGGAGTAAGTTGAGGCGGCATGGCCCGGACGGAAGATCGGGTATGAGCTGATGATTTTTCGGTAGTTTGACTGTCTGATAGGCAGCCGGTGGATAGGTGTAGGCATCCTCGCTCAGGGTCTTTTCGAGGATTACGGTGATTTTTTTGTCTTCGACGACCAGTTCGCCGCCGAACCAGGTATTTTGCACCTCCAAATTGTCGTTGAGAAGCACGAGATCGGCCCGGCGGCCACCGCCGAGTCCGCCGATTTCCCCGTCCATGGCATAGCGGTTGGCACCGTGCAGCGAGCCGGCGCTCCAGGCCAGCTCGGGCTTCATCCCCGCCTTGACCGCCTGGCGGGCGACCCAGTCCATACCGAACAGAAAGAGATCGTCGGCATCCCGGTCGTCGGTGCAGAGGCAGACGCGTTTGGCGGCGGCACCGCTTTCGGTGACGGGCTTGATGGCCTTGGGCAGACTGTGCCAGGGCGTGGTGGGGGGACCGCCGCGGAGGAAGATCCAGATGCCGGCCTCCAAGAGATCGTCGGCAATGTCTTTGTCGATGGCTTCGTGGGTATCGGTCACCCCGGCTGCGGCGTAGGCGCTGACAAAATCGCGCCCGTAGATGTGCCCGGAAACGGGTTTCCCGCGTTTCAAGGATTCGGCGATGATGGCGTGGCAGCGTTCATCGGACATCGCGACCTGCACGAAGTCCATTTTCTCGCCGAGTGCGACGGCTTCGGGCCAGCGGTCGAAGATACCGGCAATGCGCTCGGGCGTGAGGTCTCCGCCGGCTGTCTCGAATTTCGGTGAAGTCGCCGGCACTGTGCTGGGCACGGTGAGGAAAATATTGAGGGCCGCTTGGCGGGCGTCTTCGAGCATCCATTCGATGCCATCGACCCCGGCCACGTTACCAATCTCGTGGCTGTCGCAGAAAATTGTGGTTGTGCCGTTGAGGAGCGCTGCTTCGGCGTAGGCGCAGGCCGTCATCATACTGCTCTCAATATGAATGTGCGGATCGACCAGGCCGGGCGCGATGATGCCGCCGCGCGCATCGTAGTGAGCTGTGTCAAAATTTGCCCGATGTGCCGTGCCCGCAGGCTGGATACAGGCGATGCGACCGCCTTTGATCCAGAGCTCACGCTCGGGCAGGATGCGTTCGGAATAGGTCGATAGCACGCGGGCTCCGGTGATAACGAGATCCGGAGTGGCGGTTTGCTGCGCCACGCGGGCAAGTTCGCGGGTTAGGGTGTGGAGTGGAGCGATTGTGTTGAGTGGCATTTTTTTTCGGAGATGCGGGATGTGGGATGCGAGGGGCGGGAGTGGTTGAGTGGTGGAGGTATGGAGTGGTGGAGGGGTGGAGTGTTGGAGTTGTGGATGGGTGTATGCGATTTTTGGAGAATGTTTAACGTTTAGTCTTTGACACGTCGGGCTGGTTTCCCGGGATGGTTTCGGCGTAGGTATCCCAATCCGTAATAAGGGCTTCGGCGACCTTTTTCGGAAGGCGGTAGGCGGCTTCGAGGGCGGGCCGGCCTTGGGCGGCGTAATCGGCAAGCAGGCTCCAGGCGACGTCTTTGCCGATCGGTGGGGTGGAGAAGTTACTGGCGGTGCGAAGCACGAGCAGACGGTCGAAGTCAACCTTGCCGGTTTTGGCTACGCGCTGCAGGGCGGTGGCTGTGCCGCTGTCCTCCATGTTGCTCATGACGAAGTTCGCCTGTCCGCCGGTGTGCAGCTGCATCCAGTCGTTCGCCCATTTATTGAGGGCGAAACCGTGCCAGTAGGTCGATGCCGAGAGCGAATCGCCGATCAGTACGAAGGGCGGTTTCACAGCGTTGGGATAGCCGGCGTAGATTTCGCGGAAGGAGGCCAATTCAGGGTCATCCGGGAGGGGGTAGTCCTTGGTGAGTTCGTAGGCCCATTCAACAAGGGGTTCGTTGAGTTGGAACTTGATTTGCTCGACCTGCCAGCCGTCGTCGAGTGTGTTGGGCCGTTTCGCACCGAGGGCGAGATAGCCGTAGGGCCAGTCTTCCGGAATTTCCCGGCTGTCGATTTCCTTGGAGAGATCGCCATCGACAATCCATTTTGCCCAGGCCGCGCTACCGAGTGAGGCGTCCTCCGGGTCCACGCCCGCGATTCCGGCGACAATCCAATAGGCTTTCATCAGATCGAAGCGATCATCGAGGGCGAGCGCCGTGATCGATGTGGCCGCGTTGGTCACGCCACCGCCGGTGCACATGATGAGGAGACCGTCCTCGCGCAGGTAGTAGTCCCGCCAACCGAGGGGGGCTTCGATTTTTTCCACTTCATTGCGCTCGATCCAGAGTTGAAATTCGCCCGGCACGTCACCGGTGTCCTCGCCGATCTCAAACATGGAGACGATGACGACCTTGATGGGTGTGGCCGCCTGGAGGAGGGCGGGCGTGAGAAGAAGAGCGAGAGATAGTAGTTTGTACCGGAGCATGCGGCGGTGGAGCAGGATCTCTGCCATTCGCGACGCGTTTTCGTCGTCGTTCGCGGAACTAAAGCAATTGGCTCTGAACAGCTACGAGCATAGTTTTGCTCAACCGGTATTGAAGGCGGAGTTGTCGCGGATTACGAAAGTGATATGAGTTCGTTTGTCGCTCACTTTTCGGTGAGTAACTGGAAACAAATTTGCGGTGCAGTGCCCGCGACGACGCACGGCTACGGGGCCAATGTGCTGGGATTGAATCTGAGTTGAACAACAAGCGTCAGGGCGTCCGACGAGCGGATACGCCACGAAAAGCCTCCTCGTGGTGTGCTCGCTTGCGGGCGCCTGCGGGGTTGTTGGCGGCCGGTTCAACCAACCGCGTAAAAAAGAACAAACAAGAGACCGACAACATAGGTCATCCAACTGACTTCTCTGGCCCGGCCGGTGGCGAGTCGCATGACGAGGTAGAGAATAACACCGATGGCGAGGCCGTGGGTGATGCTAAAGAAAAGGGGAATCGCCAGGGCTGTGAAAATGGCGGTGAGTGTCTCGGTGTAATCCTCGTAGGGGATGTTTCGCAGGCTCTGCCCCATGAGCAGTCCCACAAAAATCAGTGCGGGTGCCGTGGCAATGGCGGGCACGGCGGCGATCAGCGGATAGAAGAAGAGGGAAAGTAAAAAAAAGATGCCCACGACGGTTGTGGTCAGTCCGGTGCGACCGCCGGCTTCGATACCGGCGGCTGATTCGATGTAAGAGGTCGTCGTGGATGTGCCGAAAAAGGCTCCCGCGATGGTGGCCAGAGCGTCGGCCGAGAGTGCCTTGTCCATCCTGGGGAGCTTTCCATCGGCATCGACGAGTTTGGCGCGTCGGGATACCCCGATGATCGTCCCCAGCGAGTCGAAGAGGTCCAGGATGAGCAGGACGAAGAGAATTTTCAGGGATGCCGGATTGGTGAAGGGGAAAAACCAGTCGATCTGCAGGAAAGTGGCCCCCATCCCCGAAGGAATGCCGACCAGGCTCTCCGGTGCCGTCGTCAGTGGGTCACCCTCGGGCCCTTTCACGAGAAAGCCGAGCAGCGCGAGCGCTGCCATACTCAGAAGGATGGCACCCGGCACTTTGCGGGCAGAGAGCACGCACATCAGGAAGAGTCCACCAAGGGCCAGCATGATGTGGGGCGCGGCGATATCGCCATGCGTGATGATCGTGGCGGGGCTGGACTCGACGATGCCGGCGGCTTTCAGCCCGAGCAGTGCGATGAAAAATCCGATACCCGCTTGAATGCCGACCTGCAGACCGGCCGGGATGGCTTCGGCCAGTTTAGTGCGGAAGCCGGTAACGGAGAGAATGAGGAAGATGATGCCATTCCAGAAGGTCAGGCTGAGGGCGGCTTGCCAACTGACGCCCATGCCCAGAACGATAATAAAAGCAAAGTAGGCGTTGGTCCCCATCCCCGGAGCCAGGGCGATGGGGTAGTTCGTCAGAAAGGCCATGAGGAAGCAACCGGCCGCAGCGGCCAGGCCCGTCGCCATAATGACCGCCTGAGTGTCCATGCCGGCATTACCCAGAATGAGCGGATTAACGACGAGAATGTAGGCCATGGCGGCAAAGGTCGTCACCCCGGCCATGAGTTCCCTCGCCGGAGTGGTGCCCTTCGCTTTGAGTTGGAAGCATTTCTCCAGCATGGTGATCCTTTAATCGATGAATATCGCTTCCGGCAAATAGCCCGTGACGGTAAAATGGGGGGCATTGACGACCTGGCTCAACTTGAGGTCAAGGACAGCCGAACAAACGAGAAAGGCCTGCTCCGCAGAGAGGCCGACGCGCTTCTGAATGTAATCGATGGCGCGCCGCACCGCATTCTGAGCGTTGATTTTAAGATCAGGGCCGCTGGCGACAAAGGCGTGATAGGGTTTGCCCGCGTAGGCGGGGGGAGTGAGATCGGGGGTGGTGAGGATATAGGGCTCGGTGACGGAGACCGAGTCGGCAATACTGATGCGTAGCTTGACGTCCATGGGCGCCTCCAGTCCATTGATGGACACTTCGCCATCGCCCTGGGCGGCATGGGCGTCGCCCGCGCAGAGCAGGCCATCGGATACCTGAACCGGGAGGTAGAGCGTGCTGCCCGCGACCAGATGCTTCACGTCCATGTTGCCGCCAAAGGAGCCAGGCGGGCGGGTGCGGAACTCGCCGCTCTCCTTGCGTTGCAGGCCGATTACGCCGCAAAAGGGGTGCAGGGCGAGCCGGATCCCGGGCATGCTCTCGCTGAAGTCGCCATCGAGCGTCCAATGGTGGAGGTAAAAGTCGGAAAAATCATCGGAAAGGAAACACAAGTCGGGATTGACGCTCTGCCAGGCCCAGCCCTTGTGCTGGTATTCGAGGATTTCGATCTTCAGCGTGTCGCCGGGCTGTGCCCCTCGAATTGCGACGGGTCCGGTCAGTGCGTGGATCAGGCTGAAGTCGATCTTCTTAAAGTCCTCCACGGACATACCCGGTTTGACCTGACTATCGCTGGAGTCGGCCATTTCAATGAGGATGCTGTCCCCGGATTCGATTTCGATTCGGGGTTTGAGGGCATTATCCCAGCGGTTGTGGGTGATGGATGCGTCGAGGTGGTGGTGCACTAGTTAACAAATTTCTGCAGATTGCTGATGTATTGGGCGACGTAGGGTTGGTCGCGGATAAGCTGGGCCTCTTTCAGCTTGGAGATTGCTTCGCGGTATTTCTCCTGTTTGACCAAGGTACGGGCGCTGCCGAGAAGCGCATCGAGTTTGACCGCTTCAACCTTTTCAGCGCGGCCGTAATAGTCGAGTGCTTTTTCGAAGGCGTCGTCGCTGTAGTGGTAACTGCCGAGAGTAATCAGCGCGCCCCCATTGAGCGGATCTTTGGAAACGACCTCGGTCAATGCCGTCATCGCGGCAGTTCGATCACCCATGGCCAGCGCATTGCCTGCTTGAAGTGTGAGTAGCGTAAGCTGGTCGGCTTGCTTGAGCGCACCTGCGTAGGTGGATTCTATTTTTTCGAGGAAGCCTTTCAGTTCCAGAGCCGGGAGAAGTCGGCTGAGGGTTTTTGCCAGGCTGAGGGCCTCGGCCGCATCGACGTTCCCGGAATCAAGCGCGGCCTGATAGGGCTCGAGTGCAAGGACGGGGGCGTTTAAGTTAACGTAAATATCGCCGAGCAGAACGAGCATCTTTGCATCGCCAGCTCCAAGTAGTTTGACGACTTCGAAATTCGCGGCGGCTGCGGAATATTTTTGTTGAGCGATAAAGGCGTTGGCCTGTTGCAGCCAAAACTCCGGCTCAGTGGGATTTTCTTCGATGTAGCGATAGATGATGCTCTCGACCTCGTCATATTTGCGAAGCTGTTGAAGCGCTTTTAGCTGGCCGAGGCGCCAGTCGCGGCTGTCCGGCTCGTAGACCAAAGCAAGGCGGTAGGCATCGAGGGCCGGGCCGTGGCGTTCGAGGTTGAGGTGACAGTAGCCGATGAGCCCCAGCAAACCGCCATCCGCTCCCAGAATCTCGAGCGCCTTCGTCAAGTTGGTCAACGCCTCGCGAAAGTTGTTTTGTTGGATGTAGGCCAATCCAAGATTCTTGTAAGCACGCCCGAAGTTCGGGAACTTGCGGATAGCCGTCTTGTAGGAGGCAACAGCAGCTCCCATGTTGTTTTGTTGGAGCAGGAAATTGGCGAGGGCGAAGTCCATGGCACCGCTTGATTCAGATGTGATGGCGCTGCGCAAAAGATTGATCGCCTGGTTTGGGTTATTACCGGCGACACGCGAGACACGCTGAAAGACCGCGCCCTCTTCTTTGGATACAGAGGGTGTCTTTTCTGTGTCGAAGCCGTAGGTGCCGAGGAAGCGATCGACAAACTCCGGGTTCGACCAGGTGTTCTCGGAAAGCGGATAACTCTGAGCACCGAGGTAAGTGGCGCCGCAAAGGAAGGTGACTGACAGGATGGTTCGTATCATAAGATCTAAGGATTGAATGCGAATGGAATGTAGAAACGGGCTTTTACTTTTTTGCCGTCTTTTTTCGGCGGTGTGTATTTGAAGGTGTTCACGACTTTCATGAATTCCTCTTCCATTTCACGGTGGGTGGTCTTGGCAAAGCTTATGACCCGCACGTTCCCCAGTTGGTCGATTTCGACCAGTGCCTGGGTGTAGGCTTTGATGCGGTCGCGGCGGAGCGCAAAAGGCGCGGTGGGTTGGGCGCCGGCCAAACGCTTGGGATTTTCGTCCAGCTCGCTGAGGGAGAAGAATTCCTTCATTTCGGCTACCGCATCAGGGCGGGTGTTGAAGCCGCCGAAACCGAAGGCACCTGCCATGGCATCGCCGATACCCGGGTCCAATGCCAGGTCGAGCTGAGAAAGTGATAGCTGTGGTGGTGGCGGGGGAGGCGGCGGTGGAGGGGGATTATCGTCAAGCTCTTCCTCCTCTTCTTCCGGCGGATCCGGTGGCGGTGGTGGCGGTGGTGGCGCGATGTCCACGGATACTGCCAGGTCGTCTTTTCGGCCAAGTGATTCAAGGAGCTGGGTGAACGGGATGAGCATGAAAATGCCCAGAGTGACCAGTATGGCGGAGAAGCCAACCAGCGGCAAGGACTGGCCCAGCCGCGGGAGCTTGAAGTCGATCACTCCGGTGAATTTTTCGTCTGTTTTGGTATCTGCCACGTTAGCGCTTCCTTTTCGTCTCCGATGTTTGTCCGGGACTGCTTAATTGTCGGTCGAGATATTGACGGAGGGGGCACCGCCAATCTTGGCCTCGTCGATAACACGGACGAGGAGGCTGGTGGGCACCGTGCGATCCGCCTGGATGATGACCGGCATTTCGTCGGCCTGATTGAGTCGTTTGACAATGGCCCGCACCCCTGCCGGGCCGATCTCGCGGCCGCCATAGACCACTTTTCCGGTGTCCGTGATTGCGATGAGAACACTGTTCCGCTCCAGATCGACCGCGGAGGAGGCCTGTGGCTTGGTGACATCAACGCCGGTTTCTTCAACGAAAACGGTGGTCACGATGAAGAAGATGAGCAGGATGAAGACGACGTCGATAAGCGGAGAGATGTTGATTTCGTCGTTGCCTTCGTCGTCGTTGCGTTTGCGTTTGCCGAGTGCCATAAGTAGGGAGGTTAAATAGTGTTCAATCGATCAGACCGCGACGGTCCTGAACCCGCAGGGTCCGGGCTTCGAGTTGGGTGAGAAAGTGCTCCAGTTTCCGACGCTGCGAGCGTGCCAGATTGAGGAAAAACATGGCCGGCAGTGCGAGAACCAGACCGGTCTGTGTGGTGATCAGTGCCTCGGAAATACCGCTGGCGACAAGGTCGAGCGAGTTGCCTCCGTAGCTGACAGAGAGGCCGAGGAAGGTGGCCAGCATGCCGGCGACCGTCCCGAGTAGTCCGAGTAGTGGTGCCGCACCGGTGATTGTTGTGCCAAAGCGAATCTGACGATTGAGCGGTTGCACGATGCGGCGTCGGAGCAGGTCGAAGCGGTAGTGTAAATCTTGCCGCGACGTTAGATCTTTTTGCGTGAAATTGATAATCTCTCCAATGAGTCCGTTGGCATCCTCGGGCTTCTCCACGAGGTGGCCCCAGTGATCTTCGTCTTCACGCAAAGCTTTGAGTCGTGACAGGTAGAACAACACCTGGAGTATAGAACCGTAAATGACAAAAGCCAACACGGCCAACGCAAACATCAGCGGACCGCCAGCGATCCAAGTGCTGAAAACGTTTTCGTTGAGAGATTCCCACATAATAAGGTCCGACTAAAGCGGCTATTTTTTCTCTGCGCGGAGGATGCCGTTGAGCAGCGTCATGGCATCGCCTTCGAACTCATTTTCGATTGCCTTCGCTTTGCGGTGGAGGAAGGCGTGCAGGATGAGGGAGGGGATCGCCACGATCAGACCGAATTCTGTCGTGATGAGCGCTTCGGAAATACCACCACCGAGTGCTTTGGGATCGCCCGATCCGAAGATGGTGAGGAGTTTAAAGGTGGTGATGATACCGGTCACCGTGCCGAGCAGTCCGAGTAGTGGGGCCGTCGCGGCTGTGATCCAGACGATGGAAATGAGACGTTCCACCTTCGGTTGCATTTTCATGAGCACTTCCTCCATGGACTGCTCGATCAGGTCGCGACCATGGCCGATGTTTTGGATTGCCTTGGTCACCAGCTCCTGCCCATCGCCGCTCAGGGAACGGGCCTCCTTGAGCGCAGCCTCGTGCTTACCCTCCTGAATACTCGTCAGGATAGTGACAAACTTGTCCTTCGGGATTCGCTTGATATTGCTCAGTTCAAACAGCTTGAAGATGGCGATGATCAGCGAAATCACGGCGATGCTTAAAATGGGATAGATCCAAAAGCCGCCTTTTTGGATGTGCTCAACAAGGGTGTCTTTCGTTGTTTCCAAGGCGAGTGCCTTCCCGAGTGTTGGGTCGAGTGGCAGCGTACCGCCGCCGACCAGTATCGACTCGGACATACCCCCGAAACTCCGGCTCAACTCGATCAGAGTCGGTTCACCGGAGTCACCTTGCACGGTTAGGCCTGCCATACTACCCGAGCTTGAGGCAAAGTAAGTGACGGGTCCAAAGAGGACGAATTTGCCGGTCTCGAAGTTTCCGTCCGGGAGGACGGCATTTCCCTCGAAGGTGTGCCCACCCACCAGAGTGTTGAGGCGCTCAAGGCCCAGTTCGACGCCGCCGACGAGTTGTTCAATCGCCTCCGAAGCGGCTTGTTCGTCGTCCCCTTCGATCGTAGAGGTGCTATTCAGGATCTCCAGAAAAGCGCCTTCGTAGAGTTGCCGCTCGGAGGCGTCCGAGCTGGCGGTCTGGTTATTGATAAACTCGACAAGCAGGTTCTTCGCGTAATCGATTTCGTCGCGCCGTGCCTCGATTTCATTTTCGAGGGCGCTCAGGTTCAAGTCCCTGGAATCGCGCAGACGTTCGAGACGCCGCAGTTCGCTTCGGAGGTTGCCGACTTCGCTCTCCAAGCGGTTTAGCTTTTGCGCCATGGGGATTTTTTCCTTGGCGACCGCTTCCTGCTTCGCGGCCAGTTCTTCAAGAGCCGACTCCAGCTTTTCCTGGGCGCCGGAATTCACTTGGTTAAAGCTCTGTCCATTCAAGGGAAGGGCAGTAAATAGGCTGGTAGCCAGGAGGGAGGTGTAAATTGTCTTTTTCATTTCCGATTTTTAATGGGGGATCCGCGTTAGTCGGTTTGAACGGGAAGTTCCACAAAGGTGGCTTCACGATTGCCTTCGTAAGTTTTGATGAGATTGACGACGTTTCCGGCAATGGAGGCATCTTCGGTCCAATTCCACCCGGTTTCGTCGGCACTGCCGTAGCCGGCAAAGTCGCCACCGGCGCTGGCAAAATAGGCACCCGCTAATCCGAAGTAGAGCGTCTTGACCTCGACGTTGCGTTCGCCAATGCTCCGGATTTCTGTCGTGACGGTGATTGCCGTATTGAATTTATCAATCCGGTTGAGAATGCCGACGACGGTTAACAAGCGTTGCGATAAAGGCATGCGTGTCTCAGCGTCGGGATCGGGTAAACGCGTAATCAGCTGGCTCATTTCGCTGACAAGCGGATCGGGGAGCTTTTCGATCAGAGCCCTAACTTCTGCCTCCAACTGGGGCACGACTTTGCTGAGGGCATCGGTCGTCTCCAAGAGCGTCTCGCGGGTTTCGTTGAGCTCGGCACGGCGCGCATCGGTTGCGTCCGAGGAATCTTCAAGCTCCTCGATACCTTCCTCGAGTTTTTCTTTCTCCGATTCGAGCAGCGTGATTAGGTCGGCCACGATTTCTTTTTCAGAGAGCCATTCGGCTTCGGTTTCGGCGATGGCTTTTCGCGTGTCCACCCAGGATATCAAGGCGTCCTGGGTCTCGCGAATGGTTTGCCCGTGTGCCGGGGTAGTGACGATTGAGGAAGCGACTAAAGAAGCGGCCAAAAAAGCCGCTAGAGGGAAGCTGGTGAAAGTCCTTTGGCGAATACGGATCGTGTCGATTCCCGACTTCGGGGACCGCGATGACGCGAAGGTCGGTTTCAAAGATTGGTCGTGGCCAGTTAGGTTGCGTGGTGATTTGATAAAATGCCGGATCGATACGAACATGGCACAGGTCTAGCTTTTTTTGTGCCAGTAATTACGAATATGATAATTTTACCTCTGACTTTTTTGCATGGTTAGCGCGGAACCCGAGTTTTTGATTTTCCGTGGCGCGTTGGTTCAAGCAGCCAGCGATACACGGGCAGATTACACCCCGGACGGGCTCGTGCTGGTCGATCCGGGCAGAGATCGGGGCGGCCGCATTCTTGCGATCGGCCCTGTCGAGACGGTCGCCGCGACTTACGGGTTGGACCCGCGAGCGCTGCCGACGGGCGAACGTTCGAACGGCGGGAAGGATCTTTGGTTGCCAGCATTTTTCGACACGCATTTCCACTGGGTGCAGGACGCCGTCCGGGAAATGCCGAAGTATTCGCTCATCGAATGGCTGAACACGATCACCTTTCCCGAAGAGGCGAAGTTTGCGGATGCTGCCTACGCAGAAGAAAGGGCGGCCTCATTTTGGAAGCAAATCCTCAGCCTCGGCACTGTGGGAGGCCTCTGCTATAGTTCACCTCATGAGGTCGCGCTTGAAGCGGCCTTCCGGCATGCGCCCAGGGATTTTTATATCGGCAACGTCCTGATGACGATGGAGTGCCCGGGTTATTTGCAGCAGAACGAGGCGGATTCGATCGCCAGGGTGCAGCGCTGCGCAGGGCGGTTTGGGCCGCGTTACGTGGCTAGCCCCCGCTTTGCGCCGACCACTGCGCCGGCCGTAATGCGGGCCGCTGCTGAGGCAGCGCAGGCGGTTAACAGTTTTCAGCAAACCCATCTCGGTGAGACTTTGGCTGAGATCGATTGGGTTTTGGGTATTTATCAAACGCTCCCCGGCTTTGAGGATGTGAGCAGCTATGCGGAGATCTATAATCGTGTCGGGATGCTTGGCGAAAAAACTGTATTGGGGCACTGCCTACACTTGAAGCCCGAAGAATGGGAACTTCTGGCAGACTCGGGGAGCCGCATCGCCAGTTGCCCGACCTCCAATGCGCCGGTCGAGCAGATGGGGCTGGGCTCGGGACTTTTCGATTACCCGACTGCCGAGGCCTACGGAATCCCCTGGGCGCTCGCCTCCGACATCGGTGGCGGACCTTATCTTTCCATGTTTGATGTGATGCATTCCTTTGTGGAGCAAAACCGGGAGCTGAGTCGACAGGGGGCCACTTATACGAAAGCGCTGCGCCGTTCGACGGCGATGGGAGCCGCGCTCATGGACCTACCGAACCGCGGCATGCTCGATCGCGGGGCGAGCTTCGACGCGATTCGGGTGGGGATGCCGGAAGGAACCTTTCAAGCCGGTCCGGCAGAGCCAGTCCTCGCCGCGCTTTGCCAACAGGTATCCGACCGCAAAGACTACGAGGAACTCGTCCTTGAGACTTTTATCAGAGGAGAGTCCCGCTTTAAACGGGAGGTGAAGCCATGCGTTTAAGCGAGTTCTGGAAGCGCGTGCGCGTTGAACTGGAAGCGGGTCGATCCGTTTTTGCCTGTATTGTGGTCGACCAGCAAAAGGGCTCGCCCGGGACCAAGGCGGCACGGCTTCTTCTGACGGAAGCGGGTCGGCAGTATGGAACAATCGGCGGCGGCATCATGGAAAAAGAGTTGCTCGACTCGGCAGCGGAACTGCTAGCGAGCGGCGCGACACCACCGCCGGAAATCCGGGTCGCGGCGCACCGCCCGACGGAGGATGAGTTGGCTTCGGGGCTGATCTGCGGCGGCTCACAGACAAATCTCATGCTGGTTTTTCATCCGGATCGACATCTCGACCGGATCCGTGAGATCGCTACCGCAGTAGCCAGTGAATCGCATGAGGTTGTTCGAGTGACAAACACGGGGTTGGAAAAAGCCGGCGTGGTCGGCCCCTGGGCGGATGACCCGGTGAAATTGCTGCAGGATGGTCGGGAAAATTGGGAGGTCGTCATTTATTTAAGGAACCAACGGCGTATGGCAGTCTTCGGTGGCGGTCATTGCGGTGCGGCTCTGGCCCGGTTGATGAACGACTTGGGCTATGCCGTCTCGCTCATCGAACCGAGGAAGGACGTTTTGCGCAATTTTAGAATGCCGCGGACGGTGCGTCGAATAAACAAATCGTTTGAGTCGGGCGCGGGCCGCGTGTTTTGCCCCGGGGAGACCCATGCCGTGGTGATGACCTATTCAATGCTGACCGATGTGGAAGCCTTGGATGGGGCACTAACAAATGATTTTAAGTCAATCGGTGTAATGGGAAGCCGTCCGAAGATTGCGCAAATTCGCTCGCGGCTGCTGGAAAAAGGCTTCTCCCGTTTGCAAGTCGATGCGATCCGTGCACCGATTGGATTATCGTTCAACAGCGACACGCCGGTGGAAATCGCCGTGAGCGTGGCCGCTGAGGTTCTTTCAGACAGAGAGAAAAATACAAATGGTTAAGTTTAATCACTCGATTCAGTTCATTCTCAACGACGAGGATGTATCCACAGAAGCACCACCGGGAACGCTCGCGCTCGACTATGCGCGCCAGCATCGCCACCTGAACGGGACGAAATCCGGCTGTAAGGAGGGTGACTGTGGAGCCTGCACCGTCATCGTCGGTGAGCTGGATGCCCAGGGCAAACTGCGCTACTTACCGATGACTTCCTGTCTCCTCCCGATCGGTGAGTTACACGGCAAGCATCTGGTTACAATCGAGGGCCTTAACATGAAAGAACTTTCGCCGGTGCAACAGGCCATGGTGGATTGCGGAGGGAGCCAGTGCGGCTATTGCACTCCCGGGTTTGTTGTCGCGATGACGGCCGGGCTAATGGAGCCGAAACTGCCGCTCAATGAGACGGGTGTCCTGCATGCGATCTCGGGTAATCTCTGTCGCTGCACTGGATACCGGCCGATCAAAGCGGCCGGGGTGCAGGCAATTGAAGCCTTAGCCGACAAACTGAATACGGTTGACCGGGTTCAATCACTGGTCGAAGCGGGCGCGCTCCCGGAGTATTTCACGGGAATTGCAGATCGTCTGAAGACCATCCACGGTGAGACGGGCGTCCCTCAACCGGAGATGGCTCTCGACGCTTCAGACGGAGAGAAGCAGCCCCGCTTTATTATTTCCGGTGGCACGGACCTCTATGTGCAGCGGGGTGATGAACTGCCGAATGCGAACGTTGTTCTTCTCAACAACGGCAAGCGGATCGGAGCGCCAGAGTTACGCGATGGGCGCGTCACCTTCGATGCGCGAATGACTTTTGAAGCCTTCGCGGAAGATCCTTTAATTCTCCGGCATCTCCCGGAAATGCCGGCTTACAACGACCTTATTGCGAGCTGGCCGATGCGCACGCGCTCGTCGATTGGTGGTAATATTTGCAATGCATCGCCGATCGCCGACATGACCTGTTTGATGTTAGCCCTGGAGGCTGAATTGACCCTCAGCGGTGATGACGGTCGGCGGCGGAATGTCCCGCTGCGCGAATTTTACCTGGGTTACAAGCGGCTTAACAAAAAGCCCGAAGAAATCGTCGCGTCGATTTCTTTTCCGAGCTTTAGCGAGCCGACCGTCGTCAATTGGGAAAAGGTTTCCAAGCGGGCTTGGCTGGATATTGCCACAGTGAACGCCGCCTGCAAGCTCCGCGTCGAAGACGGGCGTTTCGCTGAAGTTCATCTGGCTCTTGGCGGCGTTGCCGCGACGCCCCTCTATTTGTCGGAGGCCAGCCGTGCACTGGAGGGCGAGCCACTGGCTGCAAGCAGCATCCATGCGTGTATCGACGTGGCCATGGGCGAATTCACCCCGATGGGCGACGTGCGGGGTAGCGCCGATTACAAGCGCCTGCTGGCCCGGCAACTGCTACTCGTGCACTTTGAAAAACTGTATCCGGAAACAATCAGCCAGGAAGATCTTTATGCGCCACTTCGATAGTGCTCTCCATGTCAGCGGACGGTCCCAATATGTGGACGATGTGCCGGCCCCTGCCGGTATGCTCCACGCCGCCGTCTTCGGGTCACTGATCGCCCACGGCAAGCTGCGCTCGCTCGATCTCGAGGCGGCCGAGGCCCACCCGGGCGTGCGCGCTGTGTTCACCCACGAAGATATCCCGGGAGATCCCCTGATTGGCCCCCTCTTGCAGGATGAATGTGTCCTCGCCAAGGACACGGTGCGCTTTCAGGGGCAACCCATCGCCCTGATCGTCGCCGAGACCCACGATGCAGCCCGCGAGGCTGTGAAACTCTGCTCGGCAGATTTCGAAGAACTACCCGTCATCACCTGTCCCCGGGAGGCTTTTGCTCAGGGAGAGCTACTCCAGGAAACGCGCGTTTTTGAAAAGGGGTCCGTCGATGCGGTCTGGGATCAGTGCGACCATGTCATCGAAGGCGCCATCGACCTGGGAGGACAGGAGCACCTTTATCTTGAGACCAACCGGGCCCGGGCTATCCCGCGGGAGGATGAGCAAATGCAGGTCTTTTCCTCCACCCAAAGTCCCACTGCCGTCCAGAAAAGCGTCGCACAGGTCCTCGACCTGCCGATGCATAAAGTAGAAGTGGACGTAAAGCGCCTGGGCGGCGGTTTCGGGGGTAAGGAAGATCAAGCGACCCACTGGGCCTGCATGGTGGCGATTGCCGCGAAGTTGCTCGACCGTCCCGTGCAAATTGTGCTCAGCCGAGGCGACGACATGCGGATGACCGGTAAGCGGCACCCCTACAAGCAGGACTTCAAAATCGGCCTCGATACTGAGGGCAAAATTCTCGCCTACGAGGTCACGCATTTTCAAAACGGCGGCGCTTTCATGGATCTCTCCGCGCCGGTGTTGGAGCGCACCGTGCTTCACTCGACCAATGCCTATGCTCTGCCCAACGTGCGTATCCGCGCTGCTTGTTGCCGGACCAATCTGCCGCCCAACACCGCCTACCGCGGGTTTGGTGGGCCTCAGGGAATGTTTCCGCTGGAGGTGGCCATCGAAAAAGCGGCGGTGGCGATGGGCGTCGCTCCAGAGTGGATACAGGCGAGCAACCTGATCGAAGATGGCTACATCTTCCACTACGGCCAAAAACTTGAGGAGAGCAACATGCGCCGAACCTGGGATGAAGCTATGGAGCACTACGACCTCGAAGCTACCAAGGAGCGAATTGCCAGGTTCAACGCCGAAAATACCTACAAGAAAAAAGGGTATGCGATCATGCCGGTCTGTTTCGGTATCAGCTTCACCAAGACCTTTCTGAATCAAGGCAGTAGTCTCGTCCACGTCTACACGGATGGTTCTGTCAGTGTGACCACCGGAGGTATTGAGATGGGGCAGGGCGTTTCTTCCAACATGGTGGCCATTTGCGCCAGGGTCTTCGGTATCTCCTCAGATCGCGTCCGCTGGAACAGCACAAACACGACGCGCATCGCCAATATCTCGCCCAGCGCCGCAAGTGCCACTTCCGATCTAAACGGTAACGCAACGATCATTGCCTGCCGAGAGATCCTCTCCGGAATGCAAAAGATTGCAGGTGAAGAACTGGGTTGCGCCCCCGAAGCGATCTCCCTGAAGGATGGTCTGGTCCACCAGAACGGCGAGCCCACCGAGCTGACATGGGAGACTCTCGTGACGAAAAGTTATTTCGCGCGGGTGCAGCTGATGGCCCACGGGTTCTATGCACCGCCCAACATTCACTACGACCCGGTTGAGGGCTATGGTCGTCCATTCCATTACTACACCTACGGGACCTGTTTGATCGAGGCGACTGTGGATTGTGTCCGGGGCAACTACAAACTGGATGCGTCGCACATCGTGCACGATCTCGGCCGTGGCATCATTCCGGTGGTTGACCAGGGGCAGATCGAAGGTGGACTTGCTCAGGGGATCGGCTGGGTCACGCTGGAGGAGCTGGCCTATAATGACGATGGACGGCTTCTTTCCCAAGCGCTCTCGACGTATAAGGCACCCGACGCCGAGTCCATGCCAAAGACCATGGACCTGAGATTGCTCGAAAACGTGGACAATCCCGGGGGGCCACTTGGGAGTAAAGCCGTGGGTGAGCCGCCCTTTATGTATGGCATGGCCGCTTTTTTTGCCATTAGGCGCGCTATTGATGCCTTTAGTTCACTGCATAATTTCGAGAAAGAAGTGCGCTGCCCGGTCACACCGGAACGGGTTTTGCTGGACCTTTACCCGAACTACGCCAGTGCACCGGTATCTTCGGACTCTCCCAAGGCCGGGCAAACTGTCTAATCGCAGTTCGATAAGCCTATGAGCTCAGAGCTAATCGAATTCTTCAATGTAATCTTCCGTTACATTCACGTTATCGCAGCCATCATGTGGATCGGCAACTCATTGCTGTTCACATGGATGGAAATCAATTTCGTGAAAGATCCCAAGAAAGGCGACGATTCGCTGGGTGAAATGAATATGTTGCACGCCGGGGGGGTCTACTTCCTCGAAAAGCGGGTTATCGACCCGAATAATATCCCGCCCAAGCTGCACGTTTTCAAGTGGCAGTCCTACACGACCTGGATCAGCGGGTTCATTTTGCTCATCGCAATCTTTTACTCGCGCCCCGGCACGCTCATGCTGGACCCTTCCAAGAGCGACATGCTGGGCTGGCAGGCTACGGCCATCAGTCTCGCCTCGCTTGTTTTGGCCTGGTTCACCTACGACCTGTTACTCAAGACACCTCTTCGGAAAAACACGGTCGCGGTCATGGCCACCGCGGCCCTCATTCTCCTCGGCTATGTCCTCTGGATCGACCAGTTCTTCAGCAACCGCTTCGTTTATCTGCAAGTCGGTGCCATGCTCGGCACCATCATGAGCGCCAACGTCCGCTTTGTCATTATCCCGAATCAAAAGAAAATCATGGATAATCTCAAAGCCGGTCGCCCCCACGACCTGGAGATCGGCCGCCAAGCCAAGCTGCGCTCGCTGACCAATCACTACGTGACCTTCCCCGTCATCTTCCTCATGCTCAGCGCGCACTTTCCCTCGCTTTACGGGGACCCTTACTATATTGCCATCGCCGGTGTTGTCGTGGTCGCCTTGATCATCATCAAGTGGATGATGAACCTTTACAACACCTTCAGTGAATGGCTCTACGTGGCGTTCGCCGCGCTGATCCTAGGATGCTCTGCGGTTTTCGGGCTCAAATACGTTTCAGCGAATGCCAGCGGTGGGGGAGGGCCGGCGCTGGCCATGGACGATCCGATTCGACTTGGCAAAGAACTCTACCAAAGTAGTGGTTGCATGGCCTGCCACCAGCCAATGGATTCCAGTATCGCGCCCACGCTCCACGGTATTTACGGAACCGAGCGACAACTCGCCTCCGGTGAAACGGCCGTTGCCGACGACGCCTACCTTGAAGAGTCGATACTCTATTCCAAAGCCAAAGTGACCAAAGGCTACGCGGCCGCCATGCCGGGCTATGAGACTGTCTTCGACGAAGAGGAGGTTGCGCACTTGATTGCCTACATCCGCTCGCTCTAACTACCGAAGCCCAACGACCATGGAAGTCCCTAATCGACTCAAACAAATCAACCCACCGCCCCGCCTCATGATGGGGCCCGGTCCGGTCAACGCCGACCCCCGGGTGCAACGCGCCATGAGCGCCGATCTGCTCGGCCAATACGATCCGGCCATGACGGATTACATGAACGAAGTCATGGCGCTCTACCGCGAGATCTTCGTCACCGAGAACCAGTGGACCTTTCTTATCGACGGCACGAGCCGATCCGCCATCGAAGCGGCCTTGCTTTCGCTCATCGAAGCGGGCGACAAGGTGCTGGTCCTCGTTTACGGTCGTTTCGGGCACCTGCTTACGGAGATCGCCGAGCGTGCCGGGGCCGAAGTTGTCCCGGTGCACAAGGAGTGGGGGCAAGTCTTCACCCCCGAAGAAGTGGCGGACGCGCTGGACGAGCACAAGCCGAAGATCCTGGCCACCTGCCAGGGGGACACCTCGACCACCATGAATCAGCCGCTCGATCAGATCGGGCATCTCTGCCGCGAGCGTGGCGTGATTTCCTATGTCGATGCCACCGCCTCCCTCGTCGGTAACCCGCTGCCGGTCGATGCGTGGGCCATCGACGTCTGCACGGTCGGCCTGCAAAAATGCCTCGGCGGCCCCTCCGGCTCCGGGCCCATCACGATCAGTGATCGGGTGGCTGCGTTGATCAAAGAGCGCTGGCATGTGGAAAAGGGGATCGAGCCACCGGGATTCGTTCCCGGCAAGCGCTCACGTATCGCGTCCAACTATTTCGACCTCGCCATGGTCATGGCCTACTGGAGCCCCGAGCGGCTGAACCACCACACCGAGGCCACCAGCATGCTCTACTGCGCCCGCGAGTGCGCCCGCTGCGTGTTGGAGGAAGGCCTGCAAAACGCCCTCGACCGGCACGCTTTGGCGAGCCGCGCCATGGTGGCGGGCCTTCAGACGCTGGGGCTCAAGCTCTTCGGTGATCTTTCCCACAAGATGACCAACGTCACCGGTGTTTATATACCTGAAGAAGTCGAGGGCGAAGCCATCCGCCACGCCATGTTGCACGATTTCGGTATCGAGATCGGCACTTCCTTCGGCCCCCTCCACGGTAAAATCTGGCGCATCGGTGCCATGGGCTACAACGCCCGTAAAGACACGATTCTCCGCACGCTCTCCTCGTTGACTTCGGTCCTTAAACTCCACGGCATGCGATTATCCGAGGACGATGCCGCGCTGGCCGCGCTGGAGGTTTACCGTGAGGCGGAGTAGGCCGAAATGAGTTCATCGTAACTAACGCCAAAATTAGAGGGATAATAATTTCTAACAAAAACCTCGTAGATCCTGATGGAAGCATTCTTGGAATTCCCCTCCTTTTTTAAAGGAGGGGGTCACTTGCTTGCCAAGTGGGGGAGGTTTCCGGCGGCCTTTAAACCTCTATGTTCTGGTGAATCGGTCCAAGACCCTTCCGGTCGGGCAAGCCGACCACCTTCCCTCAAAGGGAAGGAATTAAAAAAAAATTTACGCTGACGCCTTATTGACGACCGAAAACATGCCCTCCAACCGTCCATCCTCACTGGCCATCACCGCCTCACTCCTCGTCCACGACATTGACTACCTTGTCACGATGGATGCCGAGCGCCGCGTCCTGCGCGATGCCTGGCTCCACATCGAAGACGGATTCATCCACTCGATCGGGGAGGGTCGACCTCCGGAAACGATTCCCGCCTCCGTGCCCCGCCTCAGTGGCCGCGGGCGCATCATCCTGCCCGGGCTGATTAACACCCACCACCATTTCTACCAAAACATGGCCCGCGCCTACACGCCCGGCAATAACCTGCCCCTGCTTCCCTGGTTGGCTGCCATGAACCGGCTCTGGCAGAACTTTGGCGAAGACGACCTCGCGCTCTGCACCGAGCTCGGCCTCGCCGAGCTCATGCTCAGTGGCGCTACCACCGTCGCGGACCACCACTACGTCTTCCCCCGCGGAGCGCACAACATGATCGACGCCCAGTTCGCCGCTGCCTCGAAGATGGGCGTCCGTTTCCACGCCAGCCGGGGCTCCATGAACGTGCGGTCCGACCTCATCGCCGACTGGGCGCTGCAAGAAGAGGCCGAAATCCTCGAGGACACCGAGCGCCTCATCGAGACCCGCCACGATGCCGCGTCCGGCAGCTTTCGCCAGATCATCGTGGCTCCCTGCGCCGCCACCTCCTGTTCCGAGTCGCTCCTCAAAGCCAGCTCCGAACTCGCACGCAAGCACTGCACCGGCCTGCACACCCACTGCGGCGAGACCGAAGCGGAAAATACTTTTTCCCTCGAAAAATTTGGCCGCCGCCCTCTCGACTACCTGCTCAACTGCGGTTGGGACTACGACCGCACCTGGCTGGCTCACGGTATTCACTTTAATAACACCGAGTTGGAGCAGCTCGCCGAGCACGGCATCGGCGTGGGCCACTGCCCCAACGCCAATATGCGGCTCGGCTCCGGCATCTGCCGCGTGCCGGAGCTACTGGAGTATGGCATCAAAGTTGGCATCGGCGTCGATGGCAGCGCCTCCAATGACTCCGGCCACATCCTCGCCGAGCTGCGCCAAGCCCTCTACCTCGCCCGTGTCCGCTACGGTGCCGAAGCCATGTCCGTCTTGGACGCCTTCGAGCTCGGCACGTGGCGCGCTGCCGAAATGATGGGCCGAACAGACCTCGGCCGCCTCGCCCGCGGCTACTGCGGCGACTTGGCCGCTTTCCCCACCGAAGATCTCTACGCCAACGGCGCGGAAAACCCCGTCGACGCCTTGCTGATTTGCCACCCCAGGCAGGTGGCTGATCTGGTCGTAGGCGGGCGTGTGCTGGTGGAGCAGGGGAGCATCCGAGATCTCGATTTGGCGGCCCTCCAGATCCGCCACGCAGAGCGCAGCCGGGAGATACAAAATAATTTGGCTGGATGAAATGCGTGAACGTTTAATGTTTTGTGTTGAAGGTTTTCAGTCTGCCGGAACTCAGGTTCAAAGTCCAAGCGTAACCCGATCCGCCCCTCCAGAGAGTAGCTCAAAACATCGGCACTCGGGACACCTTCCGAGTGAGCGCATGTTCGGATATATCCTCGCGTGCGCGTGCGTTCGAAGAAATTTTGGCAGACAAACGAAAAAGAAAAAAATAGCCTAAATGATTCCAAGAGTCGCAAGCTCATCAAATTAAATAGCTTATGATCTTATAATAGTAAGCTCGAGCCCGCGCAATTGGTCTGCCATACTTGGCTAGGTAGATTTGACGCGATCGCTAGCTGAAAAAAGACTTGAAAGCAAGACGGAAGTTTTTATTTTATTGAGATTGAGGAACGCTGAAATCGAAAATATGACTCAAGCTCAAGGGCAAGGGCAATATAGACACGTCTTGAGGTCGGGCTTTGCCGCGAGTGCATCGGATTGAGTGTTACGCCAGAGCCTGTCCGCAAAAGTGCGGATCTTTTCAACCGTCCGATACCGCGTTTCCCTTTTTTGCCCGACCGAACACAATCTGCTCGGTTTCTACACGAGAAAACCTATTTTTGCTTATAAACGGGTCGTTATTCCGAGTGGGTAAGCATGCAGAAGCATTCTCCTGTTAAATTGAAGCTTCGGACTTGTTCGACTTTGGGGGATTACCTCAGGCGCTTTCAGCCAGAGGCGCTTTCGCACTTTGCTCACGCACTCGTCGTGCGACCCATTCGAGGTTATGCGCGAGCACGCTCCATCCGACTGCGAGCTGGCGGTGTGCCAGCCCTTTGGCCCGCCATACCCGCGAGCGGGTATGGCTTTTAAAGATTCCGATTCGCGCCTCGGTGCCTCCGCGACGGGTCTGGAACTCACGGAACTTTTCCTCTTTCAGCCGTTCCTTCAGCCGTTGGGGGTCTCTTTGGGACAGATCATCGATACGCGCGATGATCCGCGCCGCTTGCGCTTGGCTCAATTGGGTTTGTCCGAACTTTGCATCCAGCAGATCACGGTGGCGGCGGGCATGTTCACCGATCCGTTTGAGCAGGGGGTTCATTTTGCGGAGTATTTTCTTGCGCTCCCTGGGAGCCCCGTGCCTGCGCCGGGCGTTCAAGTTCTGTGCGTTCATTTGGACTTAGGTTGATCGGAGTGGCAGGTCGGCTCATGCGAAGTAACTCGCATTACTTCGCATTATTAATCAACTAAATACTAGATCCATGAGAATTTGAGTGCGCTCCTGGGCCGGGCATCGAAATGGCGTGGATTCGGTCGCGCCTCAATTGGAGCTTATCAAACGTCTTTGCGATAAATAGTAGAGTGAAAGTGGTAGCCAAGTCCCCGGGGAAGGGGGTTCCCGATGCGAGTTTATCGGCCAGCCGGATCGATTTCACCGACGCGGCGCGTGCCCACTGAGAGCGCCGGGCATGCACGGAACGCCAGGCGATAACGTTCGCTGAGCAAGAGGGATTCCGAACGCGTGCTTCAAACACTCCGTGGCTATTATAAACGGCAATTATGACATCGAGGTTAAAAATAAAAAAAACTTAAAATTTGGATTGCCAACGGCGTGACTCCCGATAATTCAAATCATAAATTTTCCTTATAGCTAGAACGGCCAAACGGCTCAGAGGCTGTTTACAGATGGCTTCGCCTAGCAGATTCGCTCTTAATCAGTCCCATCAATCCGCCGGCTTTTCATGTGATGAAAACACTTTCCTTGGCTCCCTTATTGCTTATCCTCGGCCTGTTGGTCGCCGGTCCGCTCGCCGCCCAATCCGTGACCAGCGGGCAGCGGGTTTCCGGGACGCTTTCGCCGATAGGCGATATCGACTCTTGGACGATAGCGGTGGAGGCCGGAATCACCCTGCGGGTGGGCGTCGGCGAAGTGTCGGGCACGAATTTCGAGCCCTTTCTCGAAATCTTTCAGCCGGGCGGGGATCGCGTGGCTTCGAATTCCGGTAGCGTTTCGGCGGACGCCGTGCATACCGCCGCAGTTTCCGGCATCTTTACGGTCACCTTGAAGGACGCGTCTTCGACGCCAAATGGGACCGGCAATTACGAGATATATTTCGCCCTTTCCAAGGGGCCGTTCATGGTGCCGTCGGGCGACGAGGGCGGGGCGATTTTCAGCGGCGAGCGGCACAGCGGGACGATCGACTTGGGCGACGCGGACCTGTGGTCCTTCGAGGTCTCGGCGGGCGAGGCTATTCGTCTGGCGGTGGCCGAGACTTCCGGCGCGGGCTTCACGCCCTTTCTGCTGCTCTACGGCCCGGACGGAAGCCTTCTCGGATCGAACAGCGGCTCTTCTTCGGCGGACGTGGTGGTGAACGCTTCGGTGGCCGGAACCTACACGGCGGTGGTGCAGGACGGCAACACGGACGTTAGCGGGACGGGGGCCTACGAGCTGTTCCTGTCGGTGCTGGGGCGGTCGTTCACGGTGCCCTCGGGCGACGAGGGCGGGTCGATTTCCAGCGGCGAGCGGCACAACGGAACGATCGATCTGGGCGACGCGGACCTGTGGTCGTTTGAAGCCTCAGCGGATGAGACGATCCGCTTGGCGGTGGCGGAGACTTCCGGCGCGGACTTCAGGCCCTTTCTGCTGCTCTATGGCCCGGACGGGAGCCAGTTGGGATCGAACAGTGGAACGAGTTCGGCGGACGTGGTCGTGAGTGCCGGGGTGGCGGGAACCTACACGGTCATGGTGCAGGATGGCAATGCGGACGTGAGCGGGACGGGTGCCTACGAACTGTTCCTGTCGGTGCCGGGGCGGCCGTTCGCGGTGCCCCCGGGCGACGAGGGCGGGACGATCGCCGGGGGAGCGAGCGTCAATGGCCAGATTGATCTTGGCGACATGGATGTTTTCTCATTCACCGCCGGATCCGGTGATGTTGTTTCCGCAAGTGTCCAGGAGACAGCTGGAAGCGGATTCACGCCGGTGGTGCTTCTCTACGCTCCCGATGGAAGCTTTGTGGCGCTTGACTCGGATAGCTCACTGGCGTCTATATCGGAAACCCTGTCGGTTGGCGGGCAATACTTTGTCGTGATACAAGATTTCAGTTCGGATGTCTCCGGTAACGGAAGTTACAACTTGAACTTCAGCCGTACGCCGGGAGGCGTGAGCCCACCTTCGGCCTCGCTCTCCGGTTCGCTGGGCAACGGTAGCTCGGCGGACGGAACGATCGGTGTGGTGGGCGACGTGGATCGCTGGAATTTTTCGGCCAACGCGGGCGAACGGGTGTGGGTGCAGTTGGGGGAGCTGAGTGGAACGGTGTTCAGTCCATCTCTGGCGGTTTTTGACCCTTCGGGCACGCCGGTGGCTCTTGACATCGGAAGTTCCTCAGCGGCGGTTTCTTTTGTCGCATCCCAGAGCGGGACTTATTCGGCTTACGTCCGTGAGGCGGGCGACGACAGCACCGGAGGCTATCGGATTTTCCTCTCCCGCTCCGCCGGGGTCTTTTCGGTGCCGACGGGCGACGAGGGCGGCACGCTGTCCAACGGGTTGAACGAGGAGGGCGTGATCACGCTGGGTGACATCGACCTGTGGGACTTCGAGGTTTCGGCGGGCGAGCCGGTGCGTGTGCAGTTGGGCGAGCTGAGTGGCACGGTGTTCAGTCCGTTCGTGGAAATCTACGACGGCTCCGGCGGACTGGTGGCGCGTTCGAGCGGATCGAACTCCGCCGGAGTGTTTTTCACCGCGTCATCGGGCGGGACCTACCGTGCGTTGGTGCGCGAGAGCGGCGGCGATGCGAGCGGCAGCTACCGTCTGTATTTCGCGCGGACAAGCCAACCTTTCTCAGTGGGGACGAGCGATCAAGGGAGTGGTCTAGAAGACGGAGCGGTTCTGAGCGGAAGCATCGAGATCGGTGATATTGACCAGTATGGTTTCCATACGGAAGTCGGAGATGAAGTGCTTCTCAGTTTGAGTGAAGTGAGTGGAACCGTCTTCAGCCCCCTTATTGCGGTTCGCGGGCCGGACGGTAAACTGGTCGCGGTGGATTCCGGCTCCTCCTTGGCGGAAGTTTCATTCGAGGCGTTCGCCACCGGTCGCTACACGATCCTGGTGCGGGAGAGTGGCAACGATAGTTCCGGCACCTACCAACTGACGGCGACGGGGATGACGGCGGAGCCGGTGGAGGCGCGCCTCCGTCAACCGGATTCGCCGGCGGCACCGGCGGGCGAGTTGATCCTCGCCTGGCCCTCTCCCTCCAGTGACTGGGTATTGCAGGAAAGCCTGACGCTCGAGAGCGACGATTGGTCGGAGTCCACGGTGCCGCCCACCGACAACGGCTTCGAAAAATCCGTCCGTGTCGACACCACCGCCGCCGATAAAGCCTTTTTCCGGTTGATCCAACCATGACTTCAATTTCTACCGACAAATCCACAATAATCTTAAAATAACGTTAATACTATGAAACCAACACAACTCGCCACACTCGCTCTGTTGTTTGTGATGACGGGCACCGTCAACGCCAATCCCTTTAAGGGCTTAGGCAAGGGGTTAAGAGATGCCACCGAAAATATCGGCGACGCGTTCGGCGGCGGGTCGCGGAAGCAGTCGCCTCCGCCGCAACCCGAACCGGTGCGGGCGACGAGGACGGCGCCCTCTCCGGAGGCCGAGATTGTGGTGACGCGCCCGGCACCGGCCTACTTGACAATGGAACCGGCGGGCAAAATCGAAGCGGCGGCGACGCTGGATATCGGGGTCAACCTCTTCACTTACGCGCCGGAGACGGTGATCGGCCCTGCGGACGAGGCCTTGATCGCGGCCCAGGCGAGGGAGGGCAAGCGGGTGTTTCTGGTCAACAAGGTGCCGGAGGCGATTCGCGAGGTGGAGTCGTATGCGCTGCCGGTGATGCTGCGGGATCAGTTGCTGGCCTCCGGCCAATTTCAAACGGTATCGTTGCGGCCCGGCGCGACGGAGACGCATGATGTGGTGGTCGACGGGCGCATCCGAAAATCGATCGGCAACCACCTGATCCTGCGGCTGACCGCTCGGGACGCCTCCGGGCGGGAGTGGTTTAGCTACGACTACGAGGCGGAGGCTTCGGAAGCGGACTATCTGGAAACACCGCCCGATCCCTACGCCAAGGCGCTGGTCGAATTCACCCACTCGCTGCTGAATATGGCGCGGCGGAAGGCCGACGAGGTGGCAGAGCTGGCCCGCGTGGCCGACGTGAAATACGCCGCCGATCTCGCGCCGGAGGTCTTCGCGGAGTATCTGGAGGCGGATGGCTTCGGTCGCGCGCGGCTGCTGGGGATGCCCTCGCCGGACGACACTTTCTGGAAATTCGCCATGCGGTGTCGGGACGAGGAGCACCGTATCATCGCCGACGACTTCGGTCCTTTTTATTCGGAAAGCCATGCCGGGGTCTACCAGTCCTACTCCGCCTGGCGCCGGGAATACGGGGCGAGCGTGGAGGCCTATGGACGCTTGATGGAGGAACACGAGCGCGCCGTGAAGGCGGCAGAACGGGAGGGATGGATGAAAAAAGGAATTGGTGTGCTGGGGGGCGTAATAACCGGGGAAGACCCCGAGGATATCCTCCGCCGGGAGGCGGCCGAACTGATGGTAAACAGCGTCCAGGTCGGTGAGGACGGCAACTTTTATTTCGATATGAACGAAGGCCTGCAAAAGGAGTATCCCGAGTTGCGGCGCCGTTACGAAGTCGCCCAAGCCAAGGAAGCCGAGGCGGGCGAGCAGCACGCCTACATGACCGCGCAGTCGGAGGCCTTCGAGTCGCACGCCGAGTCGATCAACGTGGAGCTGTTCGACGCCACGTTGGAACTCGAGGGTTCCGTGGACAAGCAGTTCGCCGCGCTGCGGGCGAAGCTGGTCGAAGTGTATGAGCGTGAGACCGGCGGCATCCGCACGGCCACGACGGCGCGTCTCGACTGATGGCGGACGGCGACCAGCGAAAACCGAAGGCGGTGCCCGCGGGACGCGGGCGGTCCGAGGATGAAGCGCGGCAGAAGCGCCTTCTCTTCGGGCTGCTTGCCGCTGTCGGTTTGCTGGCCTTGGCGGCGGTGCTTTGGGCGGTCCTCGGCGGTGCGGGAGCTTCCGCTTCGCGGTCGGGGCAGGCCGAGGGGGGTGCGGCGGAAGACGGCGCGGAAGGAGCGGCCGACACGGAGCCGGCGGTCCCGGTCGAAGGCTTGGGCGAGGATTGGGACGCCCGCGTGGCCGAAGCCGAGGCGGCGGTGGACGCGTTGCGGTTGCGGCTGAGGGAAGACCCCTCGCTGGCGGAGGATTCGGTCATGGGGCGCTTGATGGGCAAGTCCATGGCGGGGCTGGCGGAGGCGAAGCGGGAGGCTTCGGTAGGCGATCCGGTACGCGCCCGCAAGGCGGTGCGCGAGGTCACCGAGAGCAAAGAGGCGGTCGATGCCTATTTGGAAGCCAAGGAAGCGCTGGCCGAGGTGGTCGAGCGCTACGAGGCCGCCCGCGCGATGGCGGTGGAGCACCGCCTGCAGGCTTTCCAGCCTGAACTTTACAAAGAGGCCCTGGCTCTGCGCCAGGAAGCGGAAGCGGCAACGGCCGGGGGAGACGCAGAGGCCGCTTCGGCCAAATACGAGGAAGCCATCGGGCGTTTCGAGGCGGGTAAGGCGGCTTTCGACGCGACCATCGGGGCGGCGCGCGAAGCGGCGGCGGCGGCCTTTGCCGACGGCGACCGGGCGGCGGGCGAGGCGGCCGTCGCGCGCATCCTCGAGCGCCTGCCTGAGGACGCGGCGGGTCTGCAATGGCGTGAACGCATGGCGGTGCTGGATGAGACGCATCCGCTCTTCACGAAAGCGGAGTCCAACGCGACCAACGATCTGCTATCGGTGGCCGAGGGGCAGTATCGCTCGGTTATCGAGAAAGACCCGCACCACGCGGCGGCAAAGGAGGGCTTGGAACGGGTCGTGGCGGCGCGGGCTGCGGCCGTGGCGGAGGCGCGATTGACGGAAGCGGAGGCGGCGGCCGCAGCGGGCGAGTTGGGCGAGGCGCTGGATTTGGTCGAGCAAGCCCTCGCCCTGACGCCGGAAAGCGAGCGGGCGAAGCGGCTGGCCCAGGATGTGCGCGAACGCGCCGACCGGCAGCGGATGGCTGATTCTCTGGGGACGGCGAAACGCCTGGAAGCCGAGGGGAAATGGGACGCCGCGCTGGAGCTCTATGCTGGGCTGGCGGCGGACTTTCCGGGGCTCAAAGACGCGGCGGACGGGCTCGACCGGGCGAAGCAGGGCCGGCGCGACGCCTTTGAGGCCGACGAGTTGTATAAGGCGGCGAAGGAAGCCTTCAACCGTTCCAGCGTGGCGGATCTGGAATACGGGATCGGGTTGTTGGAAAAGGCCCGGCGGCTGAATCCGCGCAACGACGAAGTGGCGACCTTGCTGGCGGCGACGCGCGAGCGGCTCAAGCTGATGAACCAGCCGGTCAGCGTGACCTTGGTCTCGGACGGCGAGACGCAGATCGAAGTCTGGAAGGTCGGCGTCTTCAAAGAGGTGACGTCCAAGGAGCTGAAGCTCAAGCCCGGCTCCTACACGGTGGTGGGCAAGCGGCCCTATTATTTCGACGTGAAACTCGACCTGACGGTGCCGGCGGGCGGCGAGCCGATGCGCTTCCCGGTGAAATGCGATCAACCTTTATGAGCACGAAACCAACAGGCGGATCGAGCGTTGGCGGGCGGGCGTCTCCCCGCGGTCGGCCCGGGCGGGGCAAACAGACGGTCCCTCCCGCGGTCATCGGCGTCGCGGCGATCCTCCTCGTCGGCCTGCTGGGGCTGGCCGGGTGGCTGCTCCTGCGGGAGGGCGCGGCCAAGCCGTTGCCCGTGACCGTGCGGATCGATCCCGTGCCAGAGTTCGTTTTTCTCGACGGCGAGCGGCTCGAATACTCGCGGGAGGGCGATTTTGAAATCGCCCCCGGGGAGCATTTTCTCGAAGTGGCGGTGCCCGGATATGTCTTGCTGGACACGTCCCTGACGGTCGAGCCGGGCGTGGTCAATGCCTTCGAATTCACGCTCGAGGTTTTGCCGGGCGTGCTCACGGTGAGCGCCAACACCGAGGCGGCGATTTCCATCGACGGCGAGCCGGTGGGGACGACTCCGCTGGCGGGGCTGGAGCTGGAACCCGGCACCTATAAACTCCGCGCGGATGGCGGCGGGGATTTCCAGCCGCTCGAGCGGGAGCTTGAGATCAAGGGTTTCCGCGAGCGGCAGTCCGTGGACCTTGAACTGATCCGCAACTGGTCGTGGGTGGCGCTGGCCTCGACCCCGCCGGGCGCCCGCGTCCTCGACGAGCGCGACCGCTTGGTGGGGCTGGCAGGCGAGCCGATCAAAGTCCACGCCCGCGAAGCCCCCTACGATTGGACGCTGTCCGGCGGGCCCGCCTTCGAGCCGAGGGTTCTGTCTTTCACGGTGGAGGCGGACGCGGATCTCGACCTCGGCCACTTCGAATTGGATCTCGATCATGCGGAGGTGAAGCTCGAAAGTACGCCGCCGGGCCTCCGCATCGCGGTAAACGGGGAAATGACCGGGCACGCCACGCCCCACGTCTTTTCCGTGTCGCCCAACCGGGAGTACGCCTTCGCCTTGCGCTCACCTCACCATCGGCCCGCGGAGAAGCGGCTGCGTCCCGAGCCGGGGCGCGAGTATTCGCTCGTGTTCGAGCCGGAGGCTCTTTTGGGAAAACTCAAGATCCTGACCCTCCCGCGAGGCGTGGAAGTCTATCAGGGGCAAAAGCTGCTGGGTCTCACGCCGCTCGAACTGGAATACGAGGCGGGTGAACAGAGCTTCGTCTTCCGCCGCCTCGGCTACCTCGAAGACGACGCCAAGGTCACCGTGCGGGCGGGTCTGGAAACCGAATTAAACGTCACCATGAAACGCGCCCAATGAAATCGATCTCACCAGTCCCCGGTAGCCCCATCCCTCGCTCCGGGCGCTTCGCCCCGGTGCTTGCGGTTTTGCTGCTGTCCTCTCCGCTTGACTTGCCGGGCCAAGCGATATCCGCCACAAAGCCGGGGTCGGCCGCGGCCGTTGAAAAGACCGCCGAGGCCGCCAAGAAGGAGGCGTCCGAAGTGGACCGCGACGCCCTGCGCAAAGAAGCGAAGGCGCGCCGTGAGGCGGAACGCAGGTTTTCGGAGCAGAGCGTGCCGACCCAGCCCTTCCAGCAATCCCACTTCCCCGAGAATTTCTGATGCGCCGATTCTCCTCAAAATCATGGTTCACCGGATGCCTTCTGGCCGGCTGCGCGGCGGTCGGCCCGATGCTTTCCGGGCAGGTCGGCCCGTTGGCCGACACCTACGAAGGCGCCGGGGACGTCGGCTACTCCAATAACCAGATACCGCCGCCGGACATGGAGGCCTACGTGAAGGCGAAAACCGACTGGGAGCGCAAACAGGAGGCTTTCGAGGAAGAACCGACGGAGGAGAACGAAGCCAAACTTAAGGCCGCCGAAGACGCGCTCGAAACCGCCGCCCGCACCTTGGTGGAGAAAGCGCGGGAGGCCGCCGAGCGGATGGAAGAAGACGCCGCCAAAAAAGGCACGCCCGGCGTTTCGGAGCGGGAGGCGGCGAAGGAAATGGGGGAAAACCTTCGGCGGACGGCGGACTCGATCGAGCGGACGCTTGAAAAAAAACGTGAAATGCGGGCGGCGGGCGTGCCCGATGCCCGGCGGGCGGAACATGAATTGAAAAAGGCGGAACAGGCGCAGTCCGAGGCGGCCCGGCACTTGAAGGCGAGCGAGTCCGCGCAGAAGGCGGCCATGGAAAAGCAGATGCAGGCGACCAGCGGGACGCCCGAGGCGCGGGGCAAAGCCAAGAAGGAAGCGGCCGAGTCGCAGGCCGAAGCGGCGGAGGCCGCCGCCGAAGCGGAAAAAGCCCAGCGGGCGGCGGCGGAAGCCTTGGAGTCGGCCCGCGAGGCCATGCGCGCCAACAAGGAAAGCGCCGATGCGGAGTTGTTCGCGGGCACCGCCGACGCGGAACAGCGGGCGGCGGCGGAAGCGCTGGCCGAGGCGCGTTCCGCGCAGAGCGAGGCGGCGGCCCGGCAGGAGGCGAACCGGTCGCCCGTCTCGAAGCAGAGCGAGGCCATGCGCCAGCTCGAAGCGGCGAAAAAGGCGCAGCAGGGGGCGGAAGCGGCCGTGAAGAATGCGCGGCGGGAGCAAGCGCGGGCGACACAAGCGCAAGCCGAAGCGGCGGCTCAAGCCGACAAGGAACTGGCGGATGCGATGGACGAGATCGAACAGGACTTGAAGCGGATGCGGGATCTCGAACAGCAGATGCGGGGCGATGCGTCGTCGACCGAGACACCCGATGAGCCGTCCCCCGAGAGCGACGAAAAGGGTGCCGAGGGAGGGAGGATGGAGTTGGATCCCACGCACGAAAGCGATGTTTCAAACGATTCGTCGGATTCGCCGAAAGACGGCGAGAAGTCGTCTTCACCCACGGATCCTTCGCCCTCGCCGCCCCCCAAGCCGTCGCCATCCACTCCTTCCAACCCCCGCCAGCAGGCGGAGGCCGCCGCCCGGTCGCAGCAAGCGGCTACGCAGGCGCAGGCGCAGGCCGAGCAGGCGGCCGAAGCGGCTGCTCAACCCTCCGCGAAAGCCGCCGAGCAGCAGCAGGCACAGGAGGCCGCGAAGGCGGCGAGTCAGGCGCAGTCCGAAGCGGCCGAGGCGCAGCGTGAAACCAGCGAACAGATCCGCAAGCAGATGCAGGCTTCCCAAAACACAGGGGAGAAAGCGGCTTTGCAAGAGGCGATGGAAGCGTCGGAGCAGGCCGCCGAAGCGATGGAATCGGCGGCGCAGTCGCAGGCGCAGGCCGCGCGGGCGAGTTCGCCGAAGGCGGCGGAGGAAAAATTGAAAGAGGCCGCCCAAGCCCAGGCGCAGGCGGAGCGCAGCCAGGAAGCCATGCGACAAGCTCAGCAAGAGGCCGCCGCCGCCAAGGGGCCGCCGCCGACCGCCAACTCGGCGGCGGAGGCGCAGCGGGCGGCGGCGGAAGCCCAGGCGGCGGCCCGTCGCGCCACCGAGCAGGCCGCGCAAGAACCCTCGCCCGCCGCTCAACAGGCGTCCGAAGCGGCCCAGGCGGAGGCCAGGCGGGCGCAGGAGGACGCTTTGACCGAGCAAAAGCGAATGAGACGGGATTTGAATCAAAAGAAGGCGCAGGCGGCGCGACAACGCGACGAGGCGAAACGACAAAGCCTGCGCCAAGCGGTCAAGGCGGCCGAGGCGGCGGAGGCGGCGATGGAGCGAGCTGTCGAAGCGCAGCGGAATGCCGAATCCGCCGACGATCCCGCCCGGGCGGCCGCCCATCAAGAGGCCGCCGAGCAGCATCAACAAACGGCCGCTGCCGAACAGGCGGCGATGGAGGCGGCCATGGAGCGGGCCTCGCCCAAGCCCATGCGGGAGGCTGCCAAGGAGAAATGGACGGATCCCACCGAGTATACGCCTCCGCCCGTTCGCCAGTTCGAATCGGCGCAAGAATCCGCTGCGACGGGCACGCCGAATTCGGACGGGACGGAACCAACTTCGAACGCCTCGACCGTCGGCGGAAACGGCGGCGGAAACGGCGGCGTCGCGGGCGACGAGAGCCGAAAATCCGCTTCGGAGCCAGTGGTGACGCGCTCGACTCTCGAGTTCGACAACGCGGTCGAGGATCTACTTTTTGGAGAGGAGGCCGCGGCCGAAGAAGATCCCATCGATCCGGAAGCGAAGGAAAAGGCCCGCCGCTTGCGCCATCTCCACGGCGTTACGGCGGAGGAAAAGACGGAGGAGGGCGGCCGGCCATGACCACGCTGCACAAGCATCGGTCGGACGTTCGCCCGCGCCATCGGCTCGCGCGCTTGGCCTTGGTTCTGTTTTTGCCGCTGTGCGCCCTCCTGCCCTTAGAAGCGCGGCGGGGAACGGAGCCGATGTCGGCGGCACAGCGTTTCAGCATGCCGGAGACGACGGAGGACGGCCCTTGGGCCGCGAAGGGGGTGTCCCTCGAGGACACGCCACAGGCCGGGCGGGTCATCCGGGTCGGCGACATTGATAACTTCGGTTTCGGCTGGCAGGCGGGCGCGAATCCCTATCAGGGACGTGCGCTACGCGAGCGCCCGCCCCTCTGGTCGAACCCGGAAGCGGCGGAAGGCCGGCGGTCAGAGGATCCGCCCGGCACCGACCGGCTGATGGCCGGAAGCGGGCGTTTGCCCGAGGTGGCGGAGGCCCCGCCGGGCACGCCGGGCTATCATGCGGTCGAGTCCGAGGCTCTGCGGTTCGAGTCTCTGCCGTCCGTGGAGACGACGGGAACCGTCCTGCTGCAACTCTATCTCGCCGGAATCGAGTCGAGCCACGAAGATGGCGCCTACACGGCGACGATCGACGGGGAGCCGGCCTCCTTCCTTGAAGAAGCCCTCAATCGTATCAATATTCCGGATACTGGGGGCCGGCTCCTGACCGTGGCCGTTCCGCCGAAGTGGGAGGCGGTTGTGCGCTCGGGGAGCTTTGCCCTGCGCATCGACAAATCGGGCGATTCCGGTCCGGATCCGGACCTCTTCGCGGTGGATTTCGCGCGCTTGTTGATCGACCCGTCCGACAACGGTGGCGGGGTTTCGCTGAGCGGCCGACTCTTGCCGGCCCGTGGCGGCGAACCGGTGGAGGGCGCCGAGTTGCGCTATCAGGGTCGCAGCACGAAGACCGACGCCGAGGGACGGTTCGCGTTTGAGAACCTCTATGCCGGCCTCGGCGTGCTGGAAGCCACGCATACGGGCGGCACCGGTCTACGCGCGGTCGTCTCCATCCAGTCGACCGCGCCCGGCAAGCACGTGACCCTCCGGCTGCGGAATGAATTTACGGAGGGCGCTCAATGACGACCGCGCCCGCGCTTCAACAACCAAACGAGGAAATACATCCATGACGATTAACCTGGGAATCCTGATCAAAGCCGTGGGCTTTGTCGCCGCATCGGTTTTGATCCTGATGCTGTATCAATTTTATGTAGGTCCGGTGGCCGACGCGGTCGGCATGGCCAAGGCGGCGGGGGAAATCCCCGGGCAGTCCTTCTCGATCGCGGAGACGCTGAACGGGGCGGAACAGGCCTTTTGCCTGATTCTTTTTCTCTGGGTCGTCTTCTTCGTGCTGATGGAGCAGTTCAAAGACGTGAAGCGCGAGAAATCAGTGCTCGAACGCGATCCCATGCCTTATTCGGAGGAGGCCATCACGCCGGAGGAATCGATGGCGCAGATGCGGCCGCTAGAGCGCCTGCCCGAGGAAGAGCAGGCCCGGTTGCTACCGAGGGCGCTGCGCCGGGCCTTGAGTCGGTTCCATGCCGGGCATTCGACTGAAGATGTCTCCCGGGCAGTGTCCTCGGTTTGCGAGGACGAGTTGGCGCGGCTGGAGGCACGGGCCACGGCGGTGCGCTACGTTGCCTGGGCGATTCCGTCGATCGGTTTCGTCGGCACGGTCCGTGGCATCGGTCTCGGCCTCGGCCTGGCCTCCGACGCGGTGGCCAGCGGCGATATCGCCCCGGTCACCGGGGCGCTCGGACTCGCCTTCAACTCCACCCTCATCGCGCTCCTTCTGAGCCTCGTGCTCATGCTGCTGATCCATTGGCTACAAGGCAGCCAGGAAGAACTCGTGCAGGAGGTCGAGCGCTACTGCGACGAGCATTGCGTGGACCGGCTGGAGCGGCCAGCCTGAAGCCTGAATTGCCTCCGAAATCACATCGATTTTCCCAACTATGAATTGCATCGACTTGAACGACAGCGGCATTCGTCTCCAAACCGGAGCGGGCGACAACGAAACCGCCGGTCCGGGCATGGCCTCGTTGGACGACGGCGGCGAATGGATCTTCGGCGCGGCCGCGAGAGCGAACGCCCGGCTGACCCCGGGTGAAACCGTCGCCGGCTTCTGGGATCGTCCCGGTGAGCCGGACCGGGCGGTGGACGGGCGCTTGCCCGGGCTGACGGTGGGAGAGGCCGTGCGAACGCAGTTGGCGGCATTGCCCGTCGAGCACGTTAGCGGGGAAGCGACGGTTTTGCTGATGCCTTCGTTCTATACGGAGGAAGACCGTCGGGCGTTGCGGACGCTCGCGGATGAGGCGGGGTTTCCCTCCGCTACCTGTGTGGACGTGGCGCTGGCGGCCTTTCTCGCCAACCGTGACCGGATCGGTTCCGGGCGGCCGGAATGTTTTTATCTCGATGCCACCCTCGGCCGACTGGTTCTGGCGCGGCTCGATGTATCCGCCGAGAGCGTCCGGGTGGCGGGTGCCTGGACGGAGGACGGATTCGGCGCCGCCAGACTGGAGGAATCCGTGTTTCTCAAGGCCGACAAGCTGTGCCTCGAGCAAATGCGGATTCGCCCCTCCAAGAAGGGAGCCACGGACCAGGCCTTGTTCGATCAAATTCCGGAGGCTTTGGCGGCCTTGAGCCGGGGCGGAGTGGCGATCTTTGAAATCGGTGCGCGAAAGGCCGAGATGGCGGGCTCGGATTTCGAGGAGGCCTTTGGCGATCTGGCCGAAATCCTCGTCGCCTTCGTTCGGCGGACGATCCGGGAGCAGGGTGCGGGCGGGAAAGACGCACCCTTGTTGCTCTCGCCGCGGATATCGCGGATTCCCGGCGCGGTCGACCATTTGGCGCGGGTGGCGGATATCGCGCCCGTCGATTGTTCGGAGGAAGGGCGCGATGTCCTCGACGGCGGCTCGCTCTGGCGGAACGCTTCTCCGGGCTCCGGCTCGGACTCGGGCGAGGCATCGGCGGTCGAGATCCGGTTCGACGCCGATCACGCCGGGGACGAATCCGGGCCACTGGAACCGGACTCGCCGGCGGCCGACGACGGCGGACGCAATGGCGGACGCCACTACCACACCGGCAAGGACGGATTTCTGGACGGGCCTCCGCCGAAACCGACCCATCTGCTGTTTCAGGGTCGCGTGCTGCCCTTGGAGGTTGGCGCTTTCCGCATCGGGCGCGGGCTGACGGCGGAGGAATCCGGCCTGCGGATCGTCCATGCTATCCCGGAGGTGGCTGAGCGCCACTGCGAGTTGCGCGTTGAAGCGGACGGGGCGGTCCGCCTCGCCGATTGGGGCGACGGAAGGGTCTGGGTGAACGACCGGCCGGCGGAGCCGGGTCAGGCGCTGGAAACGGGCGATTATCTCGGGATCGGCGGTCACAAGGTGGAGCTGATGTGCGTCGCGGTGACGGGGATGGACGGACGATGAAGCGCAAACGCAAGAGCTTGGAGGTCTTCGGCCTTTCCTTTCTGGACTGCATCTGTTGCGGTTTCGGCGGAGTCATCCTGCTCTACGTGATGACGACGATGGAAGACGGCGAGACGCGCGAGGGGGTGGTCAGCCCGGCCCGCGCCGAAGTGAACCGTATCGAACAGCGGCTGGAGGACGGCGAGCGCATGCTGGCGGAAATCCGCAACAGTCTGGAGGACGAAAAAACGAAACTGGCCGAGGTCGAGGCGGAGGCGAAACAGCTGGACGCGCAGATGAAGCAGGATCAGGCGGAGCTTTCGGACAAGCGGAACGTTTCCGAGGCGAAGCTGGAGCATGCCAACAAACTGCAATCCGACATCGACGCGGTGAAACAGCAAATCTCCGACCTGAAAAACCGGCAGTCGGAGAACGCGGGCGGCAACTTGACCGAAAAAAAAGGAAACGAGCGGCGGCACTACGTGACGGGCCTCCGGCTGGACGGCGAGCGTTCCGTCGTGCTGCTCGACTGCTCGGCCAGCACGGTGGCGGACAGCCCGGAAGCTTTCCAACAATTCTACGCGAGTGCCTCCGAGCGCGAGCTGCGCACCGCGCCGAAGCGTGTGCGGATGCTCGATTCGCTCGATTGGCTGGTGGCGACCAGTCAGAGCGAGCGGCTGCAGATCATTCTATACGACAATGAAGCCCGCTTCGCGGACGCGGGCACCGCGGGCGAATGGATCGAGCGCAAAGCGGGCGCCGCCGTCCAGTCGGCCTTGGACGGGGCCTGGCGGAGCGCGCCAAACGGCGGGGCGAATCTGGAAGCGGCGGTGGCGCTGGCCAATACGCTCGAACCGAAACCCGACAACCTTTATGTCATCGCGGACGGCCTACCCAGTGACTTTCGCGGCGGGCGGATCTACAACAATGCGAACTACCGCAATCAAGCCTTTCACCGGGCGGTCCGGACGGCCGCGGCCTCGCGCCAGGCGCTGCACTTCATCCTCTTCCCGCTGACCGGCGACATGTATGCGGCACCCCGCATGTGGAACGCCGCCGAGGGGACCGGCGGCTCCTTTTTCACCCCCGCGCCGGACTGGCCCAACTAACCCGCGATTTTCGAACCATGGCACGCGCCCAACGCAAAGAGATCACCGTTTTTTCGCTGTCCTTCATGGACTGCATCTGCTGCGGATTCGGGGCAATCATTCTGCTGCTCACTCTGAACCGCGGCATCATGCCCTACGTGATCGAAGAGGATATTGAGGATCAGGAGGAAATCCTCGAGGTGCGGGAGGAGCAGATTTATGAGATCTTCGGCCAGGTCGCCGCGCTGGAGTTGGAGCTGGTCGGCGTGAAGGAACAGGTGGCCGAAGCGGAGGCGGCTCTAGCCGCCAAGCGCAAGAAACGTTCGAACGTCCGAGGCGAGTTCGCCAACGTGCCCGATTACGCCGCGCTCATCGAGAAAAAAAACGAACTACTGAAGAGCGCCATGCAGGAGCGGGACAAGCTGCGGAACACCCCCCCGCCTTGGCGAACCGACAGCGTGGGCGGCATCCCGGCGGACAGCCGTTTTGTTATCTTCGTGATCGACACTTCCGGCAGCATCGCGGATCGTGCGGGCGTGGTCATTAAGGTGTTGCGCGAGGTGCTGGAGCTGTATCCCAAGGTGGAGGGCATCCAAGTGGTGAACGACGAGGGCGTTTACTTGGCCGGCAGTCCGGGGCAATGGATACGAGGCGATCTCAAGGGGCGGCAGTTGATTTACGACGCGGTCGGCCATGCCCTGAACCTATCGAAAAACCAACCTAGGAACTACGGCCAATTGTTCGCGCAAATCATGTCCGGCGGCGCACCCAATCGCATCCCCTCCAACAGCGACCCGGCCAACGGCATGATGCGGGCGCTCCGCGATTTCGGGGGCGGGGAGGACATCAGCATGTATGTGCTGGGTGACGACGGCCCGAGTCGCGGCACCGCCGCCCAAATCATCGACCTCTTCGACCGCTTGAATGCCCGACGGGCCGATGGCACCCGCCCGATGCGCGTTCATTCGATCGGCATCCTCACCCCATCGGGAAACAAACAGCAATTCAGTGCCGGCATGCGCTATATCACCAACCGCTACGACGGGGCCTTCGTCGGTATGACTTGGTGAACGCGCGGCGCGTGAGCTAAGAAAGGAAACAAGTGAAATGAACGAAACAAAGCAGGAAAACGAAGGATTGCCCGTCCTCCGGTTGGGAGACGGCGAAGGGGTTTTGCGTTTCAGCTTGTTGCGGCAGCCCGCGTTGATGGTGCCTCCCGTGGACGAGAAGCCGTCATCAGGCGAAAATTTCGCCGGAACCGCTTTCCGGGCCAGCGGGCCCGAATCCGCCGGGGAACAAACCGCGGTCGCCCCCGTGCCGGGCGTGACCGAAGCGGCGGGTGCCGGTGGCTCCGAAGCGCGGAGCAAAGTTTGGCTTATCGCGGGAGCCGTCGCGCTGGTCTTGGCGGTCGCCCTGTTTTTTGTGATGGGCGGGTCGCAGGGGTCGGGCGGAGAGGCCGCCGACACGTCCCTCAGTCGGAACTTTGTCGTGGGGGAGGGCCAAAGGGTGCCCGAATTTCGGGGCACGGCCTTGACGGGGGACGACTCCGGCGCGGGCGAGGTCTTCGCCAGCGACGATCTGCTGGGGCGCGCGACCGTCCTTTTGTCCTGGTCGGCCCGGGACGAAGGCACGGTTGAGCGCTTGAGGCGGGTCGCGCGGCTCGGACCCGCCTTGGAAAGCGCGTCCCGCCGCCCGATCCGGGTGGTTTCCCTGAATCTCGATGCGTCTGCCGATGCCGCGCGGGCCGCGCTGGTGGAGGCGGAGGCCGGGGAGTTGTTCACGCTCTTCGACCGTCATCCTTCGGTGGAACCGGCGGATCGGGTGAGCGCGCGGCTGCGGATTGTGGAAACGCCGTGGCTCTTCCTCGTCGACGAGCGCGGGCATCTGGAAGACGCCGATCTCAGCTTGAACGAGCTGGCGGCTTTGGGAAGGGAGGATGCCTTGTGAGCCAAGGCCGTGAGACGGGCCTGCCGGAGAGCCCCTTCGGCCACCTAGTTTTCGGCGTGTTCTTGCTGCTGCTTCCGCTGCTCGCGCCGGCTTCCGGCCAATCGGAGAGCGACACGCCCGGTCTGGCGGGGGAGGCCGCGGCACCTCCCCCTTTGGCACCCGATCTGCGAAATCTCTGGGATGGTTCGTGGTGGGCCGAGGTGCGGGCGACGGGCGGGACATCCCACGAAGAATCGGGTTTGACCCTCTTGGCGGAGGCATTGAAAAGGCACCGTGCCGAATTCGAAGCGCTCGGGGCGGGGCGTCGGGAGACCGTTCTGCAGGCCATCCGCGCGGCACTGCCGGACGAAGTGGCCTTGCCTTCGGGCGAAGATGGCGTGGCGCGGGCCGCCCGCCGTTTGGCGGGCCGCATCCATCCGCTCTATGAAAGACTGCACCGCAACCGTATGGACGAGCATTTCGAGGCGGCCCGCTCCCTCGACGCTTTCGGGCCGGGGGCGCTCGGTGAGTCCGCGCTCACCGGGGATTTGCTGGCCGATGCCGTCGCCTATGCGGTGGATCGCGAGGGTCTCGCCGGGGACGACGCGGCGGTTCGAGCGAGGGCGATCATCGAAGCGAAAACTGCCCATTTCGTGGCGTGGATACGGCAACGCAGAAAACCAGAGCAAGAGACCTGTCGGTTGATCTGGACCGACTGGGCGGAAACCGAGGGCACCTTTTACCCCGAACCGGAGCCCTCGGATGAAAGCCTTCGACCGGTGTTGGAGGCGTTGCGCGAATGGTATTACACGGCGCACCTTCCGGACATGACGGAACGGATCGAGGATGCGCTTGAGGCGGAAAGCGCCTACGACGCGGGCGAATTTCCGGAAGAGACGGTCGGGGTCCTCAAGCTGATGCTCGACCGGAGCCGCTACGAGGCGGCCTTCGTGGCTTGGAAGAAGGAACAGGCGAAGACTCTTGCCGCTCTCGGTGTCGAACCTTCGCCGGATCGTGACCTCGCCGCCCAACTCGAAGTCGATCCGCTCTCCGGTCGCTCGATCCATCGCGAAGAGGATCAACGCACACGGTTTCTGCGCCGCGCCGTTTACGGGAAGTTTCTGACCGCCCTCGCTGAGGTCGAACGTAGCCGCAACGAGCAGGCCAAAGCCCGCGTCGAGGCCATGGACGAGGCGCGGCGGATCCGCGCGAGGGAGGCTCTGCGCAGGTTCGAGCGCCCGGCACCGTGAACCGTTCCTATTGAAACTATGAATAAAGCAAATTATCCGCACCTTGTTCTTGTCCTGTTCTTGGGCTTGCTCCAGCCCGCCTGCGCGAGTGAAGACAAAGCCGTGGACACGTCGGCCGAGACAGCTCCGCAGGAGGATAGCGCCCCGCCCGAGGACGTGCGCACATCGGCATCGGTGCCGGTCTCCGCAGATCCTGGCGTGTCGCAACCTTCGAGGGACGAGACGCCGGGGCAACGCTCATCGACCTCACCCGCCGGCTCAGGGGGCACGGGGTCCGCGGAGCCTCTGGAGGATGCCTATGCCGGGTTTGCGGAAATGGATCCGCTCGACTTGTATGAGCGTATGTCGGAGTCGGAAGAGGCGCTCAAAGCAAACCGCGGCGAGGCGGAATTGGCGGCCGCACGGGTGCGGGATTATTCCGACTACATTCGTGCGTTGACGGCGGAGTATCCGCCCAGGGGAAAACGCAGCCTCGATCAGGAAAACCTCCTGATGGAGCTGGAAACGCTTCGCGGCGCCGCCGATTATCTGCGGCGCGATCACGCCCGGCAGGTGCGCGAGAGGGAAGCTGAACTTGCGGCCATCCGGCGGGTCATGACGGTCTCCGAGGTCGAGGGTGTGGACGAGCTTCTGGTCAGCGTCGATATTCCTGGTCGCCCGACGATGACGAAACGGATCCCGGTTGAAGATGAATTGGATGTCTTTTTCAAAGAACAAAAACAGCAGGCCGACGCCGAGCGGACCGGTATCCTGAAATCCTTCCGGCAGTATATGAAAGACACGTCGAACCTCCGAACCGAAACCCTCGTGGCAATGAAAACCAACCGCGAAAGGTTCATGGAGGAACTCGACAGAAACTACGAAATTACTCTCTCCGCCCGCCAAGCGCAGGGACGTCCCACGGCCGAGATCGAACCGCCGCCCGGCTACGAGGAGCGGCACCCGGAAAGATCCCGCCAACCCCCGAAGGCGATACCTGCCAAGGAAAGATAAAGCCTCCGGGGAGAACACGGATAACCAAAAACAAGGGTTTCTCCTTTTTATCCAATTCTGCCTGCAAAGCGATTCCTTCCTTCTCCTTTACCTCATTGTTCATGAAGACGCAGCGATCAACCCACGTTAGCCGCCCGGTCTTCTAAAAATGTTCAAGACAATTTTGCCTCGCAGGTTGGTTGATCGTGCTTCACGATCTAAGAATAGACAGACCACTTCGTCCCGAAAGGAGAACGGCCACGTCTTCCAAGGCCGCTACAAGGCGATACTGCTGGACGAGGGTGCGATCGGGCCGGTCTGCCACTACATCCATTTGAATCCGGTTCGAGCCGGATTGGTGGAAAGTTCGGATTTGGAACGCTACGGTGCTTCGAGCTTCCATCGTTTTTGGCACCCCCGCAGGCGGCGCTCGCATGAGTCCTTCGCGCTCGCGCTGAACTCCGCCGGCGGGCTTGCGGACACGCCCAAGGGGCGTCGTCTCTACGGCGATTACCTCGGATGGCTCGCGGAGGAAGACAAGGAGCAGAAGCGCCTTGGTTTTGAGCGGATGTGCCGCGGCTGGGTGAAGGGCACCAGGGATTTCCGCAAGGCGGTGCTTGCCGATTTGAAGAGCGACGCCGGGCGGCGGGTGACCGAGGCCGAGGCCGCGGAGATGCGCGAGCCGAGATGGGAGAGAGCGGTCTCGAACCTTCTGGAACGGTTGGATCGGTCCGAAGAGGAGTTGGCTCAGAGTCCGAAAGGTGCGCCCTGGAAGGTCGCAATGGCGCGGCTGCTGCGCGAACGCTATCTGACGCCCAATTCATGGATCGCGGAGCGCCTTCACATGGGAAAAGTCTCGACTGTCCAAAGCGCCGTGAGCAGGCACCGGTCGGGCTCCGGAGTCGATCCGAAATCATGGGAAGAGGTGCAAAAACATGAAACATTGGGCTGAACCTTTAACTTCGCCCTGGTTCTCAATTTCACGGATATCGACTTGGCAGGGCGGATCTTTTACGGAAGACAAGAGCAGCGGGTGGTTCGCGATGCGTTTCCTCCGAAATTGGAGTTTGCCTACACGCTGGCGGATTCAAACGGGAACGTGTTGGCATCGGGCGAAGAAACGTTGACCGATATCAGTTTCAGTTTCGATATCGGGCTTCAAAGCTCGAGCCGAATGTTCTATTACGAGATAAAGCTACTCGAGGACTGGGCTGGCGAGCGGTTTGCAAAGTAGGGGTTAGCCTTATAAGGGATTTGGATTATCCCGATAAAAGTCACTTGAAACTTGTAGAGCAAGTCGGATGCAGTAGAGCACTAGGAGGTCGGGCGTTGCGTTGGCAAGGCAGTGGACTGCCGGACTGCGGCGTGCCGTAAACGGCAGCCCTACCTTCAAATGTTTGATTGAATCCATGAAATCGTCACTATGCAGACCGGCGTTTTTGCTGGCATTGTTGCTTTGGCTTCCCGGGCTGCATGGGCAGGACTGGGAGATCCTGGAAAACTGTCGCCTGGTGGACCATAGCTCAAACGACGGTGATAGTTTCCGCGTCAAACATCGGGGGGAGACCTATCTTTTTCGACTCTACCACGTGGATACACCAGAGGACCGGCTCAGCTATCCAAAACGGGTGGAGCAACAGGCGGACTATTTTGGGATCACCATCGATGAGACACTCGGGTATGCCTCGGACGCGAGCCGCGCGACCGAGCGGTTCCTGAACCGCCGCTTCACGATCAAGACGCAGTGGATCGACGCACGGGGCATGAGCCAGATACCCCGCTACTACGCGCTGGTTATGAACGCAGACGGCCAGTATCTTGGAAACCACTTGGTAGGGCAGGGCTTGGCGCGTATTTACGGGATGCCGATCCAGGACAGTCGCGTGCCGGGCGGTCCCAGGAAGAAGCGCTTTGTCCGGGAGCTGGAAAAGGCCGAATCGCTGGCCAAACGGCAGGGGCTGGGTGGCTGGCAGCGCAGTCGCCATGATGGGTCGGCCGAGCCAGCTTCCTCCGTAGCTCGTAGCGAGGCGTCCGAGGCTGCTGAAACGGCAACGCGTTCGGGGAGCCTGTTGGACCCGAATGTCGCCGATCTCGAAGCACTGCAGGGTGTGCCGGGAATTGGTCCGGTTTACGCCAGCCGGATCATTGAAAACCGTCCGTTTAGCTCGGTTGAGGATTTGATTCGGGTGAAGGGGATCGGTCCAGCCACGCTTGCGCGCATCCGACCGTATTTCCACCTCGAACCACCGACCGCGCCGGAGGGGACGGCTGAATTTTTCATGCAGGACATCGAGCGCTGGCTCAATCAAGTGGTGACGGTTAACGTGCGGTCTGCCCGAAGACTTGACGAACCGGCACCGGATGGCTTCTCGATCCTGGAGCTGGAGACGGGAACGAGAGCCGCCGCGCATGGTTCGCTGCGTGCGTATCTGCCGGAAGAGGACCTCGCGCGGGCTCTGGAGTATTTTCAACGCCCCAACCAATCCTTCGCCGCGCTCCTTTACGACCTTGATGGTTATGGTCCTGTCTTAGTTGTGCGGCGGCGTGATTGATTCTTGTGAAACAACGAATCGTTCCTTGAGGCGTCTGGCATATTCTTTGCTGGCTTGGTTTCATGAAAAGACGCTCATTTTTGTTTTCGACATTATTTGGCGGTGCCACGGTCACGGCAACTCAGCGATCATTGGCGAGTCCAGAAACGATGCCCACGGCATCCAGCTACGGGACCGGCGAAGGACTGACTGCCCCGACTGACTCGGCTCAAAAGGCAATGGGTGGTCAAGCTCCGGGATCTGCCAGTGTGATGGAGTTTAGTCGGCTCTACGATGTGATCAAGCGTGAGGCCACGGATGTGGAGCTGTATCAATTTCTTTATGCCATGCCCAAGGCCGGGGATATTCATCACCACCTCGGTGGGGGCTTTCTGGCCCGGCGCTGGTTTGCGGTGGCGACCGATCCCAAGCGAAATGGCGGCCAGCGTTTTTACACCCGTTTCCGAATTTCTCCCGGGACCGAGCGCATGGCACCGCAACGGCGGCAGAGCCCCCACGTCTATTTTTGGATGACGCTGAACGAAGCGGAGTATGGAAAACTGCCGTCACTTCTACGGGCCGACTTCAAATCACTCGATGCACTGGACGATGCGGAGCGCAGGGCCTGGATCTCATCGGTGAAGCTTGATTTGCCGGGAGAAGGGCGTGATGAATTTTTTGAATACACCTGGTCGCGGCTGAACAACCTGTTGTCCAGCATACATGTTTGTGCGGAGCTGACCGTCGAAAATATGCAGCTGATGTCCGCGGAGGGCGTGCGCTACATGGAACTGATGACGGGTTACCGCGGCTGGCGCGATGAGGCGGGCCGGGACATGTCGCCAGCGGATGCGGATGCTTTTTGGCGAGAGCGCCTGGCGCAGCCGGACGCTCGGGCGACGGGTGTGTTGGTCAAATTCAAGGCAGTAGTGCTGCGCTTTGCGGACAATGCCATCGAGCAGGCAGAACAGCACATGGCGCATATCGATGCGAACCGGGACCTATGGGTCGGCCTCGATATGGCGGGGCGCGAGGACGATAATCGCGGTTACCCGAACCGGTTCACGGAGGTCTTTGACCGGCTTTTGCGGCGCTACCCCGAGGTGAACATTTCCATCCACGCAGGCGAGGCTGAGAAAGCGGACCGGAACATCATCGAGTCGCTCCGCCTCGGTGCGAGCCGGATCGGGCACGGGATTAACCTCATACAAGATACAGGGACGATGCAATTGATGCGGAACAGCCAGCATCTAATTGAAATCAACCTGGTCAGCAATCATCTGCTTGGCTACGTGCCGGATCCGGACCTGCACCCCTTCCCGGTTTATCTCCGGCAGGGAATCCCCTGCTGCCTCAATACCGATGATCGTGGGATGTGGGACTCGAATATGACGGATGAGTATTTTGTGGCAGCGAAGCGTTTTAATCTATCCTGGCGCGAGCTTATTTCGCTCGGGCGCTTCAGTCTGCAGCACGCCTTTATTTCGGATGACGAGCGCCGCGCCCTGACCGAGGACTTTGAAAAGCGCTTGGGGGCCTTTACCGCGTCGCTGACTTTGGAAAACTGGCGCGCCGCCCTGGGTGGCGTGGCGAGTGAGACCTATGGCTATGGAAGCCGTCATCTCGGGCTGGGTGAACTGGCCCGCACAATGCCGCATGAGGGTTTGATTTAGGTTTCGCCGAATTCTTTATCAGGCGTGCATTGAAGTTTGACAGGATAGTAGAAGTATATACTTGTAGCTACATGAAGCGGGTAAAGTTATTTCAAAACGGTGGCAGCTATGCGGTGCGCATACCGAAGAGCTGGGTTCCTGCATCGGGAGAGGTGTTGTTGCAACGGGAAGGGAAGCGCATTATTTTGACCGAGGTAGGAACGGACCTGCGGCAGTTGGCGCATAGCTTTGCAAAAGATGGTCTAATCGGTTTTGATCGACCCGAACAACCGGCTGCGCCGAAAGCACGTCAGCTGTGAAGCGTTTACTTTTAGACACGGATGCTTGTATTGAAATTATCCGCGGTAATCCGAAGCCAATTGATCAGCATCCTGATGTGTTCATCTTGATGTCCACGATCTCGCGCTTCGAAATACTTTCGGGCCTGCGGAAAAGCCGCGGCGGAAAGCGGGAAAAGCGGGCAAAAGCCTTTCTGAACGCGGTTGAGACACTGCCGTTTGATGAGACGGCAGCCAATCAATCGGCAACGGTCCGTATCTATCTGGAAAATGCAGGAACTCCTATTGGAGCGTATGATTTGCAATTGGCAGGGCATGCCCTCGCGCTCGGATGCCCCATTTTAACAGGTAATGTGCATGAATTTGAGCGTGTGCCGGGGCTCGAGATCGTGACCTGGCGCTAAGCGGGAAGATTGTATCTCGTAACGGCCCCGTCCTGCAGGACGACCACGGTATCCGCGAGTTGGCGAATTTCCTCCACGGAATGGCTTACGTAGAGAATGGGCACATTGAAGGTCTCGGCGATTTTGCGAATGTAGGGCAGCAGTTCGGCTTTGCGGGCATCGTCGAGTGAATTGAGTGGCTCGTCCATGAGCAGGACTGCGGGACTGGACAAAAGTGCCCGACCGATGGCCACGCGCTGCGTCTCACCTCCGGATAAGCCAGAGGGGCGGCGCTTGAGCAGATGGCCGATCCCGAGTACCTTGATCACGGAGTCCAACTCAATAAAGCGCTGAGTGGCGGGCACGCGTTGTTCCCCGTAGCTTAGGTTGGACGCGACGGAGTAATGCGGGAAGAGCCGTGCGTCTTGAAAGACATAGCCGATCCGGCGCTTCTCAGCAGGCAGGTTGATCCCCTCAGCGGAGCTGAAAAGGCAGGTTTCCTGTAGTTCGATCTGTGCCTCGTCTGGACGGATGAGCCCTGCCACGACCTGAACAACTGTCGTCTTACCCGCTCCGGAAGGACCGTAGAGCGCGGTGATGCCGCGCTCGGCTCCCTGGAAAAAGAGCGATTCGAGCCACGGCCCGAGGCTACCGTTGCGCCCGAAAAGCACCAGCAGAACATAGCCCACGACGACGGGTGGCAGCACCAGCGGAAGGTGGAGCAGGCCATCGATGATGAACTTACCCGGAAACTCCTTGCGGGCCAGGATCCAGGCCCAGGCGATACCGAAGGGCAGGCTCAGGCCAACCGCCCAGCAGGCCACGACCAGGCTGAGGCGCAGGGCGCTCCATTCAAAAGGGCTGAGTTGGAACCAGTCAGGCATTCGGTTTTTAAGTTTTTCAATCGTGGTTTTGGCAAGACGTTCGCGAAACGGAGAACTTTCACAAGTGTCTTCATGGGAAATGCAGTTGCGGCTAATTATTAATCCACCAGTTCAAAACCATATTTCAGAAAGACCTCGCGGGCCCTGGGTTCTTTCAAGAACTCAAGCAAAGCCTGTGCCTGTTCGGCCCTGGCTCCCTGCACTAAAGCTGCGGGATAGATAATGGGCGTGTGGGTGCCTGCTGGAAAGGTGCCGACGACCTTCACCCGTTCACTAATCGCCGCATCGGTGGCATAGACGAGCCCCAGCGGAGTTTCGCCTCGCTCGACGAGAGTGAG
>JAAAPI010000332.1 GCA_009908325.1 Verrucomicrobiota bacterium | reverse complement strand
GATGTGATGGAAACCGTTCTCGGCTGCTTTAGAGAGACTTTGCCGACATTCCAGGCGAGATCTCTCCGCGATGCCGCCCGCTGGCACGACTGGGGCAAAGCACACCACGCATTCCAATCGAAACTTTTGACTGAAATATGCGAAGCCAAAAACCTCGGCGGCCCCATCGCCAAAGCACCCGATCGCGCCTGGCGCAAAGGCCGTATACCAAAACGACCCGCAGCTGGCGACGACCGCCGCCCCCACTTCCGCCACGAACTGGCCTCGGCTCTCGGGGTGCTCCTGCCAGGCTCCGGATTCCCGCTCAATCAAGACGATTCCGACTCGCTCCCACGCGACCTCGCCGCCTACCTGATCGCCGCGCACCACGGCAAAGTCCGCCTGTCCATCCGCTCCATGCCCGATGAATGGGTGCCGCCCCATGCCGAAGCTAAAACCGCCTCCGAGCGCCGCTTTGCCCGGGGCGTCTGGGATGGCGACACGCTACCCGGTGTCGATCTAGGCGGCGGCGCAGTTGCCAAACCCGCAACTTTGTCGCTGGAGCCGATGGAGCTTGGCCTCGGCGAGCAGGAACCCTTCAACAATCAGCCTTCGTGGGCCGAACGCTGCCTTTCCCTGCGTGACGAACTCGGCCCGTTCCATCTCGCATTTCTTGAAACACTCCTGCGCGCCGCCGATGGGCGCGCGTCCGCAAACCCGACGAAGGCATGAATTACGACGCGCTCATAAGCTCAATTGCGGATACGCATTCCCAAACTCAAATAGGGGCGGCGCAGGCCGTAAATCGACAGCTGATCGCGCGAAACTGGCTGACAGGGGCATACCTCATTGAATTCGAACAGAATGGGGAGGACCGCGCTCAATATGGTGCCAAATTAATTCCGCGTGTCGCCGAAGACCTTAAAATTCAGGGCGTCCCCGGCCTGGGTGCCAGCATGCTCAAAAACTGTCGAACCCTCTATCGCGTTTATCCACAAATACGCCAATCGGCGATTGGCGTATTGCCGCCCGACAGCCTTCCTCAGATTCGCCAATCACCGATTGGCGAATTCGAAGGCGAAGAAGTTCCATCGCCTCTTCCCGAAACGCCGCTAAACCATCCCGATCCATTGCCCGCCTCCGCGGTGTTGCGCCTATCCTGGACACACCTGATTGAGCTCATCCGCATCGAAGATCCATGGAAGCGGGCTTTTTACGAAAACGAATGCCTCAAAGGGAACTGGTCCGTCCGCCAACTCCAGCGGCAGATCGGGTCTCTGCTCTACGAACGAACCGCGCTCTCCACCGACAAAGAAACCGTCATCCAAGCGGGACGCAACCAAGCCGGCGAAGTCCCCCTTGCGATGGATTCCCTGATTCGCGATCCCTACGTCCTCGAATTCGCCGGGCTCGCCGAACGTCCTCACTACCTGGAGTCCGATTTGGAAAAAGCACTCTTGGATCATCTCCAAGCCTTCCTTCTCGAACTCGGAAACGGATTTTGTTTCGAGGCGCGCCAAAAGCGCGTCAGCGTAGGCAATGAACACGACTACATCGACCTCGTCTTCTATCACCGCAAGCTCCGTTCCCATCTACTGGTCGACCTGAAAATTCGCGCCTTCCAGCACGGCGATGCCGGGCAGATGAACTATTACCTCAACTATTGGAAGGACCAGATGATGGAGCCGGATGACAACCTGCCGGTAGGCCTCATTCTCTGTGCGGACCGCGATCAGACTAAAGCGCAATACGCGACCTCCGGCATGGACCAGCAGCTCTTTGTCTCCCGATATCTCACCAAACTCCCATCTCCCGACGAGATCCGTGAACTCATCGAAAGCGATCAGGCCGTCTTTGAAGAGCAAGCCCCCTACAATCTTCAACCCGAACACTGCCGAAAATGAGCGCACGACCCCGTAAAGAAATCCCCCTCCCCGGTTGCACGCCCGAACCCCTCATGGGTTACCTAAAAGCCCTCGGGGTCTTCCGTCTCGTTGCCGAACAGGCCGACGACACCTGCCGGGCGGCCTGGCGGGGCGGCAAACTGCATCTGCAGACCTGCCTGAGCGAAGAGGAACTTGTGGAGTTTTTCTACACAAATTACATCCCCACACCGGTGGTCGTGCCGTGGAGCGGAAGCGACTTCTTCGACGTAAAATTCACCAAGAAGCCCTTGAAGCATAAGAAAACTCCAACCGGCTCTACAATAATTGAGGCGTTCATCCAAAACCAATCTTCCCGGATGGATACTTACAGGGAAACACTGACGGCTTGTGTTGATGCATTGGAACAGGTCGGTATCAGCAAAAAAGAGCAAATGAAGGGTGCCGCCAAAGCACACTACATCGCTTACCTCCGAACATTGCCGTATCCGCAACTCGACAACTGGATTGATACTGCCAGCGCATTGCCGGGTAAAGATTTGAAACTGAACACATTGCTGGGAAGTGGTGGCGGAAGTGACGGCAATACCCACTTTTCGGACAACTTCATGCAAAACCTTTGGGATTCGTTGCCCGACTTCGACGGACAGAAAGCAGTTGCCAAAACCGACCAATTAGAGCTGCAAGCGTCGGAGTCAGTGGAGCGGCTCAAGGCTAGTCTTTTCGATTTCGCAACAGGTGCGCTGATCAAAAAGCGCACCTCTTCGCTTTATCATTCCGGCGCTGTCGGTGGCCCTAACGCTGGCCAGGGTTTTGAACGATCCTCTTTCGGTAACCCATGGGACTTTATCTTGTCTATCGAAGGCTGCGTGATGTTTGCGGGAGCCGTATCGCGAAAACTGGGAGCGTCTGGCAGTCACGCCGTTTTTCCCTTCCAAACGCGGGCTTGTGCAACGAATAGCGACTCCCTGGGCGACAAGGAAAATGTCGGCCAAGAAATATGGCTGCCACTATGGCATCGGTTTTGTGCTATCGGTGAAATCAAATCGCTTTATTCAGAAGGTCGTGCCGAATGGCACGGGAAACAATCCGGACGAGGCGTTGATTTTGCCAAAGCCGTTGCCTCCCTTGGCGTGGATCGGGGCATCGACAGCTTTGCCCGATACGGAATTATTAAAGGACGCGTCGGCGGCGACAACTACAACACCTCAGCCTTGCTCGGCCGCTTCCAGGTCAAGGCGCAGCCGAACGTCGATCTCCTACATGAAGCCGACCCTTGGATTGAGCGCTACCGCCGAGCCTGCAACGACAAGACGCCCGCCCGCTTCGGCACCGCCCTCCGTCGGCTCGACACCGCCGTCTTCGACTACTGCCGCTTCGGTGGCGTCGAACGTTTTCAGGCCATCCTCGTTGCGCTCGGGCAGGCGGAGCGGGAGGCTGCCCACGGCCCGAAGTTCCGCGAAAGCGGACGGCTGCATCCCTTGCCGAGACTCTCCCCTGACTGGGTGGACGCAGCCGACGATGGTTCGGACGAGTTCGCCATTGCCGCCGCACTGGCTGGCATTCAAGGCGTCGGCGTCTATCCCGGCATCCGCGCCAATCTTGAACCCGTCGAGTTCAGTAAGGGACGGCTCAACTGGAAAGACGACTCCGCGAAAGTCGTCTGGAAGCGCGGCAGTCTGGCAGACAACCTCAGCGCCGTGCTCGAACGCCGCCTGCTCGACGCCAAACGCCTTAGCCTGCCGCACGTTCCGATTGCTTCCAGCCGCACCGTCAATCCGGCGACGGTGGCGCGGTTCATCTCCGACGAACTCGACGATGCCCGAATCGACCAAATCCTCTGGGGCCTGATGTGCTGCAAAATCGAATGGCAGCCGAACAATAGCTCGTTGCAGGAAGTGCCACGTCTTTTCGCAATGCTTAAACTCTGTTTCCCCGGACTTTATGCTGATGGCAAGCACTCGCAGCAAGTGTCGTCCGATTTCCAGAAAAAACTCCGGCAGGTCAAACCGGAAGCGCGTATCGCGCATCTGGTGCGTGCGGGGCGACTCGACGAGGCCCTCCGCAGTGCCACCGAACGGCTACGTAGCTCCGGACTCACCGCCGCGCCGATCCAGTGGGAAACCAGGTCATGCGGCATTGACAACACGCGCCTCGCCGCCGCTCTGCTGATTCCCGTTAAGCCACAATCACTGGAAAACCTCTGGAACCTTGTCCGCCGCTACAAACGGACTGAAGCAGCCCTGTAAGCAGAAAAATTTCTCCATTTCGCAAAATCAATACAGTAACCACAAAGAAAGAAACCCACCATGTCATTGGATTATAACACCCTCGAAAAAGCTCCGCGGCTTCTCATCGAAGCCGAACTCAAGCCGCTGCAAGGTCATCGCTTCCAGCCGACGGGCTTTGCCGATCTCGGACCGGCGCGCTACAAAGCGCCCGACGGCAGCGATATGCTGCTCGTCGAGTCCGCCCAGTCTGTCGCCAACCGTCTGGAGTTCGCCATCTGGGACGACGCCTCGGATGACCTGATCGAAGCCGCCGAGGGCCTGCCCTATATCCGCGTCAACAATGCGGATGGTTCGATGCTGACGAACTCGATTCTGGAAGCGCACCGCATCAATTCGCCCTACATTCTCGAAGGTAAGGATAAATCCGTTTTCAACTACTTGAAGGAAGACGCCGCCGGGCTCGAGCTGGGCCCGGTCAAGCTCAAAAATCTCGCAGAGATCGTTATGAAGTATGACGCGAACGCGATGCTCCATGGCGTCTTTCTAGCAAAAAGCGATTTGGCAGGTGGACGTTTGCGGCTGATGCGTGCGCTCTCCGGTTTCATCGAGGCTACCGGGGCATCCGTAGCCGAAAGCGGCGGTGTAAAGAATGACCGCGTGGATCCGAGTGGTGACACCAAGCAGGGCTTCGGCAACGTCCCTTTCCACCGCACGGAATTTACCGCCAGGCAAATCAAGGCTTACTTCAACCTCGATCTGGCACTGCTACAGGGTTACGGCCTGCCCGAAGCGGCTGGGAAGCTGCTAGTCGCGCTGGCACTGCTCAAGGTGCGTCGTTTTTTGAGTCAGGGCCTGCGGCTGCGGACGGCCTGTGACTTTGATCTTGTCGGGGACCTCAAGGTCACGCGCCCAAGTTCATTTGACGTGCCTGAGGAGACGGAACTCCTCAGCGAGGTCAAAACGCAGATTGATGCCTGCGGTCGGATCGAAGGCCTCTTTGCCGAGCCCCGCATCACCGTGGTCAACTGGGAATCCGCAAAGAAGAAAGCCAAAAAGCAAACCGAAGTAGCTGAAGCATGATCGCCATTGAACTCACGTTTCCCGCCGGAAGGTTCCATGCCACGCCCTGGGGGCGGCATGTGAACGAGGCTGCGGTGGAGTGGCCCCCCTCGCCCTGGCGTTTACTCCGTGCCCTCGTGGCAACGTGGAAGCGCAAGGCCGATGACTTGGCCGACGACGCTACCATGCAGCGGATACTCACGGCTCTCGCCGAACCACCGGAGTTTTCCCTCCCGCCCGCCACCTTCAGCCACACAAGGCACTACATGCCCTGGTTCAAAAAAGGTCCCGGCGACAAGACGCTGGTCTTCGATGCCTTCGTCGCCCTCGGCAAGCACGCCCCGATTCAGGTCGTCTGGCCCGACGTCGCACTTACACAAGCTGACCGCAAGCTTCTGGCGAAACTGTTGCCGCTGCTCGGCACGCTTGGGCGCGCCGAAAGCTGGTGCGAAGGCCGATTGCTCACAGAGAGCGAAGCCATCGGTAAAACAAACTGCCATCCACTCAACGGCAATTCCGAGAATAAGGATGTGGTGCGCGTGTTGGGCGTCGATGCCGATACCGCCTTTGCGAACGACCAATTCTCCCGGCTCGCTAAAAAACAGCCCAAGAAGGGAGATCCGAAATACGAGCGCACACCCTATTCCGCCTACGACCCCGACTGGCATCTGTGCATGGAAACCCTCTGGCTCCACGACCAGCGCCTTTCCATGCCGCCCGGAGCCAAATGGCTCGACTATGCCCGCGATAAAAATGCACTCGCCCTGCCAGTGTCCAAGCTCCAACGGCGATCTCAACCCCGTATGCAGGTCGCCCGCTTCGCGCTGGACTCGACCGTTTTCCCCTTGATCACCGACACGCTGCGTGTGGCGGAAAATGCCCGCTTCAACCTCATGGGCATCCATGGACGCCTCACTGAAGTCAATGGCGAGCGCGGCAAGTCGCGTGCATTTTCCGGGAAAGAGAGCGATGGCACGCCCCTCAAAGGCCACACCCACTGCTACTTTTTGCCCACCGATGAGGATGGCGACGGACGCCTGGACCACCTGACCCTTTACGCCAAAGGCGGATTTTCTCAAGAGGAACTGAGAGCCATCGACAAGCTCCGCGAAATAAAGTCGAGGGATCGCACGGAATCCGGACATCCCTTGCGCGTGATTCTATTGGGTGTCGGTGTCCAGGATGAATTCAAGCCCGGTCCGCTCCGGAAAACCCACAACTGGGTTTCCGCTACGCCCTTCGTCAGCCCCCGGCTTCCCCCGACCTCGGGCCGCAATAAACCCCGCAGCCAGGAAGCGCGTTTAGCATTCGCAGAGGCTCAGATACAAATCGAACTCGAGCGCTGGATCGAGCGCAACGAACACGCTTTTTCCGTAGCCGATGTCGGTATTGAATTGCTTGTCGATAATGACGGAAACCCGCGTCGTCGGTGCCCGTTGACCCAGACCTTCAAAGAACGCTCGATTCAATTTCGCCGATTCCGCCAAAAGCGCGGAGATAACGGCGGCCATCGCCCGGCAGCATTCTTCCACCTGACCTTCCCCGAACCCGTCTCCGGACCCATCGCACTCGGCCACTCCTCCCACTTCGGCCTCGGGCTCTTCATCCCCGTGACATAACTTCCCAACCCCATGAACCCGAAATTCACCATCACCCACGCCATCATGGCTGGTCTGACGCGGATCGAGCGGGCTCGTGGGTTTCTGGAGGCGGCGACGCTTTCGGAGGAATGGGTTCGGGCGATGGGTGAGCGGGCTCTCGTGCGCGAGGCGCACCACACAACGCATATTGAGGGCACGCAACTGACGTTGGACCAGGCCGAGCGACTTATGCGGGGTGAGTCGGTGCCCGAAGCCGATCCGGACGATACGCGGGAATTGCTGAACTATCGCCGGGCCTTCGATTTAGTCTCGGAATACCTTGACCCGTCTTCTCAGACAAAAGGACGGAAAGAGAGCAGTTCGCCGATCACCGAAGGGCTGGTCCGCGAAATCCACAAGCGACTCGTTGAGGGTGTGCGCGGCGGCAGCGCTTTACCAGGCCAATATCGCAAGGTGCAGAATTACGTGGTCAGCTCCGCCACGGGTGAGACGGTCTACACCCCGCCGCCCGCGCATGACGTTCCGATACTCATGGCGGAAATGGTCAAATGGCTGAACGCGCCGGGACAGATGCATCCGGTGCTGGTCAGCGGCGTGGCGCAGTTCCAGCTTGTGCATATTCATCCGTTCTTAGACGGCAATGGCCGAGCTTCACGGCTGCTGTCCACGCTGTGCCTGTATCGGGCGGGTTACGACTTCAAGCGGCTATTTACCATCAGCGAGTATTACGACCGGGATCGGGCGACGTTCTACGCGGCGATCCAGGGCGTGCGCGATGCGGAGATGGACCTGACCGGTTGGCTGGAATACTTTGTTGACGGCCTGGCGACGCAGCTTGGGGAAGTCCGCCAGCGTGGCGAGCAAGTCATCCGGCGGGACATTCTGGCCAAAGCGCACGGACTGTCCGAGCGCCAGATCAAGGCACTTGGACACGTGATGGAGCACGGCACCTTGACCATTCAGGATTACGCGGCTCTCTGCCCGGCCATCAATCGAAGAACCCTGCAGCGTGACCTTAAAGAATTAATAGACAAAGGCTTGTTGTCCGGAAGCGGAACCAGCCGAACCGATCCCACCAAGCGCTACATCTTTGGAGAGGGAACCAGGCCATGAGTTACTGTGACAAGCTGCGACACCGAGCTATGACAAGCTGTGACGACCGACAGCGACGCCGAACCCGGGAATCTACCGAGAAACTTGCGACACAACTTGCGACAGAGAACGACGAAGGAGACCGGTCATCACCCCCGCAACATCGCCCCCGCCTTCCGAAGCCAGCGCATAGCCACCGGTAAATTCCGCAACTTCACACCGGCTGTTCAAATCAACTTAGGCGTCTCATGCCAAAAGAGCGAAAGACCCCCAAAAAGCCCAAGAAAAAACTCACCCCGGAACAAAAAGCCGAAAAGCGTCGGCGCAAGGCCGAGTTCGAAACCATCTTCGTCGGCGGCAAGCAGAAGCGGGTGCGGCGTCGGCCATTGATCGAAGGCCTCGATCCCGATGAATTTATCCGCCGCAACGCCGATCCCATCTGGCTGCACCAAAACGAGCTCTGGGAACATATGGAGCCGCTTCCGGAAGCGCCCCAAGAACTCGAAGTTGGCAAACCTTTTTAGAATCTATGAGCTTATGGAAACCAAGCACCCGTATCCATTTCCGCTTCCGTATCGTCTTTCCGATGCGTTTCCAAAATCGCTGCCAGCGGATCCGCCGCCGCTAAAATTTCCTCCGGTAAACGCCAACTTATTCGATCCCATGGATTTTCCTCCTCAGTTCCTTCCTCTGCCCGCTTCAAATGCTTATGCCAGGCACTGACATCAGTAAACAAACGATTATGCCGCCTTTTCCAATGTTCGGCTGCGCGCTGGGCCTCGTCGAGCCAGGTGATCAAGTCAAGGCGATCAACCCTTCGCAAACGCTCTTCCGCTGCTTCGGCATCGAGATAGACACCTGCCAAAATGCGATGCCAGATAACAAAATAAACCGCTCGGGTTTGCCCGGGAGCACCTGCTTTCTTTGGAGCCAGCCACAGGCTATCTTCAACCACACCGATGAGTGCAGGCGATTCGGGCAAAAGCGATCCGACTCGATATTCCTGCATCGCGCTGCCGAACAGCTTGGTCTGCATCTCGCGGACAGGCTCTTTCCACCCTGGCACTTGGAGCGCCGGGCTAAAGCGAATTGTATCAAAAAGTCCCATCTTCAAATTTATTCTCTACCGGATACGATGATGATGAAGAAGCACCGCGTCGAGGCCGAATAAGCGATTTCGCCAACGAACCACCAAAAATAAGCCATGGAAGACGACAACAAACCCACTCTCCTTCCGGCGCGGATGTTGAACGAGTTCGTTTATTGCCCGCGGCTGTTCTACTACGAGTTTGTCGAAAAGGTCTTCGTACACAACGCCGACACCCTGGAAGGCGCGGCGCAACACAAGCGGGTCGACCAGAGCAAGAGCAATCTGCCCTCGGCGAAAAAGCGAACAAAGAAAGAAGCCGCCACCGAGCCGGAGGCTACCGAGGTTTCCGAAGCCCCGCAGTCAATCCACGCCCACTCGGTCGAACTCTACTCCGAGAAGCTGCGGGTCAATGCCAAGCTCGACCTCGTCGAAGGGGCGACGGATCTGGCAAGCGGAAAAATTTTGTATCAACCCGTCGAATACAAACGCGGTCACCCGCGCGAGGGCGACGAGGGCAACGAGCTCTGGCCCGCCGATAAAATGCAGCTGGGCGTGCAAATCCTCTTGCTGCGCGAAAACGGCTACCACTGCGATACGGGCATCGTTTACTACCGCGAGACCCGGCAGCGCGTGCGCTTCGATATGGATACCCCCACGGAGCAATGGATCGTTGAACAAATCGACGCCGCCCGCGCCTGCACCCAAGGGGCGATCCCGCCACCGCTCGACGATTCGCCCAAATGCCCGCGCTGCTCCCTCGTCGGCTTCTGCCTGCCCGACGAAACCCGTATGCTGGCGGAATTCACCAAGCCGGACGCGCTCCCCGAGTCCGCCCAGCTCGATTTTGCGATGGACTTACCCGAAATGGACGACCGGATCGAAGAGGGCCCTTTCGGCAACATCCCGGAGATCCAACTTCCGGCCATCAAACCGGGGCAGGACCTGCGCCGCCTGATCGCACCCGGGGAAGACACCCGCACGCTTTATTTGCACACTCCTGGCATGTTCGTGGGTAAGAAGGGGGATCTCCTCCAAGCCAAAGAGAAAAAAGGCAAGGATGGTAAAAGCAAAGTGGCCGCCGAGTTCCTCATCAAAGACCTGCACCACCTCGCGCTCTTCGGTCCGATCCAAGTCTCCACCGGCGTCATCCAGGCCCTCTGCGAAGTGGATATCCCGATCACCTATTTCTCCATGGGCGGGTGGTTCTACGGCATGACCCGCGGGCACAGCCTGAAAAACGTCTTTACCCGCATCGAGCAGTTCCGCCATGCCGCCGACTCCGAACTCGCGCTGACGCACGCCCGCTTGTTCGTCCACGGCAAAATTCGCAACCAGCGCACCCTGCTCATGCGCAACCACCTCGACGCGCCCAAGCAAACCCTGCGGCAAATGAAGTGGGCCGCCGGATTCGCCTTGACGGCAAACTCCATCCCCAGCCTGCTCGGCATCGAGGGTGCCGCCGCCCAAGCCTACTTCGGTCAGTTCAGCGGCATGATCAAACACCGTGCCGAATCTCCCCGCAAAGCCGATCAGGATGCGGGGCAGCAGGTCCAGTTCCCCTTCGACTTTACCGGCCGCAATCGCCGTCCGCCCCGCGACCCCGTCAACGCCCTGCTTTCCCTCGCCTATAGCCTACTCTCGCGCGACGCCACCCTCGCCGCCTACTCCGCCGGCTTCGATCCCTACGTCGGCTTCTACCACCAGCCCCGCTTCGGGCGGCCCGCCCTCGCGCTCGATCTGATGGAGGAATTCCGACCCATCATCGCCGAGTCCGTCGTCCTCACCCTCATCAACAACGGCATGCTGCAGGAAAACGATTTCTACCGCGCCGGCGAATCCGTCACCCTCACGCCACGCGGGCGCAAAACTTTCTTCTTCGCCTACGAGAAACGGATCAACAGTCCCATCACGCACCCAATCTTTGGTTACCAAGTGAGCTACCGCCGAGCCCTCGAATTACAGTTCCGCCTCCTCGCCCGCGTGCTGACCGGCGAGATCGAACAATACTTGCCCTTTACCATCCGCTGACTTGAACCTAAAAAATGAGTTGAAACATGGACGATTGTTTAGGCACGCTACTAAAATCCGCGGAAGTATTTTCATTTTAAACTCCCCTCCTGCTCCGATAGGAGGGGTGCCCGAAGGGCGGGGTGGTTGCCTACCCTGCAAATAATTCCGCACATTTTAGCAATAGGAAAGCCATGAGAAGAAACTTTTTCGTTACTTACGATATCTGCGACCCCAAGCGTCTGCGCCGAGTTTTCAAGATTTGCAAAGGCTACGGCATCCATTTGCAGCTCTCCGTATTCGAGTGCGACCTCACCGGGGCAGAGAAAGTTCAGTTCGAAACGAAGTTGCACGAAGTCATCAACCACGACGAAGACCAAGTCCTCTTTGTTGATCTCGGCGTGTCCCACACACGCGGCGAGCGCACCGTCAGTTCCATTGGATTGCAATATTCCAAGATGGACGCCCCCTGCTTTGTTGTTTAAATATATCGTAGCGCGCAAGTTCCTTGACAGTTCAAACACCACGCGAGCGGTCAGGTCCTGCAAAAAACACTGCGAGCGCTCGCATGTGTTGAATACCAAATAGTTAAAGATCCATTAGCCCGAATTCAATGAGAGCCGAAAGCATGAAAATCAACAACCAGACGCACTGCTCGATTGACAACCGTCAAAGTATTGCCAATTAAAGCACTAGGGTGGTCGCTGTCTCCGCGCTCTTCGGAGCGCGGCCCCATTGAAGCATGCGGGTCTTGATCTCCTGCGTGCTGAGGCGGTGGGGTCTCCGCGCTCTTCGGAGCGCGGCCCCATTGAAGCATATCCCTCACTATATTTGGCGACAAACCAAGGATCGTCTCCGCGCTCTTCGGAGCGCGGCCCCATTGAAGCTTTGACCCGCTCGATTGCCCGACAACTACTCTTCCGTCTCCGCGCTCTTCGGAGCGCGGCCCCATTGAAGCGTCCACGTCCATCGGCTACAAGTGCAACACCGCATCGTCTCCGCGCTCTTCGGAGCGCGGCCCCATTGAAGCCTCGCCGGGACTTGGGTTGCCGACCCAGTAGCCATGTCTCCGCGCTCTTCGGAGCGCGGCCCCATTGAAGCCGATTGCGGAAGCGAT
>JAAAPI010000404.1 GCA_009908325.1 Verrucomicrobiota bacterium | reverse complement strand
TGTCATGCTGACCATGCGGGAGCTGACCGGCGATGGGTTCGGAAAGAAGGACCGCAGCTGGAATGCGCCGGACCTGCTGATGGGTTGGCGCGAAGCCTGGGCGCGGGACGCAAACACGGCCCTTGAACGGGCAGGGCGGTCGGAAAGGATCGACCACCGGTCTATCGATGTTCAGCGGTCTGAGGCTGAGCAACAAGTCGATCGGGCGCGCGGGGGCGGACAGGAAGAGTTGGCACTTGAGCACGAGAAAAAGGTCGTCGAGCTCAGCCGCGAGCCCGAGCCGAAAATCGGGCCATCTGCCAATGCCCAAGAGAAACGCGGCGTCCAGACCGAGCGCGGCGAGGCTTTCCGCGCGGCTCAGGCGCGCAATGCACAGCGCCAGGAGCTGGGCCGGCAGCAGTTGGAATTGCGGCTTGAGCTGATGGAGCGAGGGCGCGCCTTCATTGCCACCGCGCGTGAGCGGCTGGATCAGCTTTGGGGCCGCGCCGAAGCGGCGATGTCACGGATCAAGGAGAGGGTCATGGGCGAGGTTGAGAGGCCGCAGGCTGAGGCCGAGCGGGGCGAGGCGCGCAGCGGCGTTGGCGATCAGGATATCGGCCAGCGCGAGGGTCTGGACGATATCGAGGCCCGTCGCGCCGCCGTGTTGGGGCGCGACATGGGCCGGGCCGCCGCGCAAGCGCCGGACATCGGGCGCGAGCGCATTGCGCCCGACGATCCTGACCGGGAGCGCCGGGACGCCATCCTTGGGATGGCGCGTGACGCCGGGCAGGAGCGCGATGCCGCCGCCGTCGAGCGCGGTATCGCCGGGAGTGACGGCGAGGGCCGTGACCAAGGGCGGCGGGATGACATTCTTGAGCGCGGGCGTGATACTGCGTCCGAGCGCGGGCAGGGCCGCGATCGAGACGACCAAGATCGCAGCCGCTAACGCGCGTTACTTCAAGTGCTGCTCGTACAGCGGCGTTGCCGGGCGTTTTACGCGCCACAGAAGTTGTTCGGATGCCGAAGGTGATCTTGGTTGCAGTCCTTTGGGGCACTGCCACGATCCTTGTTGAAACGCCCAGTAAGCGCCTTCTTGGTTAAGGTAGTCGCGCGCTTCGCTGTCGGACAGGAACACAACACCTTGACCCTTGAGCCTCCGAACAACCGTTTCAATTGCCAAGTCGCGACGCGTTGGCTCAAGGGCAACCCCGCTCACATGGCCGTACCCCTGTGGCCACCAGCCATCCTGTTCACAGTCTGCGATGCTCCATAGACTGATGCTGGCACTATATCCCCTGCCTTCCCATGACGGCAGGAAATCTATTGCGGTGAAGACTGGTTTTGACGAGCTGATCCTGTGCAGGTCAACACGACTGAAGGCATCTTCGAATACTGACTTGGATACTTTGAAAGACCAATGGTCGAGGGTTTGCTTACTTTTCACGTAGGCGTAAAATTCTGGGGCTTGGTCTTTTCTGAGCAGATCGAGCAGATCAAATATCAGCTCATTCAGCTGCATATCATCACCGCCGCCACCCCATTTGATGCGCTGTGCCAGATCAGCGACGAGTGACTTGTCATGCTCTTTGTATATTGGGCGATTGGTGTCTGGGTCTAAACCCAGTTCTTGGCACACTTGCCTATAAGCTGGAGTGTCCCAATCATAGCTTGCATCCATGACCTCGAAGACGCGATCCAGCTGATCCGAGCCACCACGTGCTTCTGACAAGTTGAAGAGCCCACTCTCAACTAAAGGATCAAATATTTGCAGAGTAGTCTGAGATCGAAAAGGAATGACTTGGACGTGATAGGTCTTACCACCCTCCGTTTGGACCTGGGCGGCTGGTCCATATCTTCCCTCAATGAGTTTGGGCTTTAGCATACCGATCATCCTCGCATTTCTCATTTCATCCTCGATCAAGTGACGGACCAGCTCTGACGCTGACCGACCATGCCGTCGGGCATAGCCCTGAAAGGCATCGCGTAAGTCCGGGGACATCTTGACGAGGAGTTGAGCTGTTTTTTTCATATGCCGAGATGAGATGGTTACGGAGATTATTTCAATGAAATAAGGGTATATACCCATGTTTTTCGTGTATATACTTGTAGCGAATTTTACATCTGTGATCCCGGCAGTGTGCCGGTCTCGCTTTGAACGATAGACAGGGCAGGGGATCGACGGGCTGACGCCCGCTCACCCCACCCCTGACAGTCTCCAAATCCTGTTGATCCGCCTGCCATCCTGGCAGGTCCGAGAAAACCGGCAAGCGCCGCCTGTGGCGTCGGTTCCGGTCGAGAATTCCGGTTCCTCCCACGCGCAGGCGCGCGGTTCCCTCCCAAATTCACGCCCTCCACCCGGTTGTCACGGCCCCGCCAGGCCGCAGGACGGGCTTTGCCCTTACCTGCTCTGCCCTTCGGAATGCATGGGCATTCCAAAGATCAGAACAGGAAGGCCCGCCCATCGGCGGAAAGGGGAAGAAACCCGGCCCGCGTCACTCGAAGGAGGGTCACAAATGACCGCACAGAAGTTTGACGTTTATTCCCATGTCACCAATCAGATCATTGCGCAGATCGAGGCGGGTACGCCGCCTTGGCGCAAGCCGTGGACCGGCGGTGGCGTATCGGTCAGCTTGCCGGAACGGTTCAACGGCGAGGCTTATCGGGGTATCAACATCCTGATGCTTTGGGCCACGGCGATGGCCAAGGATTACAGCTCAGCCCGCTGGATGACGTTCAATCAGGCCAAGCAGCTTGGGGGGCATGTCCGCAAGGGTGAGAAATCCGCGACCGTGGTGAAATACGGCACCGTCGAGCGCGAGGACGAAAACGGCGAGGAACGCCAGATCCCCTATGCCAAGGCCTACCGCGTGTTTAACGCCGACCAGATCGAGGGTTTACCCGCTGAATTCTACATCCTGCCCGATCCGCCGCGCGATCTTGGCACCGTGGCCGACCCCGAGCTGGAGGCGTTCTTTGCCGCGACCGGCGCGCAGATCGACAGCACCGAGGAGCCGCGCGCCTACTACAACATCAAGACTGACCGCATCCACATACCGCCGATTGGCACGTTCCACCGAGCGGCGGGATATTACAGCACCTTGGCGCATGAGCTGACCCACTGGACAGGGGCGACAAAGCGACTGGACCGTTTGGGCCGGTTCAATGACCGCAAGGCCTATGCGTTCGAGGAGCTGGTCGCGGAAATTGGTAACTGCATGCTTTGCGCGCAGATCGGGGTGGAGCCCGAATTCGACCAGAGCGCGGCCTATGTCGAAGGATGGCTTGAGGCGATGAAGGAGGACAGCCGCGCGATTTTCCGTGCCGCGTCTGAGGCGCAGAAGGCCATGGATTACATCATGGAGCGTACCGGGCAGGCCGACCGGATGGCCGCTGAGTAACAGCCCACACCGCCGCAATGATCGAGGCCCCCGTCAGCATGCGGGGGCCTTTTGTGTTCTGGCGTGATCTAGGTGGTGGCGGTTTCAGGGTGACCTGTCGGCGGTCAACCTGAAGGCCACCCGCCGACAGGCCCGGCGCTTCGCGCAGACGCCCCAAGGGGCGGGGCCAGTGATTATGTGGTTTGAAAATTGACTAATGGCCTTCATGACCACAGCCGTGGAGGAGAGGGCTTGCCCATGTTACATTTTTCTGCCATCAATGCGGGCAAGAAAATGTAACATGGAGGGCTTCATGCCCCGAGCCGATACCAAAGTCTTCATTGATGATATTGATGTGGATCGTCGTCTCGCTGAATTGAATATGGATCGGCAGGACATTTTGGATATACGTGATGTTGCGGCCAGTATGCATGCGACGGGATCATCCCCTCTTTTCCCGGCGAACGGGGCAGGGCAACTTGCCTATCAGTACGGGACCCGCGAACTGCGGGCCACGCACCTCAAGCGGGGCTGGGTGATTGATCAATCCTACGGCACGAATGGTGTTCGTCATCCCGACAGGAAGATCGTGGTACTCTATCAGAACGTAGATGTGGCATGCAGCTTGTCTGACTTGCCCCAAGCTCGCAGCCGCAAAGGCGCTGGATCGGAGCGTCTCAGCCAGGGTAGCGCCTTCGATCTGATAGAGGAGGTTGTTCCTTCAACCCATACCGGAGAAGGGCTGGATGTCGAAGTTTGGTACGTGATGATCGCCCAGGATGGCGCTGTCGAAGTTACGCACGCCCTTATCCGGGGGGGTGAGTTCTCCGATTTCATCGAACGCATCTTCGTGCACGATGGAAGCGATTTTGATCCTCTTGAAGATGACGGCTCATTAGATGATGACGCCGTTGACTTTGACATCACGATTTCACGGAAATGACGACGCACGGACCCTTCAACCATCTCCGCCTGATACTCGCCCGCAAACGAAGAAAGATGACCGCAATTCAGGTGGCTGAAGCCGCCAAACTGTCGCGTGTCCATCTCTCTCGGATCGAGACGGGGCAGAACGAGCCAACCATGGAAACCATTGAGGCTCTAGCCAAGGCTACGCGCTATCCGGTGGAATTTTTCTTTGTGCTGGAAACCTATGAACTGTCAGCCGAAGCAGTCAGTTTCCGCAGTCTCAAGCGCACCAGTGTACGTGAGCGCGAAGCAGCACGGGCGGCGGGCGAGATCGGTGTCGATGTTGGGCAGTGGCTTGCTGATGAATTCAATTTGCCGGAGCCAGCCCTGCCTGACATGGGATACGAACCGGAGCCGGCAGCGGCGGCGCGAGCACTTCGGCAAGCTTGGGGGCTGGGAGAAAAGCCTATCGCGAGCATGATCGCGCTTCTTGAAGCCAAAGGTGTACGTGTGTTCTCTCTTGCTGAAGAGACCCTGAACGTTGATGCGTTTTCTTTCTGGCTCGATGGTGTGCCATACGTGTTCTTGAACACGATGAAAACCGCCGAGCATGGTGTCATGGATGCCGCGCATGAGCTGGGCCATCTGATTTTGCATGCGGGCGGAAACACTCTTCATGGCCGGGATGTTGAGCGGGAAGCCAATGCTTTCGCATCAAGTTTTCTGATGCCGTCGGAGGATGTGCGGGGGCGCGTTCCACGCTCGCCAACTGTCCATTTGATCCTGAAGCTCAAGAAACGCTGGCGTGTGTCCGCGATGGCCCTGGCTTACCGAGTCCATCGTCTTGGTCTTCTGACGGACTGGCAATACCGGTCAATGTGCATCGACCTGACACAGCGTGGCTACAGGACAGGCGAGCCTGACGGAACAGAGCGTGACAAGTCTCGCGTCTGGAAGCAGGTGCTTGATCACCTTTGGCGCGAGGGGAAGACAAAGGAGACCATCGCAAAAGCGCTCTATCTGCCCTTGGACGAGATTGAGAAGCTGACCTTTGGTCTGGCGGCTGAGCCTGTCCGCCCGGCCAAGGGGCAAGGTCTTCGAGTGGTGAAATGATCTTGAGAAACACAGTTGATCAGATTAAGGGGCCGCGCACCCATCGGTGGAATAGATCGTGTCAACTTTCGGCTGTGTCTGGGCCAGAAGGAAGTGCCTATGGAAAAAAGTAGCGTCTATAACTCAGCTATTGCGATCCTTAAGTGTGCAGAAATCGAGTATGAGGTCTTTGAGCACAGGCCAATCCAAAATATGGCTGACGCAATTGAAGTAACTGGTGGATACGAAAGAGAAAACCTCAAGAGCCTGCTAATAGCATCAGGAGAAAATCACGGGATTTTCGTGTTGCCTGGCGATCAACGCTTAGAGTTTTCAGTGGTCCGTTCTATCGAGGGTCTTGCTAAAGGCAAGCTGGCAGACCGAAGGCTTGTTTTCGAGGTACTTGGTTGCGAACCAGGTTCAGTTTCTCCAATCGGAAACCCAAAGAACATTCCGGTATTTTTAGAAGAATCAGTCCTAGGATTCCAGTTTTTGTTCATTAATCCTGGAGATGCATCAACTACATTAAAGCTTAGCTTAAAGAGTTTTTTTGACGTTTTGTCAAAGCACTACGATCTTCGGATATTTACCAATGTTGCGTGAAGGAAAGTTCTAGACCGCCTCATCTTTTAGGCAGTGATTGTCCCAGATCATCATCAACACGTTAAATATCATGTTGCTTAACTCATTGTGTCTGACGATTATTGAGTGAATCTCGTTTTTTTCCCAGTACGCCAAAGCAATAGAGCTTCTCGAAACTTCTAAAAGTGCTGTCTTCGAAACTAGCTCGGACGGAACCATTCGAGTTTCGCGATAGTTTTCTTCGTCCCCTGCTTTTACTTTGAGAAAGGTCTCAGCAGGCTCCATACACAAGAGTTTGATATTCTTCCTTTTCCTTTCAGCAACGAACCAATCCCCGATGTCCGCAAGCGGACTTAGATCAAAGTCCCCTGGTACAATGCCGATTAGTTCGCCGTCTTCTGGTGTGGAGTCTAGTATGCCCTCATAGACGGTACGCATACCCTTCGAGCCGACAAATTCAGTCACGCTTGGGGCAGTACTTTCAGGGCGTTCTGGAGTTTCAAGGTCATCCATTATTTCCTGAAGTTCATGTCCTAACGTATCAACGGAACGCTGCGCTTCCTCAAACAGCCTGTTCAGCTTTGCTGGACTCTCAGCTCGGAAAACTGATGAGGCAGACTTCTTTGTGGATGTGATGAGACCACGCTCTTCGAGCTTTCGTAGCGCCTGATATGCATTTGTGCGTTTGACATCGGCTCGCTCCGCTAGCCGTGTCGCTCCGGAATCGCCTTGAGTACACAATGAGTAGTAACATTTGATCTCTGTATCATTCAGGCCAAGCCTTTGAAGTACGGAGAAAACCTCGTCTTTCGCCATGTTCGGCCACCTTTTGTCATTCAGGAAATGACAACAGTATTAGCCACCCCATCAACAAAAAGCCATTGATTTAAAGGGATTTCGCTCCGATCTTTGTGTTGTTCTTGGTTGAGGAGGAACAGTGTTATGAATGCTTTGACGACAAGTATTGAAGGCGTGTGGCCGTCCGCGACTGCAGTGGCGATGCCGAAAAACCGGGTCGCAGAATACTATGATGCGATTGCCATGGATTACGACAGTCTCTACGGAGACGTGTTTAGTCAGGTTGAAAACTCGATTATCGCTGACCGTCTTTCCGAAATTGTACAGTCCGGTGACCGTATTCTTGATCTTGGATGTGGTACAGGCCTTGGTCGGTCACTCCTTGGCCAGGGTGTCCAAGGTCTGCACTACAATGGGCTCGATCTTTCGGAGCGGATGATTGCGTGCGCTCGTCAGAAGCACCGGAACGTTTCAGATTCATCTTTCTTGATCGGCGATATGACCGACCTGTCGATGTATCCAGAGGATAGCTTTGATTGCGTGATCTCGCTCTTCGGGTCCTTTTCACACGTGCCCAATCCAACCGAGGCTGGGAAAGAGATGTGGCGCGTTTGTGCACCTGGGGGACGTATTCTGATAATGACCTATTCTCGGTTTTCGATGCGGAATCTTTTTGATTTCCAAAGGACTCTGTCCTCGGGCGGAGTGCCGAGTGTGGGAGAATACTCAATCCGGAACTCTGGAGGCCAAGAGATCTCGTCGCCTGCACATTTCTACACACCAAGCCGCGTTAAATCCGTTTTCGAGGATTTTGATGAGGTCAGTGTGTCAGGGTTGAACGCGGTTTTCGAGCTCAATTCGGCCAAGGTGTCTGCCCGGGCACTGAAGCTTGGTTTTGCGTCCGTAAAGCGGACCATGCTGTTCGAGCAGGTTCTTCTGTCGCGTTTGCCTGGCCTTGCACACAGCTTGGTCGTTCAGGGAGTGAAAACATGCTAACTCGGAGCATCAGCACATCAGAGTTGATGGATGAACTGGACCAGTTTGCCGACAGCTATGCAGTGAGCTTTTCTGGGGCAAAAATGGTCTTGCAGGTCAACCAAGCTATTGGAGAACAGGACCTTGCCGCTTTGGCCCGTGACTTGGTTAGAGTTGTTAGTAAGATCGGAGCTGAAGTCCATTTGGTTGTTGGGGAGTTTCCGTTCGATGAGAGTGGACCCAATGACGATTGGAGTTCTCAAGAGCAGGTTCTATGGTCGCATCGGTGTATTCATCATGCGTCGGCACGGTTAAGTGAGGCGTTGTCGAAGGCAGGATTGGACGCGCTGTATACCCATCCTGTCATGATTGCAGATGATGGGACGAATGTGGATGCGATCTCATCAAAATTCAGGGCCGTTTGTCAAAAAAGCTCGATCTTCATCTGGTCGCCTATGTTTATGCGTGAGAACGGTAGTGTTGAGGAAGTTGATCCAGTTGAGTTTGCCGTTGATTTAGCGGCAACCATTGATGCAACCAAACTGGTTTGCATTCAACCGACAGGTGGAAGCCTGAAAGTTGGTGAAGAGACGGTTTCTTGGATTCGCACTGATGAGGTTGAGCAACTGGTCGCCGATGCAAAGGCGGGTTCCGTTCGTGGAAATTCTCCTGAAGCACAACGGCTCATCTACCAAAATAAACGTGCTCTTTTTGCGCTGCGAGATTTTGTAGAGTCGAAACCTGATGTTCGGAGAGGACATCTGATTGGGTTCGCAAGGAGAGCTCTTTCAGCGGAACTTCTTACGGTCTCAGGTTTTGGCACGATGGTCAGTAATCATGCCTTAGACGCTATTCCTGATGAGGCATGCTACAAAGTTCCATAAAAAAAGCCTCTCGGTGGAGTACACCGAGAGGCTCAACTTCAGCACTTAGCTTGTATTGGCGCTTGCGCGTGGTCGCGCCCATAACACCATTTTACAGTGAAGCCAGAAGTTCTGGATGTGCATCATCCAGCGTGTGATCATAATCTTCATCAGCATTCTCACCTCCTTTCTTCACAGCTTCCACAAGCTTGGTGCGGTTCCTGACTAGTTGTGTGAGGACACACAAAGCGCGATTGATCGTCACTTTGTATGCCCGACCGTGGGCAGATTTCTCATCATCCAACTGCTTCTTCATTTCAGGCGAAATGTCGATGTACAGATGTTTGACGTCCGCTTTGGTCGCCGGAGATTTGGCGCGGTCAGTATCGACGCCATCCTCCATAGCCAAGCCTTCCGGATCGAAGATTTCGTAGGCGTCAAGAGCCCTACGAAGAACCTCCACGAAAGACGCGGCCCGCAAGGCACCCTGCAGCCAAACCAACCTAGCATAGGACGGTTTGTCCAACACCAGATGCAATGATTTGGTCGCAGAGCCGTCCGACGCCTTACGGGACGGATTTCCATCCTTTACGAGAGACGGCTGTGCCTTCTTCAATTGAGATGCCATATCAAGGCTACCTCCATTCTTCATGGTAACGAGGCTCGCTGAACGGCCTGCATGATCGCCATGCACGCTGAACGGACGCAAGCGCCGCCCAGCCCACATAGTCCGCAGGGCTTTTGCCCTTTGCGCCAGACGCCCCAAAGACTTCCGGTGCAGTTCCGTGTCCCGACGCCCAGTCCCCACGTGGGGGTGAAAATTTTTCCGTGCCATGGTCAGTTCCTTTCCCGAAAGCCTTTGGTTAGCCCCCGCCCGATTTACTAGTCATCACCATCCGGATCAGGATCAGAACTCATTTCTGTGTGCTGATCTGACGGAAGGTCATAAACATCCGGCGCGGGCAGCGCGGAAGCGCCACCACCTTGCCGCGGCTTCTTCCATCCGGCTTGAAACTCCACAGCGCATTTGCTGGTCGTTAATTCGGCGGAGAAGATGGCAAAGGCGATGTCGTTGTCGATAGCAATCTTCAGCTTAGCCATTCGACAGTTCCTCGCTTACCTACGTAAAACCAAAAGCGTTCACGCTTCGCCCCGCTGAGCACCTACCTCCGTCAGCTTCAGTGTCTTGCACCCTGACCGCTCAGCCACGGTCCAAAGAACCGTCAACCACATATATGTGGGAAATTACCACATTTCAAGATTTGTGAGAAGTGGTCACTGATAGCACTGCAAAAACGGTCGTTTTTGGCAGAGCACTCCACCCCACCCAAGATCAACTGTTTAGCTGGGACAAAAACCCCCGGCAAAATCTTTGCAGTTTTGGCAGGTTTTTGTCACAGTGAAGCATGATCATAGGATACGCCCGCGTCAGCACTGACGACCAGAACTTGGATTCGCAGACGGATGCCCTTTCGGCAGCCGGTGCCGAGAAGGTCTTCGCAGATAAGATTAGCGGATCGAGGCGTGCCCGCCCGGAGCTGGATAAGATGCTGGAGCAGCTCCGCGACGGCGACGTTGTGGTTGCGACCAAGTATGACCGTCTGGCGCGATCTCTAAAAGACCTTCTGGAAATCGTGGAAACGATCCGCGCGCGCGGGGCCGGTTTCCGATCCTTAGCCGAGGACATCGATACGACGACGCCAGCGGGTCGTCTTGTGTTCCATGTTTTTGCCTCTATTGCCCAGTTCGAGCGGGAACGGATCTCGGAACGAACCAAGGAAGGTCTTGTATCAGCGCGCAAGAGGGGGCGGATAGGTGGCCGCCCCCCTGCCCTCACTGCCGCCCAGAAGGCCGAGGTCCGCAGGATGCGCGATGTTGAACAACGAGCAATCTCAGAGATCGCCCGATTATTCAAGGTGAGCGAACGGACGGTGCGGCGTGCTTAAGCTTCGATATTAAAAAAAGAGGGATAATAGCGTCGAAAGGTCGTATAGCTCTTGATCGTTGCCTCGCTTTTTTCCCGACTGTCCCCAAGAAAAAAACCAAGCGTGTCGGCGGCGTTCTTTGATCCCATATGCAGAATGCTGTCGAGTTTCCCTTTTTCACGCAACGATAGATCGGGCGCGTCAATGTTTATGACTTCGTTCCACCCATTAGGCAGAAAATCCCAATGCGGAGGCGTAGCCGCTTCTTCGTCCCTTGAGCAGATTAGGACAGTAACTGATAGCATTCGAGAAGTGTCCTGATAGCTGGTGCTCAGAAGCGGCAGTGCAGTCACCCCTTCCTCTCCTTGGGCAAGTCCGGAAGATATGGCTGCCTCTACACAGCGAGCCAAAGCACCTGGAAATGAAGTAGCTGTAAATCCATTCAGGTCAGCGGGAACAAATTCCCCAAGTTGTTGACGAAGTAGAGCTGCCCACTCTTCATTCGGAGTTGCAAAATCTAGGCCGTTCGGCAGCTGCGCCTTAAGTTTCCTCAGACCTTCTGTATCAGCATTTATCGTTACTCGAAGCACATCCCCAGGTAAGAGCTTTTTGGCAAGGCTCTCCACTTCTTGAAGTTGCGATAGCCGTTGTCTCGGTCGCGTATAGTCGAGCCAAATCACAGCTTTTTCAGCGCCAAGGTCGTTTAGAATCTGCTCATATCGGCCCGCAAGTTCATCGCTGCCGTGGCACTTACATTCTACCTGATCAAAGGGCTTGTTTGCTTTCTGACGTTCGACCGTGTTGTTGTCTTCATCAAATGCGTAGAGTTTTTCGATCCCTGTGCGACGAAAGACTCCAAAATGGTCAACCAGATGAGCGCCACCCATTGAGATATATGCATAGTCTCTTGGGCCTCGCGCGCTGACGACCCTTGAAATGATATCCAAAAACAACTCCCGGTCGACAAACTTGTTCGGTCGAAGACGATAAGGCAAACCTGCAGCGCTCATTCTTTTGAACTCTTCAAAATCCAATCAAAACATGCCGAACCAACGTCTCCCGGTGCCACGTTAGCGTCACCAAAAAGATGCTTGGAAACCGTGTGAATCTCTCCAATATCTTTGGAGAATGCGATCCTTCGAGTGGTGCGCTCTTTCTGGGGTCGAGGTAAGTTAGGGACATATTTTCTAGCCCCACCTCCTTGCCCACGTGCTGAAATTCCATGTTCTGCCGCCAACGATATGCTTGTGGCCTCGACCCTCTCGACCTGCTCAATGAGCTTGTCTGTCTCCCGCTCCTTGCCTTTCCACTTGTTCGTAAACGAAGTGAATGTAGCGATTCCTTCGCTGACCGCGTTGAGAGCGCGCACGTAGACATCTGAGTCAGTGTCTAAATCCCGCTTTGTCGTAGAAATCGGCAGTTTTGCCGCTGTGGCAGCCGTGAAGATTACAACGCCAGCAATTGCGCGAAACTGGGGGTGGTATCGAGGGACACTTCCCAGACCCCAACCAGTTTTCGCAGTACGATCCGAAACAAGAACAACTCTGTCGTTGCAGATCACCGATATTCCTGCCCTCTCAACAGCATCCGAAGCGAGCGTTGAACTCTCG
>JAAAPI010000035.1 GCA_009908325.1 Verrucomicrobiota bacterium | reverse complement strand
TTTTGACGCTGCCGTATCGTCGTCCATAAACGCAAAAACTGCGGTGCCGACCGTGACAACCGCCGAGACCAGCACCATGAGCGCAGAGAAAATGTCGGCCGCATAGGAAATAGCGAAAGGGGGCGGCCATGCTCCGAAGTGGTAGTGGGCAATGGAACCACCGGCGGTTTCGACCAAAAGACCGATAGCTGCGAAGAGCAGGGCTGTCGCTCCTCCCAGGCCAACCCAGGCGCGGAGCTGGCCGCGGTCGGGCAGAGCAAGGCAAAGAAGCCCTGTGATGAGTGGGCTAAAGAGGACGATCGGTATCCAGTGACTCATTTTTCGGTTTGGATGAGTTCTTCGGAATCGTCCGATCCGGTGTGTGCGTAGACACGGCTAAAGAGAATCACCGCGAAGGCCAGAACGCCAAATCCGATAACGATCGCGGTGAGAATGAGGGCTTGTGGCAGGGGATCTGCCGAGCTGCGTTCGAGTGCAAGGGCTCCTTCCGCAACGAGCGGGGAGCTGCCTTTAACAGGGCCGGATGCAACGAAGATGAGCAAGTTGGCCGCATTTGCCAAAAGCAGCAGGCCGAGCAATAGCTTGGTGATGGAACGCCGGAGCATCATGTAAAGCCCCGTGGCGAACAGAACGCCGGTAACAATGGAAAGCAGAACCGTCATGACTTTTGCGAGGCGGCGGGGCCGCTTGCGGAATTGTTTTCAGGGAGGGAGGCATCGGTATCGACGCGCGATTCGGGCTGATGTTGGTGCACGTTACGCGCCATTTGAATAAGGACGCCCAGAACAAAACCCATAACGAGCAGGTAAACACCGAGGTCGAAAAGAAGAAACGAACCCGCCGTCCCGATGACTGGAATTTTGGGCTCGATCCAAAGCGCGGCAAAGACGGCCTTACCGAAGAAAATGGGAAGCAGAGCCGCAGTGAGTGCAAGAAAGAGTCCGGCACGCACGAGGGTCTCAGCCGAGCAGGGCATTTGTTGGCGGACGTGATTGGTGCCCCGGGCCAGCGCAGACAGGATGAAGGCAGCGCCCGCGACAAGGCCGCCGCTAAATCCTCCGCCCGGTGCGTTGTGGCCGCGCAGCAAGAGGAAAAGTGAAAAGAGCAGCAGCAGCGGCTGCAACCAGTCCACCGTGACCTGAAGGATTTTTGATCGGGGGTCAGGTTTCATTTTGCTTTGACTGAGTCGGTTTGTCGGAACGGAGCATGACGAGGATGGCGAGCACGCCGACGCCCAGAACAATAATTTCCCCAAAGGTATCAAGCGCCCGGAAATCGACGAGGATGACGTTGACGACGTTGCGGCCCTTACCCTCCGGCAGGCTGGCTTCCCGGAAGAAGTCAGCCACATGGGAGGGTGCCTGGGTGTGGGAAGCGATGAGGGTCAGCGCCGTCATGATGAGGCCAAAGAAACCGGCGAGTAGAATGTCGCCCGAGCGCTTGGATCTCGAGGCGTAGCGTTTGAATGCGGGAAGCCGATGAAGGGCGAGGGCAAAGAGAATGACCGTCAATGTCTCAATCAAGAGCTGGGTCAGCGCCAGGTCGGGTGCGCTGTAGAAGGCGAAGACCAGCGCAACGCCTAAACCGGCACCTCCGGCACAAAGCAGAGCGACGATGCGTGACTTGGCCAGGGTGGTCATCACTGCACTGGCACAGATGGCAATGACGAGGATCCACTCGTGCAAGTGGGCCTCTGTGATACGGGATATCCCGAGTTCGCTGCCGCTCCGCCACAGGGACAGCGCAAAGAAGCCCGAGAGGGTCAGCACAATGACACCCACGTAGCGATGCAGACGTCCGTTTTGCGTCACGTTTGTGAGGCGATCGGCAAGATTAAGTATTGCGGCGAGGAGGCGCTCAAACACCTCCTCGGCGACTGGAATGGGCAACTTGACGGCACGCCACCAAGGGTAGAGGCGGATCATGGCGATGCCGCCCAGTAGAGTCACCGCACTCAGGGCTAATGGGAGGTTGATGCCAGAGTAGAGCTTGAGTTCGACATCAAACGAAGCGCCCATCACGGCGCTTTTGGCGGGCGCAATGAGTGCCTGGTCAATAAGGCCAGGATTCAGGCCAAAGACAAGCCCGGCCAAGGCAAGCAGAAGCGGGCCAATCCGCATCGCCCAGGGTGCCTCATGAGCGGTCTTCGGGGTTTCTTTCTTCTGACCCAGAAAGGGACGGAAGCCCACCAGCCAAGCCACCGCGAAAAGACACATATTGGCGATCAGCGTCATCGCCAGCAGCGGCAGCAGGAAATCCGGATGGGCGATTTTGGCTTTGTAAAGATACTCTTTGGCGATGAAGCCTAGCATGGGCGGAAAGCCGGCATTGGAGAAGGCGGCCAGCGCGGCGGCAACGAAGGTAAACGGCATCAATTTCGAGAGGCCCCCGAGGAAGTCGACACGGCGCTCGCCGCTCTCATGGTCGATGGCACCGGCCGCCATGAAAAGCGCGCCCTTGTAGAGGCCGTGCGCCAGCAGAAGCACCATAGCCGCTTGAATCGCCTGTGAATCGCCGATGCCGATGAGCATGACTAATGCGCCCAGGACGCTGGTGGTGGAATAGGCCAAGATCTTCTTCAGGTCATCCTGCCGTAGGGCGAGCAAGGCATTCCACAGCATAGTGATGCTGCCGACCGAGGTAAGCAGAAAGAACCAGGCGTCTGTGCCCCCCAACGTCGGATTGAGCCGCCCCAGCAAAAAAACGCCTGCCTTGACCATGGTCGCTGAGTGCAGCAGTGCGCTGACCGGGGCTGGCCCGGCCATGGCGTTGGGCAACCAAAAGTGAAAGGGGAACTGCGCCGATTTGGTAAATGCGCCAATCGCGACGAGCGTGAGGATGGCGGGGTAAGCGGCATGCCCGGCCAAGGAGGGGCCAGCCAGAATTTCGGAAAACTGCCAGGAACCTGCAGCGAGCCCCAGCAGGATGAGACCCGCCATAAGGACGAGCCCGCCCGAAACGGTGACCACGAGCGCCTGACGCGCGCATTTACGCGCATACCCGTCCTCATGATAATGACCGATCAACATAAACGACGAGATGCTGGTCAGCTCCCAGAAGATGAACATGACCAGAATGTTGTCGGAGAGGACGATCCCGAGCATCGAGCCGAAAAAGAGCCCAATCCACCCGTAGAATCGACCCAGCTTGGGACTGTCGGCCAGGTAGCCGCCCGCATAGAGAAAAACCATCGTGCCCACGGCCGAAATAAGAAGCGCAAAAAGCAACCCGAACCCATCGAGAAAGAAGCCCAGGTTAACGTCCAGACTGGGCACCCAGGACCAGGTGACAACGTTAGGGTCGACACCCAGACCGGACGTCCCGCGTTGAAATTCCCGAGCAAAAATCAACAAGCAAGCAAACGGCCCGGCAGCCATGATCCATTTCGCCCGATCACCCAGCAGTTTGACGAGGAACGGGGCCAATGCGGCCAGCGAAAATGCGATTAAGATGGATGTCGGAAACTGCATCGGCGTTAGAACTAGGGCGGGGTAGGCGGCTGTCAAAAAAAACCGACCAAAAGGTACCCCGTATCTTGTTCGATACCAGAAGGCAGATTTCGTGCCATAGTTTAGTTTTTTTCAGGCGGACACGCCACGGGAGCGCTACTCTGCTTGGGCTTGTTTGCCTAGAGGAAAATCCGCTACATCCACTTCGCCCTCGTCGACCGGTTCGAGATCGGCTTCGCCTTTGGCCAGTTTTTTCAGCTGCTTGAGGCGCTGCTTTTCCTCAAGACGCTGGCAAAATTCCTTGTAGTCGAAGATTTCGAAGCGTCCGTCGTCGTATTCAACCAGTGCGCTGAGTGATTCGACCCAGTCACCGGAGTTTAGGTAGTGGATCTCGCCCACCATTTTATCGTCCGGGGTATGAATGTGTCCGCAAATGATACCACAGCATTTGCGCTTGTCGGCAAAGCTTTGCAGTTGCTCCTCATACTTCCCGACAAAGCTGACGGCGGACTTGACCCGGGATTTGATGGCCTTGCTCAGCGAAAAATACTCTTTGCCGCGCCAGGACCGATATTTGTTGTAGAAGCGGTTCAAGCGAAGCAGCGTTTGGTAGCCGATATCGCCGAGGACGGCCAGCCACTTGTGATTCATGGTGACGGCGTCAAAGCCGTCGCCATGCACGACCAGATAGTTGCCGCGCGGGTTGTCGTGGATGTGCTCGTTGACGATCCGCAGTTTACCCAAAAAGAGCGGGAGGAAGCGGGTCAGCACATCATCGTGGTTCCCGCGAAGGTAGATGACGTCCGTGTCCTGCTTCTCGATTTTTTTCAAGACAAGCCGAACGAAGCGTGTGTGCTTTTCATTCCAACCGCCGCGGCGCGCCAGGCTCCAGCCGTCAATGATGTCGCCATTAAGCACCAGTTTTTCGCAATGGGTGTGTTTGAGAAAGTGATTTACCTCGTCGATCTTACAATCCTCAGTGCCTAAGTGGACGTCGGAGAGGAAAATCGTTTTGTAGGAGAGGGTGGTCTTTTTCATAGCGATTGAGTTGGGATCGCTTGGTAGGGGTAGAGCGAATTAAATCTGGAGTCAAAGTTATTACGTAATCGACAAACTATGTCACCGGTCTGTCACACTTGCCACTTGTCACAGCGGAATGCCGCCGAATCGTGGGATAAGGGGTCCCCACTCGAATGGCGGATTCAGGCGTGATCTCACTCCTAATCTTTATCGTAATCCTAATCGTAATCGATCGATGCCGAGAAGATTACGATTACGTGACGCTGGGTCCTTAACTTAGCAACATTCGGGTCTCCACTCCGCTATGCCCGCTCCAGACCCGCAATAATCCTGTAGCGACTGGATTTACGCCAGGAGTCGGTATGGACTGGTCTTCGAGCTGGGTTGAATCGCGGGATAAACCCATCTCCCTACTTGCACTCTCGTCCGCCATAGCCACCAGACCGAGGGCTGGGGGCGACGGCGGAAGCTGGCCGCACGGTGTCGCTAGATCTGGTCTGATGTGCCTGACCAGTCGACCCCGCACCTTCCGCCTTCGCTTTCGGCACAATGGGTGCTGAAGCTACGGCGGACAGGGAAAGGAGCTGGGATACGTGGCCGATCAATCGCTTGGCAGCTCTGCTTCCAGCTTCTTCAGGAAATCCCAGCTGTAGAGGCCGCTGCCGTGGCCGTCACTGAAGAGGGGGCGGATGGCGTAGTTTCCCTGGAGCTCCCAGCCTTTGATGGTCACGCCGGGGAATTCTTTCGGACCGCTACCGCCGTATTGCTGGCCAAAAATGTCCTTCTCTCCGATGTTTTGCGCGCTGGGTGAGTGCTTGCGGAGAAATTCTGCGGGGAAGTAGCTCTCGCTGCCGTCCTCCCAGACAATGGCGAGCTCCTGGCCGATGAGTTGGATGTCCTTCGGTTTCATGCCGTGTAGAAACCAGCCGACTTGAGGCGTTGCATGAGCGTGGCGGCTGGCTTGGTGCGATTGAGAATGTAAAGATGCAGCCCCGGGGCACCTTTTTCAAGCAATTCGCGTGCTTGCTGGAAGGACCATTCCAGCCCGATCTCGGTGCCTTTTTCTTTGTCCTCGCCGGCTGTTTCGAGCGCATCCGCCAGCTCGGGGGGGAGAAAGCTGCCGCCCATTTCGCAAAATCGTTGGGCTTGCGGCAGGCTGGACGTCATCATCAGGCCGGGGAGGATGGGCACGTTTATCCCGATTTCGCGGGCCGCTTCGACAAAGGCGAAGTAGCAACTGTTGTCGAAAAAGAGCTGGGTGGTGATGAAGTGCGCCCCGGCATCGACCTTGCGCTTTAGGTTGAGCAAATCGACTTCGAAGGAGGGTGCTTCCAGGTGCTTTTCCGGGTAGCCCCCCACACCGATCGCGCAGTCGGTAAAATACTCCCGAATTAATTCGACCAGTTCGTTGGCGTAGTGGAGGCCATCCGGGTGGGCTTTAAAGTCGGTTTCGCCCTTGGGCGGATCGCCACGCAGCGCCATGATTTGGCGCAGGCCCGCTTCCTTGAAATCGCGCACGATGCCGATCAACTCATCCCGCGAATGGCCCACACAGGTGAGGTGCGGCATGACCGTGTAGTTGTAGTCTTCGTAGAGCTGGCGGGCATATTTGAGCGTGCGGCTGCGCGTGCTGCCACCTGCACCGTAAGTGATCGACACGAAGTCGGGGTCGAAGGCCTGCATTTCCTCCGCTGTGCGCAGGAGCTGTTTGGCGGCGGCTTCCGACTTGGGCGGAAAGAACTCAATGGAAAAAATCGGCTCGTCCGAGGCAAAGCGGTGCTGGAGGGATTCGTCTTTCATGAACGTATCAAAATATAATGATATGTTGATATGTAAAGGTCAATGTGGGTTATTTCAAGGATGTCTTAAAACACTTATTCACAACATTTTCCTGAAAATGTGAAGAAGAAAAACCTTGACGGGTGGGGCGAAGTGGGACGATATGGAGTGAAATGGTTCCAACGGGATGACATGGGTGGTTTAAACACAGGGAAATTTTTTGGCGAGTATCGCCACAGCGTGGACGACAAGGGTCGCCTCACCATCCCTTCGCATTGGCGTCCCGAGCTCGACTCGGAGGCCAACAATTTTCTGGCGCTGGCCAGTTTGACGGAGCGTTCGGTCACGGTTTATCCGCCGAAAATGATCGACCAGCTCTACGAGCGTTTCTCGCAAATCAGCATGGGCGATCAAAAGGGCCAACGGGCGATTCGCCGGATCATGGCCACGGCGCACAATTTTTCCTGCGACAAGCAGGGGCGCATCAATCTCAACGATAAGCTGATCCAATATGCGGGACTGAAAAAGTCGGTCGTGCTGCTCGGTGAGGCCTCAAAATTCATGATCTACGACGAGGCATTTTACGACGAACTAACGCAGGACGAGGCGAATATCGACGACCTCGCCGACATCGCGAAGGACTTCGGCTTTTAACCCAACCAATCCGCCACGCTTATGAGCAAAGTCTTCGAACGCATCGCCCGGGAAAATTTTCGCACATCGGGCTACATCACCCACCCGAAACGCGAGACCCGCAGTTCCTGGACGTATACCACACCCCCCAGCAGTCCCTTTCATCCAAACACCACCCTCCGCGACGCCCTGCAGCGCCGGGAGCGGGCCACCCTCAAAACCCAAAACAAACCGTCGCTCCTCAAACACTGGATTCATGTTTTCTTCGACCGATGATTCAGCCACCGCCGCCACTGCGAGTGGTCATGTTCCCGTCTTGCTGGCCGAGACGCTGGAACTGTTTGCGCCAGGCACAGGCGGCGGGCCGATGAGAATCCTTGACGGGACTTTTGGCGGGGGCGGACATACGCGGGCGCTCTTGGAGTCGGCGGAGCAGGTGAGTGTGGTTGCAGTGGACCGTGACCCGGCGGCAAAGCCCCGGGCCGAGGCCCTGCGGGCTGAGTTCGGCGAGCGCTTTCGTTTCTACCAGCGTAATTTCGGAGATTTGGAAGACTTCGAAGAAGGGGATTTCCACGGTGTGTTTTTTGACTTCGGTCTGTCGTCATTTCAGTTGGATACGGAGGACCGCGGTTTTTCCTTTCGCTACGATGCGCCAGTCGACATGCGGATGAATCCCGATGAGGGAATCCCGGCGGCTGAGTTTCTGGAGACAGCGGACGAGGCAGCCCTTGTCCGGGCGGTGCGCAACTACGGCGAAGAGTCGCGCTGGCGGCGGGTGGTCAAAGCCATCATCGCGGCGCGGGGCACCGGTGTGCTGCAGCGCACGCAAAGTCTGGCCGAGTTGATTGTTGAGGCCGTCGGCCCGACCCCGCCGGGGCGAAAGGCGGTGCACCCGGCGACACGCACGTTTCAAGGCATTCGGGTCGAGTTGAACGGTGAGTTGAGCGCGATCGAGCGCGGCCTTCCGGCGGCGTTTGATCGCCTCCTGCCGGGGGGTGTCCTCGCAGCCATCAGCTTCCACTCCCTCGAAGACCGCATCGTGAAGCGCTTCTGTCGAAAAATGGCGGGCCGCCCCGAGCACGCCCGCGACAACCGCACGCAGGACGAGCGCGAAGTGCGTGCCACGATGATATCCACCCGTCCCATCAGTCCCGGCGAAGCTGAAATCGCCGCAAACCCCCGCAGCCGCAGCGCACGCCTCCGCGCCCTGCAAAAACTCCCCCAAACCTAAGGCACCTTATGCAACAAATTTCCTCCAAAACCCGCCGGCACATGATTGCCCTGATTCTCGCCATGGTGGCCGTGACCGTGGTGAGCGCGTTCTCCATCGTCTGGATGCAGCAGCAGATCACGCGCACGGCTGAGAGCAGTCAAAAGCTCGAGGCGCAGCTTTCCGAGACCCTGCGCAAACTCCGCTTCCTCGACGAGCGGATCGCCACCCAACACCAGCCGGTTGTCCTGCAGGGAAAGGTCGCGGGTAAGCTGCGTCCGTCCATGGAGAATCAGGTTGTCTGGGTGGAGGAACGTCAGCTGCCGAGCGGACGCAGCTATGCGGTAAGCCAGCCCTACGAAGTTTCCACCGATCTCGCACTGCTTGATAGCAACACAGCGCAATAGTTGTTTTCCATGAGTAAAGCATTTGTATCCAGAGGACGTTCGGCGCTTGTCACCTTTGCGGTGACTGCGGCTTTCTGTGTCCTGCTGGGTCGGTTGTTCTATCTCCATGTTTGGAATCAGGAGGCGCTGCGCGCGCATGTCGATGGCAACCGCAAGATGGTCAGCGTGGTGGAAGCCCGCCGTGGCAATATCGTGGATACCCGGGGCAACCTGCTGGCCACGACACGGACCAGCTATAACATCGGTCTCGATCCGCAAACCTTCCGTGGGCGTGACCGGGAAAAGCTGCCGCAGCTTGCCGCGATCCTCGGTGTGCCCCTGGCGGACATTGAAGCCGCGATCGACCGCAAGGTCCGTAAGTCCGTGGTCGACGGGCAGGCCGTGCAGCTGGTCCGCTGGGCTGTTTTGGCCAAAGGGGCGGACGAAGCGACCCACGAGGCGGTCAAAGCACTCGGCATCCGCGCGGTTTATGGCAACCAAAGCCACAGCCGGGCCTATCCGTCCGGACAACTGGCGGCGCATGTGCTCGGCTATGTGAATAAAGAAGAAACGCCGGTCACCGGTATCGAGCGCCACTTCGATTACTATTTGCGCGGCCAGGACGGCTGGCGCGAGACCGAACGCGATGGCCGTCGGCACGAGGTGGCCCGTTTCCGCGAGCGTGAGGTCGATCCCTCCGACGGGCTGAATATCGAACTGACGATTGATCAAATGGTCCAACACCTCGTTGAGGCCGAAATCCAGCGACTCGCCGGAGAATTCAATCCCAAAGGAATCAGCATCATCGTCAGCCAACCGAATACCGGGGCCGTTCTGGCCATGGCGAACTACCCGAGCTACGATCCCAACGAGTTTTACAATACCGAGAAATACCCCATCGCCAACCAACGGAACCGTGCGCTGACCGATGCCTTCGAGCCCGGCTCGACCTTTAAAATCGTGCCCGCCGCCGCCGCGCTCAATGAAGGGATCGTGCACCCACAAGACGTCTTCCAGACCGGCGTGAAGCGGGTCAGTTACCGCGGGCGCACGCTTTCGCTGCCAGACGATCACCGCACCTACGACGAGCTTTCGATGCACGATATCGTGGTCAAGTCGAGTAATCGTGGTGCAGCGCATCTCGGGCTCATGCTGGGGGAGGACCGTCTCTATAATTACGCAGCCCGTTTCGGTTTCGGAGAACGGACCGGCTGCGATCTCGGCGGTGAGATACGGGGAACCCTCCACCGGCCCCGCAACTGGGATGGCCTGACCATCACCCGCATGCCCATGGGGCACGCGGTAAGCGCCACGCCCATGCAGGTGCATTCCGCCATGTCCGTGATCGCCAATAAGGGCGTGCTGATGAAGCCGATGTTAGCCAAGCGCGTCTTCGATAACAGCGGCAATGACGTGGTGCGCCTCCGCCCGAAAGCCAAACGCCGTGTCATTTCGACGGAGACGGCGCACATCGTTGCCATGATGCTCGCCGATGTCGTCGGGGTCGATGGCACCGCACGCCGGGCCGCCATCGAAAACTACGACGTGGCCGGCAAGACCGGCACCACCCAAAAGCTCGTCGGCGGCCGCTACTCCCACCAACACCACGTGGCCACCTTCAGCGGATTTTTCCCCGCCGAGAATCCGGCGCTCGTTGTGACGGTCGTGGTCGATGAGCCGCAGGGGCCGGGCGTCGGCTACGGCGGCTCGGTCGCGGCACCCGCCGTCCGGCTCGTTCGGATGCCTCCTTCGTTGATTTTAATACACCTTCCAATGATCGGTCTCGCCGAATTTCAAATTAGCACGCTGCTCTCCGCAGCCAGTTCCCGCCAAGCTTACGCACGCCGTGTTGAACAAACATCCGCCGCGAGCGGTCTACGCGCACCTATGAACCCACGTGTCAGCCAATTATTCGATCAACTCGATACCCAGCGCCGCCAGCTGCGTCAGGACGCGGGCGTTTCCTGTCTGATCACGGACAGCCGTCGCGTCGTTCCCGGTGCCTTGTTTTTCGCCATAGGTGGCCTGCGCACCGACGGTAATCTCTTCGTCGAAGAAGCTGTCGACCGCGGGGCCGTTGCCATCGTCACCGAGGAAAATCTTGGGGCGCATTTCCCTATCGACTACATCCAGGTCGCGGACGTGCGGGCCACGCTCGCGCTGGTTTCGCGGCGTTTCTACGAAGCACCCGATGCCGACCTGAGTATCTCCGGCATCACCGGGACCAATGGCAAGACGACCGTCGCCATGCTCACGCAGCACCTCCTGGGCGGACAGGAGCAAATCGGCCTGCTCGGCACCATTCGCTACGATCTGGGCCGACGCACCTTGCCCTCTTTCCGCACCACGCCGGAATCGGTCGATGTCTACGCGCTGCTCGCGCAAATGCTGACCAATGGCTGCGAAGAGGCTGTCATGGAAGTCAGCTCACACGGGATCGACCAGAAGCGGACCTACGGTCTCGATGTCGACGTAGCCGCTTTTCTGAATCTGACGCAGGACCACATCGACTACCACAAGACCATGGAGGCCTACTACTCGGTCAAAAAGCGCCTCTTTACCGGAGAGATGGGCCGTCGACCCCGCGCGGGCGTGATCAATCTCGATTGCCCCTACGGTCGCCGACTCTTGGATGAGCTGGAGCCCGGCATGGCGCTGTCCACCTTCGGGATCGAAACTGAGGCCGACGTGCGCGCCGAAAATGTATCGCTCCACGCCGATCGCACCGAGTTTGATCTGATCTGGCCCGAAGGGCGGGCCCATGTGGTGTCACCGCTCCTCGGCCGCTACAACGTGAGTAATTTGCTGGCTGCGCTGGCGATCGCCCGGGCCAAAGGCCGCAGCATCGAGTCGGTCCTGTCCCGCGTCGCCAACTTCCCTGGCGTCCCCGGACGGATGGAGCGCGTCGACGAAGGGCAGCCCTTCAACGTGTTGGTCGATTATGCCCACACCGACGATGCGCTGACGCATGCCTGCCGCATGCTGCGCGAGATCACGCCTGGCCGCTTGCTGGTGGTTTTCGGCTGCGGCGGCGATCGCGACCGCAGCAAACGGGCGCTCATGCTGGATGCCGCTCTGAAAGGTGCCGACGAAATCTTCATCACCGCCGACAACCCGCGCACCGAATCCCTCGACCAGATCTTCGCCGACATGCGCCAAGCCGAGGGCAGCGAAAAAGCCCGGCGGGTCAACGACCGCAAGCACGCCATCTCGCTCGCCCTCGATGCCGCCGAGCCGGGCGACTGCCTGCTCATCGCCGGCAAGGGGCACGAAGCGTATCAGGAATTTGATGGCACCGTGATCCCCTTCGACGACCGCAACATCGCGCGCGACCTCATTCGGCTGAAAGAACTGAATAAGTGAGATTGAAGCCTTTCTATCGGGGGATTTAAATGCCCATAAACCAACCTGCAACCCTGTGGTCTTCGGGCGCAATTCTAGATGCGGGGCAGCTACCTTCCGCCGTCGCCCCAACCGCTGACCGCTTGGGGCTATGGCGGACAGGAATGGAAGCTGCATACGTATGTCCGCTCCTTTAGGTGCGGAACAAGCTAAAGTAACTCCGATGGATGAATCTTATCCCAGACTTAAAATTGCACCCGCGGTCTTCATCCCGCTTCGCTTGAAAGCTACGCCGGACACGGCAAGTGAAGCCCCTACGAATTAGAATTAAAGATGCCCAACTTCGACCCAGAAAAACTTGCTGAATGGACGGGAGGCT
>JAAAPI010000337.1 GCA_009908325.1 Verrucomicrobiota bacterium | reverse complement strand
GAACAAGCTCCCCTAGAAGGACTAATGTGATGAAAATCAACTCGGGAATGAACATGGTCTGCCACGGTGGCTTGTGCGTTGTCCGCAACCTGCTCAACAATACACTAAAAGGCTTTCTTCATAGTACGCCCGTCTTTCTTACCAATTCTTATGTGGTACCGAATCGTTGAGAGTTTTTCAGGCATCGTTCACTCAACTGACCGGCGCTCGATGCTGGCAAACGTCAATTGGCTCTTGGCTGACCGTCTGTTTCGCATCCTAGTTGGGCTCTTTGTTAGTGTCTGGATGGCACGCTACCTCGGAACTGAGGATTTTGGTCGGCTCAATCTCGCACTAGCTATCGTTTCTTTCTTTACTGTTTTCGCTTCGCTCGGCCTCGACCAAATCCTTTTACGTGATTTGATTAAAGCCAATTCAGACTCTGATCGCCTCCTCGGCACGGCCTGTTTCCTGAAGCTGCTCGCTGGCTCTTGCGCCTATTTGCTACTGACCGTCATCCTCCTACTCACCGATCTTCAGGATCCCATGGTTGCACCTCTCACACTCATCCTCGGTGGATCCCTCCTTTTTAAATTTTCCGACGTAGTGCTTATCTGGTTCGAGTCGAGGGTCGAGGCCAAGCACACCGTTCTGGTCCAGTCTGCCGTTTTACTGGCCAGCAGTCTCGTGAAGGTAGGGCTCATCCTATACGGGGCTCCACTCATTGCCTTCGCCTGGGTCCTGTTTGCGGAAGCCGCCATCACAGCTACCGCACTTCTACTTCGTTATCAGACCCGGGGCTTCCGGCTTCTGGACTGGCGCTTTACCCTGAGCGCCGGTAAGTCTCTCCTTAAAGACGCATGGCCCATTGTGATCTCAAGCATTTCTATCGCCATTTACATGAGAGTTGACCAAGTCATGCTCGGTCAGATGGTTGGAAGCGCCAGCGTTGGAATCTACTCGGCGGCTATTCGCCTAAGCGAATCATGGTTCTTCATTCCGGTCGCACTAGTTAATTCGATCTTTCCAAAGGTTCTCAAGCTTCGAGAACGCAACACTGACGAATACTTGCTAAGAACTCAGCAGCTCTACACGATTACAACAGCAGTCTGCGTCCCCGTAGCTGCCGTACTTTCTCTACTTTCGGTTCCACTGATCCATTTTCTCTTTGGTGAATCTTACCACGAAGCCGGACCTATACTAGCCCTGCTCGCTTGGACCGGTATTTTTGTTGGTATGGGGGTAGCCCGCAGTAAGTGGTTGATCGCAGAAAATCTCCAAAAAATCGGGGTCTACTACATTCTCATTGCTATGGCGTCCAACATACTATTAAACTTTTTTCTGATCCCTCGATATGGCCCAACTGGAGCAGCCATAGCGACCCTATGTGCACAAATCACCACAGCACTCATAGCTCCGCTTTTTTTTAGTAAAACCCGAATCTCGGCATTAATGCTTGGCAAGTCACTCAGCCCGCTGCGATGGCTTGCATTAATCAAAGAACTCAGGGATTAAAAGATTAACAGATCCACGCTTTCAAACCCTGACTCCGGTGCGTCTTAAAATGATTCTAATGAGTTATTTGCTGAGGATACCCGAAACACTCGGGTGTTCGGCTTGGTCTCCATGCCTTTCCGCAGACGTCGCTCTCGGCACTCTCAATCTGCCAGCAGAGCGTCGACAGGATCGCCGCTGGCAACGAGATTTCTTCGAGATGGAAGGCCTCCACATGCCGTCCCGGCGCGGCTTCATTTCCCATAGTAATACTTTGAACTACCGCGCTACCAGAGCCGTTGCTCTCTCTCCGCTGGACATCACACAATTGAAAGAGTTCTTCGACTTGGCCTATCTGGAGTGGATCAACCAGCAAATAAAAACTTCGCCAGTGCGCAGCATGAGCAACCAAGCCATGCAGGTTCGCATACTTAAAGGGATGCTTAAATCCATGGGCTTGGAGGACCGTTTTCTCGAAGCTTACGGTGCCTACATGTGTCTCCATCCACTGGAAACTTTTTTGAAGCACAAAGCTAACCCCTCTAGGCTGTCAGAGGCGAAATGAAGTGCTTGTTCCTCCAAGATTGACATCCTGCATGAATACGGCCGTCCTATTTCTGATTTTCAATCGTCCGGATACTACTGAACGTGTCCTCGAAAGCATCCGTAAAGCAAGGCCTGAACGCCTCTACGTCGCCTGCGACGGACCACGGCGAAGACACGCTAGCGATTATAACGACGTCTTACGTACCCGCGCCGTCGTCGAACAGGGCACTGACTGGGCCTGCCATTTACAGACGCGCTTTCTACAGGAGAATCTTGGATGCGCCCGGGCGGTCGCTTCCGCCATTGACTGGTTCTTCGAACAGGAGGAGGAGGGCATCATCTTGGAGGATGATTGTTTGCCAGACCCCAGTTTTTTCCGCTTTTGTGAAGAACTGCTGCAACGTTACCGGGCAGATCCTTCAATCGGCCACATCGGCGGAAACACGTTTTTTCCTGGAGCTAAAAAGATGGAAAAGAGCTACTATGCCTCCCGCCTGAATCACATCTGGGGCTGGGCAACATGGAGACGAGCTTGGAAGCACTATGACCACACAATGCATCAATGGACTGAATTTAGGAATAGTTCAAAGTTGATGCATATTGCAGGCTCTCGCAAATCTCGGCGCCACTGGCATTATCATTTCAATTCCGCTTTTCGTGACCACATAGATAGCTGGGACTATCGGTGGACCTTTGCTTGCTGGAAAAACGAGCTGGTTAGTCTCTTACCCAAAAAGAATCTGGTGGCCAATATCGGTTTCGACACACGCGCGACTCACACGACGGGAACTACCACGGGAAACCCGGCGGCCAAAGCAGATTCGCTCGAGTTTCCCCTGCAGCACCCACCGAATATTAAAATCTATGAGGTTGCGGACCGCTTTGTCCAAGAACAATACTTCAGTCGTCTTCCCGGCCCACGGAGGCGTTTAAAACAATTTCTCAAAACACTAATTCCATCTCACTGATGCAAAAAAAGGAAATTGCAGCGATACCTGTCCCATGGCTCTGGAGGGCATACAAAAAACAGTACGGTATCGACATCGGGCGATTGGTTCCCCCTGGAACGAAAACCCTACGCCTGCTCGAGGATTCGGAAACCGGCCTTCGTGCATTCACTCCCGTGCTGCTGGGTGACGGACCTTTTTACGAGGCCCTATCCCGATTTGAAGGGTACTACCAGAAATGGAAGAGGGAATATGCAACCGCCGCCCACTACACCACAGGTAAGTCAATTTTGGAGATTGGTTGTGGCCTGGGAGATTTCGCAGAGCTCGCTCAAGCGAGACATTACTTGGGTCTGGAAATCAGTGAAGCTTCTGTTGAGAAAGCGAAAAAACTGGGTCGAAACACCATCCTTTCAACGCCGGAGGATTATTTGAGCCAACACAGACCGCGGCAATTTGACGTCGTTTGCGCCTTTCAAGTGCTTGAGCACGTCCCGGCTCCGATTACTTTCATAAAAACTGCTGCCGAATTATTGCGGGATGAGGGCCGATTCATTTTATCGGTTCCCAACGATGAGGGCTTCATCGGCTACGCACCCAACAATATTTTGAACATGCCACCGCACCACCAAACACGATGGACTGCAAAAACGATAGCTGCCGTAGCCGAAAAAGCTGGGTTAGAGATCGAAGCGCTTATTTTTGAGATGGTTGATGCGATACATACCTCGTTTGCAAGTCGGATCCTTTCTGGCGCAGTGTTTTTGCCTTTATCCATCGCCCAAAATCAACATGTTTATCTCAGTCCGTTGAAACTATTTGCTTATAAGGTTAAGCGAGCTGCTCTTCGACCCGTGATGGCCCGCCTCGCGCAAAATGGCTTCATTGAAAATGCGCTCAAAGGGCACACTCTTACAGCAGTGCTTCGCAAAGCCCCTCTCGAATGAAAGCTCCCGCAAAAACTCACCTGACATTCCATTCGGAGAAAACGCGCATCCTCCACCTGTCGACAACTGCCCAGAGAGGCGGGGCCGCCGCCGCCGCTCTTTCCTTACACCGCAGCCTCAGACGGGAAGGGCTGGACTCAAGGATGATTGTAAGGGAACACAACGGCCTGTCGACATCGGACGGAGTCTACCGTCCCGAATCTCTATATGCACGTCTCTCCTATCGGATTTTGAAGAATGCCGAAATTCATCTTCCCCGCCTTTTATATCGGAACCTTAACGCACTGTTCAGCCCGGCATGGACCTCAAGCTTCTCCCAGCAATGGCTGCAGCAACAAGCCGCCGATATAATCCACTTCCATTGGATTAATTTTGGAGCTTTTCCCCTCCATCTTTTTTCAAACATACCGGGTCCGGTCGTCTGGACCTTTCACGACATGTGGCCCTTCACCGGAGGCTGCCACTACGCCGGCGACTGCGAGCGCTATCGGGAAAACTGCGGAAGCTGCCCCACACTGGGCAGCTCCAAACTGAAAGACCTCTCTTTCCAGCTCATGAAGCGGAAAAAGGCACTGTATCAACCGGATCGCCTGTCGGTCGTTTGCCCGTCCCACTGGATGGCTAAAAAGGCCGGGCAAAGCGCACTTTTCAAAGACCAGCCCATTCATGTCATACCCAACGGAATCGACTGTGAAACTTTTCAAGCTGCTGACCGAATTGAAAGTAGGCGGCACCTTGGCATAGACCCCAACGGTCGCTACCTGTTTTTCGCGGCCGTGGATGCCACTAGCGATCCTCGAAAAGGTTTCGATCTGTTGCGCGAGGCTCTAGCCCGACTAAGCGAATCGGGCCGAGACAGTATCACAGACTTGAAGCTGCTCATTGCCGGAAGCGAGCAAATCCCACGCGGCCTTCCCTTTCCGGTCGTCAACCTTGGCCGTGTAAAGGACCGTGGCATGATGGCTAAGGCATACGCAGCAGCCGACGTCTTTGTGGCGCCCTCTCTGGAAGACAATCTACCTAATACGGTCTTAGAGTCGTTAGCTTGCGGCACCCCAGTCGTCGCCTTCAATACCGGAGGCATGCCGGACATGATAATGGATAGTCATAATGGCCGTCTAGTAATACTTAAAGACCCAGCTTCACTGGCAGAAGGTATCACATGGGTTTTGGAACACCCTGACCCCAGTAAGCTTCGAGAAGCCGCGCGAGTTACTGTAGAAAATAAATTTACCCTTGGTCGTCAAGTCGAAGAATACGTGAACCTCTACAAATCTCTACTGTAGAGCCGAAGGCCAAGATCCAACAATTTGGAACCATGGAAGAACACCCTTTAGTTTCCATCATCACAGCATCCTACAATGCTGATAAAACCATTAGTGATTGCCTCCGATCGGTTTCAAATCAAACTTTTGAAAATTATGAACATATAGTCATTGATGGCAAATCAACGGATGAAACCTGCAAAACCTTGGAGCAACACTCTTCTGTGGCACCTCAATTAAAATGGATTAGTGAAACAGACTCGGGCATCGCAGAAGCCATGAATAAGGGAATCAAAATGGCGACAGGTGAATGGCTCCTCTTTCTCCATGCTGATGATCAATTTAGATCTTCGAAAAGCCTAGAGATGGCTTCACACCATTTAGGGGACTGTGCGAAAGTTGTAGCCTATAGCGTAGATTTCGGTTCCAAGGCAGAAGTGTTGAAGGTAGTAAGAAGTCGAGGTTGGTGCTTCAAATCACGTTTCAAAAGAACGATTGCTCATCAAGGTGCTTTTATCCATAGAAATTTATTTGATAAACTTGGGCTTTATGATGAATCATATCAGATAGCGATGGATTATGATTGGTTTATGAGAGCATTTTACCAGAAAATACCGGTTTCTTGCCACAAAGAAATTCTCTCAATCATGAGCGATGAGGGGCTCAGCTCACGGAAAGATTGGCTTTCTCTACAGGCAAGGTTTGAAGAAGATAAACGCATACACCATTCACATGCCCCGAACCATTACTGGTCTGCTCTTTACATGATCTACTGGATAATCTACCCCACCTACCGTAGAATCCTTCATACCATTTGCTCAGCGCTTAGAGCACTTTCTAAAGCGAGTATATTCAATAAAAATGAAAGACTGTACGCCTAGTTCCTCCCACAGCAAATTCGACGGAAAAGGCACACACTCTTTCTTCTGTTCCTGCAAAAGCATCGCATCAAACATGGAAGCAGCGTCATTTGGCTCACACCACCCAGCATAATTGCTGGGCAACCAGGTAGCCGCATCACCGGTTCTCGTGACTACAATTGGTCGACCAATTGATAGATACTCAGCAAGTCGAGCCGACTGCAAGTATTTAACCCGAATACTTTCGCGATATGGGATCAGAAGACAGTCACAAGCCGACGCCCAGTATTTTAAGCCAGACTGAGCCAGCATCCCGAGACTACGAGCCCCGTCCACACCCTCAACAAATCGACTCCCTGTTCCACCAGCAATCAGCTGAGAACTTGGTCTTTGACTTCTAAATCGAGAAAAGGCTTCCAAGACCTCACTCCCGCCCAATTCCTTGCTTAAGCTCCCGAAAATGCCAAAAATGTAAGCCTTTGGATCCAAGCCAAGCTGCTCCCTCGATTGCAACATAGGAAGCGACTCGAATACATCGCGATCAACGCCATTAGGCACGCGGCAAACAGAGCGAGAGAATTGAGCGCACCAATCCTCTAACGCACGACTGACGACCATTACCCCATCAAACTTTGGCAGTAACCACCGCATGTAATAGTCGAAAAAATAACGCAGTGGCCCCATAAAAGCCGGATAAAAGTCATAGACGTCAAAAACGCTGCGGAGGTGATACGTCTTGCCGATTAAAAGCGCGAGCCTGGCAAGATTGATATGCCCCGAAGCAACGATTACATCGTAGTCTTGCCATCGTATGTCATGTGCCGCCTTCCCTAGGCTAAAACCATTCGATGGATACGAAGAAAATGTCAGACAATCGCTCTCCCGCACCCGCTCAATCTTTTTATCGCGATAATCCAGTGCGATCACATCAACCTCAGCGCCTTGCTCACTCCAATATTTGGGCAGATGATAGAGTCGCCCGTATCGGTCTTTGATCAGATCCTTTCCGGTATAGAAACGTTTCGCTAACAGGCAGATTTTCACAGCGTGAATCAATTAGCACAGTTGGTAAACTGAAGTGGGCGCACTGGCTATAATCTTCGCCTTCGGAACAGTCATAAAAGAGAGCACGCATAGATTGAATCGAGCGTCCTTCCCTGTCCTCTTTACAAGCTTCAAATATGACCTAGCAAATGAGCTCCGTCCGCCTTGCTTCTGAATCGATTCTTGTGGGCTCATCTTACCGCGTTCGATAAATAATGTAGTCGCGATATATTTGCTCTGTCAACCGGGCAACGGCATCTGGTGAGTAGCGTTCCGAAACTTTAGTTAAGGCCGCGGCAGTCATCCGGGCCCTTTGCTTATTATTGGTGAAAATTTCGACAATCAAAGCGCCCAACCGCTCAGTATCTCCTGCTGGAAACAACCGTCCCGTCACTCCGTCTTCCACCATATCAGGTATGCCTCCGATGCGAGAGGCGATCACCGGAGTCCCGACTGACATGGCTTCGATCACGACCAAGCCCTGTGCCTCTTGCCAAGTCCCAACGGGCTTACTCGGCACGACAAGAACGTCCGCAGCCGCCATCCAGGAGGCAACAGTATCACCGGACTGCCAGCCTACTAAATCCACTGATTTCACGATACCCAAATCTGCCGCGAGCGCTTCCATTTCGTATCGCAAGGGCCCATCCCCGACAAAGAAGCACTCGGCCCCAGCGATCTGACTGTGGATCGACGCAAACGCTCTCAATAGATCCAGCACTCCTTTTTCCTCGATGAATCGACCCACAAAAAGAACTTTTGGCACTTGTCCGTATTTCTTCTCAATTGAATTAACGACATTCGGATCAACCCGCCCCAGATTGGCAACGGCAGGAACCAGATGAACTCGATCGGCAGTTGCCCCCAAGGCTAAGACCGCCTCTCGGGTGGCAGAGCTATTGACCGTCGTCGCACCCGCATGCTTGAGCGAATAGCGCTTGAGCATCCCCATAAACCCATTCGCTTTCAGCCCAAACACATCATTGCCATGACTCGTTGTGACATGAGGGAGTCCAAGCAGACGCGACACGATGACTCCGGTAAACCCCTGCGGGAGGAGGGAGTGGCTATGGATGAGGTCTGGCTTAAAGCGGAAACAAAAGTAAAAGGCCGCAACCAACTGGCTCAGGAAGAAAAAAGGCAGGAGTAATTTGCTCCAAGGCCGCTCCTTAAAGTTTACCAGCATGCCCCCCTCGTAGCAGAGCTTCTGCAAAGCCAGAGGCCAAAAATAGACGTGCCGCTTCACGAGGACTGCATTCCACAGTTCTGAAAATGCAGATCCTCTCGAATGCGGAGCCAAAACCATCACTTCCACCCCATCTCTGGCAAGCAATTCACAAAGATTCTGCACAAAGGGCGGCGTCGCATCCCCCGGCCAGCGGGGGAAAACTGACGTCAGCATCAAAATTCTCATTTCTTTCGGATCATCATCACAAAGTGTGCATTCAAGGGAACTCTACAATATGAGACTGAAAGTGGTGAATCTTCTAGCTACTGTCCAGTGACGTTCCAAAATATCCACAATTCGCACCGCTCTCACCACTGCCGGATCACTTTGACTGGATAGTCCGCAAAGCGGCGGGTGGGCGGGCGGTAAATGAAGAAAAACGCAAGTATCCAAAAGCTTCGCGATCATGGCTCCTCGTACGAGTCCGATTCCCTGAGCGATGTATCGTCGTAAGCAACCCTCCCCTCCAACGCAGATCTTCTTCGAAATTGCTACGGCTTGCCCTTCACATGAACCTGCGAGGTGGCGCTTGCGGCGGGATAACAGGGCATTTGCCAGTCACGGTTTTAACGCGGACCGCACAAATCCTCCACTTCCTCCTCGACAAGGCGACAGATCGCCTCGCGCACCGTCTCGGTAACGCAGCTTTCAAAGAGAGCCCGGCTCAAGGCTTTTCTGCCTTGCAGCAGCCGTTGCATCCATTCACCCGGAGACGACAAAGCCCCCGCGCAAGGCGTGGCCCCACAGCTGGCCGCGGTCCTTCGCAGGCGGCGGGGTCCACTCCCTCAAGCTTACCAGCGCCGCCGACCGCGACCTTTTCGAGGACGTTTCTTCCCTGATTCGGTGCGCGGGGTCGATGCACGGTCGGTTTCGACGAGGTAGCCGAGTTGGCGGAGGCGGTTGCGCAGCTTGCGGTGTTCCTCGGGGGTGAGGGCGAGGCGCCAGCCTTCGGCCTGAATGCCGAGGCTTCCCCTCGTGCGTAATTCAAAAAATCCGGTTGCTCGGCGTGCGTGTCTTCCATCGCAGCTGCGGGCTACTACCAGCCATTGCCGCGCACTAGTTCCTTTGCCAATTGCGCCCGCCCCGTTCGTCGGGAGGCGCATCAATGCAGTCAGAATCTTCACCACGGCGTCCGTGATGCACAAGGATTCCATTCTCCTCCCGCAATATCGGCCTCATATTGACAAAATTTAAGGTAATACCTTAATATTTTCCCATGTTTCTCCCGCGGATCGTAGCCGACAAACTGCATCGTTTAATGGAAAATTTTCCGGCGGTCGTCCTGACCGGGGCTCGGCAGACGGGCAAGACAACCCTTTTGCGGGAGATGTTCAGCGACTTCCACTACATTAGCCTGGATCTACCCTCCAACGCGGAAATGGCGGAAACGGCACCGGAGGATATGCTGAAACGGTATCCCCCGCCCGTAATCATTGATGAAGTCCAGTACGCGCCCGGCTTGTTTCGCTTCTTAAAGGCCCGAATCGACGCGGACCGGCATACCCATGGACAATACCTGCTCACGGGATCACAGAAGTTCACCCTGATGCGTTCGGTTTCCGACAGCCTTGCTGGACGCTGCGGGCTCTGCGAACTGGAGACATTGAATGTTGCGGAGGCCGCACCAGCCGGAAAGTTGCCGTTGGAGTCCTTTATCGTACGGGGAGGATACCCGGAACTGTACCGTAATCCCCGCCTGCGGATGGAGGATTTCTACGAAGCCTACATTGCCTCCTATCTTGAGCGGGACGTACGCGCCTTGCTCAAGGTGAAGGAATTACGGGACTTCGAGCGATTCCTGCGGGCCCTCGCTTTACGGAGCGGACAGACTCTGAACAAGGCGGAACTGGCCCGCGATGTGGGGATCTCCTCACCCACCGCAAATGAGTGGATTTCCGTCCTCCAGGCTTCCAACCAGATCTTCCTGCTGGAGCCGTGGTTCTCCAACAAAACAAAATCCATGGTAAAGTCCCCCAAGGTCTACCTCGCTGATTCCGGCTTGTTATGCCATTTATTGGGAATCCGCTCCACGGAGGCGTTATTGGGCAGTTCCCTCCGGGGCGCCATCTGGGAGACATTTGTATTCTCGGAACTGCGCAAGGGATCTGCGAATAAAACCGACATCTGGTACTGGCGGGATCAAAAGGGAACGGAAGTCGATTTTCTGATTCATGCAGGCGGTCGGTTTGATCTGTTGGAATGCAAATGGTCAACTCACCCAGACAGGGACGACGCCCGCCACCTCGCGAAAGTCAGCCAACGCATCGGCCACGAAAACATTCGTTCACGTGAACTCATCTGCCGAACGCAAGCTCCCTATAAGCTCGACCTGCACGACGGCTCACCTCCGGTGCATATACATGGCGTGACCAATCCTTAACCACCCCGCCACAGCTTTCCTGTCCATACCATCCATGGATACCGACCCCCCTCACCCCACCCTTTCCTGCACGGACCGTCCCTCTTCCAGCCCCACGGTGCGGAGGAGCACGAGCTCGGCGAGGATGCCAAGGGAGACGAGCTGCGCCGACAACAATGTCCCCAGAATCCCGAAGAAGAAGAGCGGCCGGGTGCCGATGCCTTTGTAGCCGAGGAACCAGCCGATGGAGAGGTAGGCGAGGATGCCGAGGCCGGAGATCCCGACGAGGAGGCCGAGGCCGCCGAAGAAATGGGCGGGGCGGCGCAGATAGCGGGTGAGGACGACGGTGGTGAGGAGGTCGAGGGCGCCCTTGATCATGCGGGTGGCCCCGTATTTGGAGCGGCCGTGTTCACGGCGTTGGTGGTCGACGGCCACCTCGGCCACGCGATAGCCTTCGGCGTTGGCGAGGATGGGAATGAAGCGGTGCAGCTCGCCGTAGAGCTTCACTCCCTTGGCGACCTCGGCACGGTAGGCCTTGAAGCCGCAATTCATGTCGTGCAATGGCAGCCCGCTGAGCTTGCGGGCGATGAAATTGAAAATCTTCGAGGGCAGGGTCTTGTCGAGGGGATCCTGCCGACGGCGTTTCCAGCCGGAGACGAGGTCGACGTCCTCGGAAAGAGCGGCGAGCAGGCGCGGAATTTCCTCGGGCTGGTCCTGCAGGTCGGCGTCCATGGTGATGATGCATTTCCCGCGGGCGGCCCGGAATCCCTGCGAAAGGGCCGCCGCCTTGCCGAAATTCCGGCGGTGGCGCAGGCCGCAGACGACCTCGGGGTGGGCTTTTTGCAGTTCACGGATCCGCGTCCACGAAGCATCCGTGCTACCGTCGTCGATAAAGACGACCTCGGCGCTGTCCGGGGCTTCCTTCGCAAGAACGGGTAACAGACGCCGCACCAGTTCCGGCAGCGAAGCCTCCTCATTGTAGACGGGAATGACCACGCTCAGTTCCCGGATGTCCTCATCCAGATCGGGCTCGGCGGGAAGAAGGGGCGCGGTGGTCATCCTGCCGCCAATAAATTCCGCTTATCGGGCTTCCTGTCCAGCCCGAAGCACTCCCTCCGGCTCACCAGCGCCGTCGGCGGGGGCGTTTGCGGGGACTTTTCTTTCTGGATTCGGTGCGCGGGGTGGAGGGGCGGTCGGTTTCGACGAGGTAGCCGAGTTGGCGGAGGCGGTTGCGCAGCTTGCGGTGTTCCTCGGGGGTGAGGGCGAGGCGCCAGCCTTCGGCCTTGATGCCGATGCCGCGCAGGACGGGATCGGTGGAGAAGAGCCGTCGCAGGCGCTCGGAATCGGCGATGCGGTAGAGGAAGTAGGCGTTCTGGCTTTCGAGCGGGGCGGGCACCTCGAGGTGTTCCTTGAAAAAGGCCTCCCAGTTGGGCGGAATTTCGGCGGGGATGCGCTCGCGAAAGGCCTCGATGCGGGCGGCGAGCTGCTCCTTGTCGGCGCAATTGCCAAGGAGGCTGTCGGCCGTCATGCGATAGATGCCGGGGGCGAGGCGCTCCATGAATTCCTCGAGCGCGGTCGCGGTGACGGGATCGGGATCGGAGCAGCTGGCGACCATGCGCTGCGGATGCAGGCGTACCTCGG
>JAAAPI010000156.1 GCA_009908325.1 Verrucomicrobiota bacterium | reverse complement strand
AGATGTTTTCCGAGAGGGCGTAGAGCTTCTCGCCAAGCTCGATTTTTTGCTTCGAATTTTTCGTCGCATTGAATTGCTCAAGGATTTCGTCCTCCGGTTTGACTGGCTCGTCGCGATAAATGTAGGGCTCCGTCTTTTTGGTCGGCACGCCAATGCGCGGGTCTTTGACCAGAAGTTTCTTCGTGGCGGTCCACCACTTCTTGTATTTGATCGGCCCGATCACCCGGGCCAAGAGGCGCTCGATCTCCGAAGCCATCATTGCCTGATCTTCACTGGCAGAAATGATCTCGCAGATGAGGTCGGTCGGCTTTTTCTTGATCATCTCCTTGATGACCTCCGGTTCAGTTCGGGACCGGACGAGAACATCGTTCGGAAGAAGAATATCCAACTTATCCACGCAAAATGCGGGTGCCATGGCATGCCCTTGCTTACCGTCCTCAAAGTTGATAATGAGTCGATCATCGGCCGCATCGTAGTCCACGATCTTGCCAAACCCCCAGCTGCGGTGCAGACAGTAGTTGCCAGGCACCATGGTTTCAAGTTTCGCACGGTGCGGGATCAGTTTCGGATTCTTGTTCAGAAGAGAGTCAATTGCCTCTTTATTCATAATGATTGCTTATCTTTGTCGTAAACAGTCCAATATGGACAGTTTTTATGCCGATGAGAAGTCCTAAGTTTAACATATCCGTAAAGTCTACCTCAGGCTGGGAAGCGGCTGTTCTGGTAACCGAGCGCTATTTTTGCGGAAATCAGAAGGCTGACCAATTACTCGACGCCCTGCCGGCCGACTTCACGGGCGGTCAGCGGGCGACCTGCCAGTCCCTCTTTCTCGGTGCCCTGCGCTTCGGACACCGCACCGAGGCAGCACTTAAAGGCCTCGTTCGAAAGAAGACGAAATCCTACATTCGGGCGATTCTCCTCGTCACTGGCTTCGAATTACTAAAAGCCAGCCCCGACCTTCATCCTAAGATAATTCATCACGCCGTCGAGCGCAGCAAAGCCCGGATCAACCAATTTGAACAGGGTTTTCTCAATGCTGTATTACGCAAGTTGCCGAATAAATTGCTGAAAATCGATGCGAAGGAGGATCCTGCGGCCTTTTACAGTCATCCAGGATGGCTGGTCGAGCACTGGGCCCGGGTGTTCCCTCGTAATTACCAAGCTTTGCTGGAATGGAACCAGAAAACGCCCACAACCTACCTCAAAGTCTATTCTGAAAACGAACCCCTCCCGCCGACTATTGTGCCCACCGAATGGGCTCAATTCCACAAACTCGGAAGCGGTGCCTCGTGGAAAGACGAGGTTCGCCCCCTTCTCAACCAAGGCAAAGCTTACATCAAAGACCCGTCTACCCGCTTGGCACCCAATTTACTGGCTGCGCAACCTGGCGAAACAGTCCTAGATTTGTGTGCCGCACCCGGGGGCAAAGCGTTCGACCTGGCCCATGCCATGCAACAGAGTGGGCAGATAGTCACCGTCGATCTGCCCGGCAAGCGCATCGAACGACTTCGGGACAATTTGCGCACGCTCGCCTCACCGAGCTTTACTTACGAAATAGTGGAGGCGGATCTCCTGGCACTGTCGCACGCGGCGCTCAACGCAAAAAGTCTCCCCGAAACCTACGAAGCTGTGATGCTCGATGCTCCTTGTAGTAACACCGGCGTCATTCAACGCCGGACAGACGTGAAATGGCGGCTCAAGCCCACTGACATCCAGCAATGCGCAAAACTGCAACTTGAGCTGCTCGAAGCATCCGCCGCGTTCGTAAAGCCAGGAGGACGCTTGGTTTACAGCACATGCAGCATTGAGGCGGCAGAGAATCAGGAAGTCGTCGACGCTTTCCTGGAAAGCGAAGCCGGACACGAATTCAGTCTGAGTAAAAAAGCCATCAGTTTACCCTGGGAAACGAATCACGATGGAGCCGGTGCCTTTCTGCTGACGCGGCACCCGACTACCTAGGCTACTTCGGCGAACTAGCCAGGGGGAACGGAAACGACCGCAACCCGCAGGTCGCGGTAGCTGCGCAGATCGCCCCACTCACCGGATTGCATGCGGTGCGCGTGCCGCTTCCGGTTGCCACCATACTGCTCATTCCAGCTTTGCCCCAGATCATCCAAGAACTCCTTCGACCCCAGCGCCGTGCCCTCGCTGAAATAACGCACCCGCCAGCGCAACAGCTGCCAGATAGGCACACGCCCTCCGTTTTCCAGCACCTTGCTTGCTGTATCCCGATCAATGCGCCCCAAGTCCTTGCCATTATCTCCTTTAGAGCGCTCTCCCTTACCATACAAAATCAGGTTGTAGCTGGGCATTAGATCCTTCCACGGGCTTTTATGGCCGAAAATCGCCTCGTAGCCGAGCCGTGCCGCCCGGTTACCGCCTACGGCCCGCCCGAAACTACTGAAGCGGTAATCCGCCGGGTCGGCGACCATTTCGGCCCGAACCGGATTCAGATCAATGTAAGCCGCGACAGTGGAAAGCGCCTCCGGGCAGGCTTCCACAATCGTGCTACGGAAACGCTCCGCCCAGAGCGTGCCCTTGTTATCGTGACGATGATTATACCAGATTCCAAAGCGCTGCTTCAGCTCACGAACAAAGGCCGCCAGATTGTGCATGCGGGCCAAAACTCGACGCCGCAGTTCCTGCCCCTCCACGCCATTGGTGCACAGCAGCTTTTCCAGCACCTCCGGGCTTGGCGAGGATGGCGGACAGGTTCGCCCTCCATAGAGCAAACGATAGCGCCGGAGTAGTTCCGAGTCAGTAATTGGTTGCGGCTCCGGCACCTTAACCAGCAAATGGAAGTGATTGCTCATAATGCAGTAAGCCAAGACCTCCACCCCGCAAAAGCCCGCCTGCCGTTTCAGGATACGAAGCAACCGCTCTTTTTCCACTGCATCGAATGCGTAGTGCGCAAACGCGGTGCGGCTGACCACATGATAGACCGCTGCCTGACCATGCACCAACCGCCGCCCTCGAAAACACTGTCTTTTTGAAAATGACATGAGCGCGAAATTGCTCAAAGCAAACGACATTGTCAATACAATTAATAGCCTGTGTATTTATTGTATAAAATTCCGTGCTTGCGGAATGGTTTGAGAACGGCACAAACTAAAGAGATATGCAAAGTGTGGGCGAAAGACTGGAAGAAGCACGTAAACGTAAGGGCATCTCGCTGCGTGAGGCGGCTGAGGCGACTAAAATACGAAGTGACTTCCTGGGCTGCATTGAGGCCAATAAGACGGATTTCGATCTGCCGGAAATTTACAAGCGAGGCTTTCTGAAGAATTATGCGCGCTACCTAAAGCTTGATATCGATAAAATTATGACCGATTACAACGCGCAACTCCTTAGCCACTCGCGGCTCGGGAAAAAAGGCGGCGCGGAATGGTTTGGCCAGATGGAGGTTAAAAAGGCCGATGGTGATCCCGAATTGGAGCAGGACGATGCGGATGAACCGGCTCCTTACGGGCGTATCGCGGCCAAAGCCCCTCGGCAAACGGAAAACGCCTACGACGAACCCCTTGAAAAAGATGAGGATGAGGGGGATAAAACTTTTTATCTTAAAATTGGCTTAATCTTCGTTGGGACGCTCGCGCTTGTTTTCGTGGTTTTTGGATTAATCTCCGCAATTCTGGGCGGTGGGGGTAGCGATGCCGACGAACAACTTGCTCAACAACCGGAACTGCGAAGCCCCGAAATACCCGGTGGGGGGCAGACAGGCGGACCTGTTGCAACAAATGAAGGTCAGATCACACTAACAACGAGCGGCCTTGTTAACGTCATCGTGCGGCAGAGGTCCGACAACGAAGTCATCTACAAAAAGACCATGGCTGAAGGTGAGTCGGTGACAATGGACAAGGAGGGCCCCGTCGAAATTTTCTTCACAGCCGGGGAAAATCTCATCATTGAGCAGAATGGTGAACGTTTTCGCCCGAACATCTCGGGCGTCGGTCGGACCACCCTTCAATGATTCGCTACCGGATGAGCGACTTAAAGTCCTCGAACTGACCGGTAAATCCGTTGGGCACACCTTTGTTAATGACGGCAACGGCATCGTGCGAATGCAGCGACTCCAGATGGGCGCACGCAACTTGGAAGTCAACAATCTTCGGCTCGCTATCCAATCGCTCGTAGAGCAGTCGTGCGGCGTCTTCCACGAATTTAGTAAACGCGCCGTTCAGCTCGGCGAAAGCCTGTTCATCTTCCCGTTTCACCATAACTTGGGTTTCGGTCTGAAGGGCTTCGAGACAAAGCTCCTGCACCCGTTCAATCGTGAGATGCGCCGACTCCGCAACTTCGATGCTGACTCGGGCGGTGCTCCGCTGAGAATGGGGGATACCATAGACTTCGCGGTTCTCACGTGCGTGCTCCGAAAGTTCGGAAGAGCAGGGGCAGGCGGAGGAATAGATAAAATCAAAGTGGATATATTTCCGAAAGCGGTTGAGTTCATCGATCCGTCCTTCGTACGCACTCCGGTAATACTGCCATCCTTCGAGGCCGCTGCGCAGGCTCGGCTTCAGAATCGGATACTCAAAGTTCAGCCGAATCTGGGCTCGATGGGCTCGAATTTCAGATTTGTAGCGGAGTAAAACATCCTTCAGGAGATCCGGCGTAATAATTCTATCCTGAAAAGTGTAAAAAACGCGCATGATTCGAGACATATTGATGCCTTTTTGGTCCGCTTCTAGGGAAACAGTTCCGGTGACCGAGGTCTCAAGCATCAAAGTGTCTGAGCTCGATGTGATGTAGCGCAGGGGTAAGCGGAAATTGGATATACCGACTTTCAGAATCGGGACGTTCGCTCCGAAAATCTGCTGAGAATCAGCGTTTTGCATGTCGGGCAGCGACGCGCGATACTCGTCCGTCAGGACGAATTCATGATCATATACCTTGCTTAGCTTAGGCTGGGTTGCGCTTTCCTGCCCCGAGGGTCTTTGGCTGGATTCTGATTTCATTTGTTGCAATTTGGACGAAAAATTCAGTTCAGCAGAGGAACATGCCACAAAGGCGAAAAAGCGCAAGCCATTGCGCACAACTCTTTCTCGGTTGGGACCGGGGCTACTAGTAAGATTACGGACCCGTCTGCAAAAAAAGCTTTGCCCATGAAGATCATATCTCTCAAGTTGCAGTCCGATGTCGGAAGATTTTCAGATACTTGGCTCCAGCAGCGGTGGAAACTGTGCTTTCCTACAGACCGGACACACCAAAGTTCTCGTTGATGTCGGTTTTTCCGCCAAGCGCATCGGCTGTCTTCTGAAATCGATTGGCCAATCGCTGGACATGATTGACGCGGTTTTTTTGACCCACGAACACAGCGACCACGCACAGGGCATACGAGGACTGGCCAAGCGGTTGGATTTACCCGTCTTCGCGAACCGGGATACGGCGGACGCAATACAGGCCAAACTGACCAAACCGGTAAATTGGAAGTTATTCCAGACCGGCACGGAATTTTCCTTTCGTGATCTCAATGTCCGCTCTTACGCGCTCCCGCATGATGCCTATGACCCGGTCGGCTTCACCTTCACATGGGGTGAAGACGGTGATCTGTTTTATCCGCCCCGTAGTTTGGCTTGGATCACTGATCTGGGCTATGTTCCCGCGCACGTAAAGGAACACATGCGAAATGTGCAGACCCTGGTCATTGAGGCGAACTATGACGAAGAGCTGCTCGAACGGGATGAACGACGTCCATGGGCAACCAAACAACGTATCCGCGGGCGACATGGTCACCTTTCGAACGGAACTGCATTTGAGACGATCAAGGAGCTATCCCACGATAGCTGCCTCAAACGAGTCTTTTTGAGTCACCTGAGTAAGGACTGTAACAACGTCCAACTTGTTCGGGAAAAATTTGCCTCGCTCGGTTTAGATCTGCGCATAGATGTCATCGACCCTGAATTCGGCATCCCGTTTGCTGAGGAACGAACTACAGTAGCTTTATAATGAATACACACAAAACAAAAATTATTTTCACGGTGGGCCCGGCCACCCAGGACGAAGCGACCCTGGAAAAAATGATCAAGGCGGGGGTCGATATCTGCCGAATCAACATGGCCCACGCCGACCACCAGTGGTCCCGTGAGATCATTGATCGCATCCGTAAAGTGTGCGAGAAAGTGGGTCGTCATATCGCCATCATGATGGATGTGAAGGGTCCGGAAATAAGGACAGGGGACGTTCCGGAAACGTTCGAACTCGAAAAAGGCGAACTCTTTGAATTCACCTACGGGGAAGGAATCGGCGGTGTTAGCGAAGACGGTGTGCGACGGGTCGACGTCAACTACCCCGGCTTCTGCAAGGATATCAACGAAGGCGATACGATCCTCGTAGACAGTGGTTTGATTCGGCTGCGGGTTCTTCGGATTGAGGGCAGTCGTGTTCGCTGTGAGGTTTTGATCCCCGGTCCTATGGGCAACCGCCGCCACATCAATCTCCCTGGGGTTCGAGTCAATTTACCTGCCCTCACGAAGAAGGACCAGGGGGATGTCGACGTGGGCATCGAGCGCGATATAGAATTCTTTGCGCTTTCCTTCGTGCGCGAACCCAAAGACCTCGTGGAATTTCATACTTATTTGGAAGACCACGGATCGAAAGCTAAAATCATCGCCAAAATCGAGGACCAACAGGCGATCTCAAATCTGGAGGGAATCATCAAAGCCTCGGACGGTCTGATGGTGGCCCGCGGCGATCTCGGCATTGAGTGCCCCTTTGAGGACCTGCCGATCATTCAATCCCGCGCGATAAACCAATGTGTGCAGAAAACCAAACCTGTCATCGTAGCCACCCATATGCTGGAGTCTATGATCGACTCGCCGATTCCCACCCGCGCGGAGGTTACCGATATTGCCAATGCGATTCGCGAGCAGGCCGACTGCGTTATGCTTTCGGGAGAGACCACCGTGGGTAAATATCCGGTCGAATGCGTCGAAACAATTCAACGGATCGCCAAACGTATTGAAGAAGACGAAACGCAAATCCTGCGGAAAGATCTACAGTTGAACCTGGCCCGTTCGAAAATGCTCCGTTCAGCAGCCTATCTGGCGTCCGATCTGGAAGGTTCTTTAGTCGTTTTCACGCGCCGCGGGATTTTTGCTCAAAAACTTTCTTCGCTCCGGCCCAATGTCCCGATCTACGCCTTTACCGACAACCCGGTTTTATTCAAGCAACTTCTCATTATGCGCGGCGTGGAACCCTTCTTTATGGAGTTCGACCACGACCATGAGACCACGATTCAACGTGCGTTTGGGCGGCTCAAAGGCGGCGAATGGCGGAAGGAAGGCGACCCGATTGTTGTCATCACAAAAATGTACGCTGGTGAGAAACTCATCGACAGCACGCAGATACGCGCCATTGACTAATTAGTTGCCTTTACTAAGTTATCGACGCAGTCCGCTCAGTCGTCTCCCTACGGCGAACCCGATCAGAGAGAAAGCTGCGGCGAGCCCGACGAACCAGTCACCGTGGCGGGTGTAGAAACTTTGTCGCCGAGCCCACGATTCGTAGCAAAAGACATCCAATGTGCCACCCCCGCGAAAGTAAACACTGCCTTCGGCGTCGCGTAACACCTCGCGGACAGTCCCGTGGCTATCGATCCAGCCGCTCCAACCCCCGTTCCCGGCACGCATGACGGGACGGCGATTCTCCACCGCCCGCAGAACTGAATGCGCCGCATGCTGCTCGGCCCCGCCCTCTTCGCCATACCAGGCATTATTTGTAGCCACAAAAAAGATGTCCGCACCCGCACCCGCACTTTTGCGGGCGAGATGCGGAAAGACATCCTCATAGCAAACCAAGGCACCTATTCTGAAGGTATTTGCTCCGACATCGCCACCGACCTTCAGATCGATCAAAGCGACAGAATCTCCCGGCTGGAAGTCGCCTCCCACCGGGACGACCTTTTTGATAAAGCCGAACGGCGGCGGAACGAATTCACCAAAGGGCACCAACTCCCGTTTCGCATAATAATCGGGCGCTAATCCGCTGCCCGGCTCGACGAGAAAGACCCCATTCGCCCAAGCGCCTGTCTTCGAGTCATCGGCGAGGTTCCCCATCAGAATGGGTTTGCCCAACTCGTCGACCAACCGCTCCACCCGCAGCTGCATTTCCGGGGTTCCGATGATTGGCCAGGGCGTCGCCGCCTCCGGCCAGAGGATCAAATCACTCTCCAAGCTCGCGACGAACCGTGTTTGTCGCTCCAGGATCTGCAAATTTTCCAATTCGCGGTCGGTTTCCCATTTCAGATTTGGCGGAATGTAGGGCTGCACCACAGCTGCGGTAAAAAGCTTTTGGGTCGAATCGGGCGGCGGCAGGCTGGCAAAGAAAACGTAGATCACCACGCCCAACCCGACCATACCCAGGTAAAGATCCGGGCTGAACCAGCCCATCCACATCTTGCGCTCCTTCACCCGGAAACGTTGCCAAAACGTCTGTGCGACGCAGAGATTAAACAGGACGAGGAGAAACGAGACCCCGTAGGCACCGGACCACGCCGCGATCTGCAAGACAACCGGCCGCTCCCATTGACTGAGCGAGAGCGGTGCCCAGGGAAATCCCCAAAGCACCCAGGTGCGCGACCATTCCAGGACTACCCAGAGGCCCGCCAGGCCAAAAAAAACGACTGCCCTGCACCAGAACGCCCGCCCTCCGAGATCCGGCAAAAGCAACCGCGCCACGAAGAGCCAAAGGGCGAAAAACAAGGCGAGCACCCCGCTCAAGGCGAATGTTCCGAACCAAGTGACATGGCGCAGCCAGACGAGGATAGCGAACCAGCTCAGCCAACCGGTGCCAATTGCCACGATCCAGAAAACTTTCGGCGATGGCCGACCGCAAACCCAAAGCAAAAGGGGCACAAAGGCAATATAAGCGGCTTCTGGAAAGTCGAAGGGGGGGATGGACAGCACCCAAAGCGTAGCCGAAAAAATTCCGGCCAAAAACCCCCAATATAGAGAACTTTTATTCATCGATTCATCGCGCAACGAAGGAATCGTCGCGATCCTTGATGGGTATCACTTCCTCATCGAAAGCTTTCAAGAAGATTTACAGCGATGTGTTCTAAAGACGTTCCGCACCTAAAGGAGCGGACATACGTATGCAGCTTCCTTTCCTGTCCGCCATAGCCCCAAGCGGTTCGCCGCTGAGGGCGACGGCGGAAGGTAGCTGCCCCGCATCTATAATTGCACCCAACCGCTTCCGAGACTCATTTATTTAGTCGATTTTTAGACTGAGCCGACTACACTTCTCTCATGATCAGGAGTCCTCTACTATCGCTGCTCTTCGTTTCGCTCATTCCCTGTCTTTCTGCGCAGAGTTCTGTCTGGAAGGTAACCAAGGGAAGCAACGAGGTTTACTTGGGAGGCACCTGCCACATTTTGCGTGCGAGTGACTTTCCCCTACCACCCGAATTTGATCTGGCATACGCGCAAGCGGACACCCTCGTTTTCGAGATCGACCCGTCCGAGATGGAATCGCCGGCCTTTGCGGCCCGATTGATGGCCGAAAGCGTTTACCGCGACGGGCGCACTCTCAAGACAGTCTTAAGTGAGGAAGCTTACGGCGCGTTGGCAGCGCAGGGCGCCAAGTCCAACCTACCCATCGAAATCCTGCAAAATACCAAGCCGGGAATGGCAGTAATGATGATCACTATCCAGGAATTGACCATGGCCGGGATCACTCAAGAAGGCGTCGATCTCCTCTACGCGAGAAAGGCAAAGCGGGACGGCAAGCCGGTCGGCTCGCTGGAAACCGTGGAATTTCAGCTAAACCTCATCACCAATCTCGGCGAGGGCAACGAGAGCGCCTTCGTGCTCTACAGCATGCAAGACCTGGAGCAAATCGGAACACTCTTTGATGAGATCGTGCGGGCATGGCGCACGGGCGATCTGGAAACGATCGATCAATTTTTCGCCGCAGACATGGAGAAATTTCCCGGGATTTATGAAATCTTCTTAAAAGACCGCAACGAGCGCTGGGTGCCACGAATTGCTGATATGCTTGAAAACGAGCCAACTGAGTTCGTCCTCGTTGGCGTCGGCCATATGGGCGGCCAGCACGGATTGCTTTCGCTGCTGAGGGCGGAAGGCTATTCCATCGAGCAGGTCGCCACTGAGTAATTCGATTTGGCAGTCGACATGGACGCAATCGGAAATCGGCGTATCAGAGCTCCGTCGAGGTCTGCGTCTCGTAAAACTCCAGGCAAGCGGCAGTCGCTGAAACCGCGGCAGTGCAGGCAGTTTCCAAACGCATGACAGGCGCACCGAGATGGGCCAGCTTCCAGCCGTTTTTACGAAAGATATCCCGTTCGCCCGGCGACCAGCCACGCTCAGAACCAAGTGCAATCACGGCGGATTCAGCCCCGGCCTCGAGCAATTGGGGAAGCGGTCCGGCGGCTTCATAGTTGTCGAGCGCGACATATGTGCCGCTGCCTCGCAGGTAGGTAATGGCCGACTGCAGGTCGGTGTGCATGGCAACCTCCGGGATGTGAGTGCCGAAGGACTGCTCGGTGCCGAGCCGGAGGCGGTCTTTCCACGCGTCCGTCGCCCACAGGCTGCTGCGGGCGTAGGACGGTTCGCTGCGCTCCGACTCAAAGAAATGCAGTGCCTGCACACCCATGCTCGCCGCCTCGAAGAGGATACGCTTTGCCGTGTGCGGACGTGGCAGGCCGATGAGCAAACGAATCGGGAGCGGCTTTGGCGGTAATTCGGTGCCGATCACTTTCAAAGTAACGGCACCGTCCGACTCAACCAGGGTCACCTCAGCGCGGGCTCGCATGCCCTGAGCAAATCCAACAAAAACCTTTGTGCCAACGCGGACACGCAAGACTTTAAACAAGTGCTGTGCCCTCGGGTCGTCTGCGGCGAGACGGGTGACCTCAAACGGCGCATCGAATAAGATGAGATTCATGGGAAAAGTGGAGCCACACACGTGGCGTGCGAGCTTGCTCGCGCCTTTTGTGTTGTCGGACCAGACAAGTTGAGTCACGCTTACGTTAGGGCGTCCGACGAGCGGACACGCCACGAAAACATCAACTACCGCCGGCGTCCGAAGCGGCTGGTGGCGGAGTTACGCTTAGCTCGACGGGGCTTTTCGGCGGCCGAGCTACGAATCAGCGGATCGTGGAAATAGTTGAAGCCTTCGAGCTTGAGCTGGGGTATTTGCTGGTCGATGAATTTTTCGATGGCATCCAGCTTGGCAGTCTCGTCCGGCGCGACGATCGTGGCGGCATCCCCGTCGCGCTGGGCCCGTCCGGTGCGTCCGATCCGGTGCACGTAGTCTTCCGCATGCTCTGGCACATCGTAGTTGATGACATGGGTGACGTTGGCGATATCGAGTCCGCGCGAGGCAATATCGGTCGCCACGAGAATCTTGATCTTTCCGTCTTTGAAATCCTGCAGCGCTTTCGTTCGGGTCTTTTGCGGCAGGTTCGAATGCATCGCCGCACAACTCAAGCCACGCTCCTGAAGCCAACGGGTGATACGATCAGCCCCCACCTTCATGCGGCAGAAAATGATCATGCTATCGATCTCCATCTGATCAATCAGCGCGATCAGGAGATCAAACTTTTGCATGGCACCGACCGGGTAAATAACGTGGGTAACGGTCTCAGCGGGTGTCAGCTTGATGCCGATGCTGACATCGACGGGGTCCTTCAGACTTTTCTGGGTTAGGCGCTTGATATCCTCGGATACCGTAGCGGAGAAGAGCAGGGTCTGACGGTTCTTGTTACACATCTTGATGATGCGCGTCACATCGTCGATGAAGCCCATGTCGAGCATGCGGTCGACTTCGTCGAGCACCAGGACCTCGATCGACTTGAGGTCAAAATTTTTCTGTTGGATGTGATCAATCAAGCGTCCGGGAGTGGCGATAACGACATCGGCCCCCGCTTTGATCGCTTCGATTTGTTTGCCGTAGCCCACCCCGCCGTGGATCAGGCAGCATTTGGGAGCGCAATATTTACCGTAAGCGTCGAACTGTTCTTCGACCTGGGCAGACAGCTCTCGGGTTGGCCCGAGGATGAGACAACGCGGTGCGGCACCCGGTTTGTGACCGCCGAGACGGTGCAGAATGGGGAGGGCATAAGCGGCGGTTTTTCCTGTGCCGGTTTGGGCGGAGCCGATGACATCGCGGCCTGCCAGGACGTGGGGGATGGCACCCGCTTGGATGGGAGTCGGCTCTTTGAAGCCAAATTCGTCGATAGATTTAAGGATAGACTCGTCGAGTCCGAGATCATGAAACGTCATAATAGGCTGATTGGGTGAAGTGCCCGGCCAACATAAATACGCATCCGGGTCCATTTACGAAGGTCGGGATCGTGT
>JAAAPI010000204.1 GCA_009908325.1 Verrucomicrobiota bacterium | reverse complement strand
CATCGGTAAGGCGCTCGCCAAAAACCTCTTGGAACAAGGCCACACCGTAGCCGGCTTTTCCCGCAGCGGGAAAACCGATGAGCTTCAGGATGTCAGCATACATACCTGCGATGCGACTGACCCCGATGCGCTCGAATCGACGCTCAAAGCCCTGCACGATGAACTTGGCGGGATCGACGGATATACCCACGCCATTGGCTCTATCTTTCTGCGCCCAGCCCACCTGACAAGCCCCGAAGACTGGCAAAAGACCATCCGAGCGAATCTCGACTCTGCCTTTTATGCGCTCCGCGTCGTCAGTAAAATAATGACGAAACAAGGCAGCGGCAGTTGCCTGTTTTTCAGCACAGCCGCCGCGCAGACGGGCATCGCCAACCACGAGGTGATCGCCGCGGCCAAAGGCGGGCTCGAGGCCATGGTGCGGTCGGCGGCAGCTTCCTACAGCAATCGGGGCGTTCGCTTCAATGCCATCGCTCCCAGTCTGACCGATACGCCGCTAAGCAAAGATATCCTCGGCAGCGAACAGGCGCTGGAGATCTCCAAAAAAATGCACCCGCTCGGTGATATCACGCATGCCGCCGATGTGGCGAGCTTGGCTGCCTGGCTCCACTCCGACGCGGCCAAATTTGCCACTGGCCAGACCTTTGTCCTCGATGGCGGCATCTCGACGGTTGTGCCGAAACCGAAGGCGTGATGCGGGGCTCGGGATGCAAGTTACGGGATATAAGATGCGGGATACGGGATGCGAGATGGAACCGCGTGAGGCGAAGCCTTTTACGCGGCGGGATGGAACCGCGTGAGGCGAAGCTTTTTACGCGGCGGGATGGAACCGCGTGAGGCGTTGCCCTTTACGCGGTGGGATGGAATCGCGTGAGACCTTGCCTTTTACGCGGCGGGATAAAACTGTGAAAACCTGTCGGAACTTTTACCAGCAAGCGACGACCTTACTCCTGTGAAAACCTATCTTCTTGTCGCGCTGTCTGCATTTTTTGCAATCAGCCTATTGGCCCGCGAGCCGAAGCCGTCCTTTCCCAATGCGATAGAGGTGGGCGGATCTGAACTGATCAAGCGCGGCGAATATCGCTATGTCTACCGGCTTTTCTTTCAGCTCTACGATGCGGCGCTCTACGCGCCCGACGGCGCTTCGGCTGAGGATATATTGAGCGCCGAGACTGACTTCCGCCTCCAATTCCGCTACCTTCGGGAGATCGAAAAATCGATCATCCTCAAGTCGGCTGACCGAATGCTCGAAAAGAATTTGCGCGCGTCCGAACGGGATCTGATCGCGGAACGGGTTGAGGCAATCAACGAGGCGTACTCGACGGTTCGCGATGGCGACCGCTCATCGCTCACCTTTCAGAGAGAGAACGGCACCACGCTCCGGATCAACGGCGACCCGGTCGTCACGATCGGAGGCGACGATTTCGCCCGGCTCTATTTCCAAATCTGGCTGGGGGAACAGCCAATTTCGAAAAGTTTAAAGAATACGCTGCTGGGCGATTGACCGTGGCGCAGGGGCTGACTCCATTTGTAGACAATTTTGCTCGTAGGGGCTTCACTTGTGAAGACCGCTGATCGGGAGCCAAAGTCAAACCGGGTTGGTATCGTAGGGTCTTCATTTATGAAGACCGCAGATCAGCAAGCCCGGAGTCAAACCGAGGTGGTCTCGTAGGGGCTTCACTTGTGAAGACCGCTGATCGCAAACCCGGAGTCATAACTGGGACGGTCTTCACAAGTGAAGCCCCTACGTTTCTCCGCCAATGCGACGCGTTTCTCCGCCGATGCCACGGATCGCCCTCTATTTACGGCGCCCTTTCGTCAACTTCTGCGCGACGAGGAACTGAACCTGGTTCTCCAGTTTTTGCATCTCGTCATAATCCACGCCTTCCTCGGCGGCTTGGCGAAGCGCTTCCTCGGCACGGTTCTGCGCCGATTCCACTTCACTCAAGTCGATTTCCTGCACGTCGATGGCTGCTTCGGTCAGAACCGATACGGTATCTCCCAGCACTTTGGCAAAGCCCTCATCCACCGCGATGTAGTCAACACCGGTCTCGCCCATCACCTGCAACTCTCCGGCCACAATCTTCGTGACAAGCGGGACGTGCCCGGTCAGAACGCCGACCTCACCCGACTCCGTCGGCAGGACGACCTGATTCGCCTCCGTGCTCAGGACTTTTTCGTCGGGCGTGATGATTTCGAGTGTGAGCATTTTGATTTATTTCTGGTTCGCTTCGATCGCCATGTCGATGCTGCCCTTCATGTAGAGGTCATTTTCGCCGAGGTCGTCGCATTCGCCATCGAGGATCATTTTGAAGCCCTTGATCGTGTCGGCGATGGAAACATACTCGCCGGGGGTGCCGGTGAAGACCTCCGCCACGTAGAAAGGCTGCGACAGGAATTTCTGCACCTTGCGGGCGCGGTAAACGGTTTGCTTGTCTTCGGGAGAAAGCTCGTCGAGGCCGAGAATCGCGATGATGTCCTGCAGGTCTTTATAGCGTTGCAGCACGTTTTGCACGCCGCGGGCCACCTTGTAGTGTTCTTCGCCGACAATGGCGGGGTCGAGCGCGTTGGAGATGGAGGACAGCGGATCCACCGCCGGGTAGATGCCGAGCTCGGCGATGGAGCGCTCCAGCACAATGGTCGAATCGAGGTGCGCGAAGGTGTTGGCCGGCGCGGGGTCGGTCAAGTCGTCGGCCGGCACGTAAACCGCCTGGAAGGACGTGATGGAGCCCTTCTTGGTCGAGGTGATACGCTCCTGCAAATTACCCATCTCCTGGGCCAGCGTGGGCTGATAACCCACCGCCGAGGGCGAACGCCCAAGCAGCGCCGAAACTTCGGCACCGGCTTGTGAGAAACGGAAGATGTTGTCGACGAAGAGCAGCACGTCCTGGTTCTTCTCATCGCGGAAATACTCCGCCATGGTCAACCCGGAAAGCGCCACACGCATGCGGGCACCGGGGGGCTCGTTCATCTGGCCGTAGACCAGGGCCACTTTGGAATTTGCAATATTCTCCTGGTCGATAACGCCGGCGTCCGACATTTCGTGGTAAAGGTCATTCCCCTCACGCGAGCGCTCGCCCACCCCGGCGAATACAGAGTAGCCGCCGTGGGCCTTGGCGATGTTATTGATCAGCTCCATGATGACCACGGTCTTACCCACACCGGCACCCCCGAAGGCACCGACCTTGCCGCCCTTGGTGAAGGGGCAAATTAGATCGATCACTTTGATGCCCGTTTCGAGGATTTCAGTCTCGGTGGCCTGATCCGTCAGCTCGGGCGGCTGACGGTGAATCGGGCGACGCTCCTCCGTGGCGACGGGGCCTTTTTCATCCACCGTGTCGCCGGTCACATTGAAAATACGCCCGAGAACGGCTTCGCCGACCGGAACCGAGATGGGAGCTCCCGTGGCCACGATTTCCATACCCCGCACCAGACCATCGGTCGATGACATGGCGACGGCCCGCACGAGGCCCTCGCCCAGGTGTTGCTGCACTTCCAGGGTGAGGCTCTTTTCAGCGTCGCCCACCTTGAAGGTGATCGTGATGGCGTCGAAAATGTCGGGGACGTTATCGACAGGAAAGGCTGCGTCGACGACCGCGCCGATGACTTGGACAATTTTACCGTGTGTGCTCATGATTTTAAATAAAGAGTTTGACTAGTTTGAGGAGGCCGCCGCCGAAATCTCGAGGATTTCCTGAGTGATCGCGGCCTGGCGGGCTTTGTTATAATCGAGGGTGAGATCGTCGACGAGGTTGGACGCGTTGTCCGTGGCCGCTTTCATGGCCACCATTCGTGCGCTGTATTCCGCCGCGCGGCTCTCCAGCAGAAGCTGGTGGATAATCACTCTTACGTAAAGACCCGGCAGCTCTTCGAGCACCGCTTCGGCGGAGGGCTCGAAAGCCATTTCCCGACGGTCCTTTCGTGCGGCGAGCAGCTCATCCGCCCCGGATACCCGCTTGTTCAATTGCTCCAGAACTTCGCTGAGATCCACAATGGGCAGGAGCGACTGAATGACCGGCTCTTGCACCAGCACGTTGACGAAGCTCGGGTAGGCGACTTCGATCGTGTCGATTTGTCCGCTTTCGTAAGCGTCGATCAGGAGCTTGAGCATGGGGCGTAGCTCGCTGAATTGCGCCTTGTCCGAGATCGAGAAATCGGCCAGTAGATGGCGTTTGGAGCGGGTGACAAATTGTGTTGCTTTTCGCCCGACCGCGACGAATTTGGCATCGCCTTTCACCTCATCGGCGATTTTGCGGAAAAGATTCGTGTTGAGCGGGCCACAGAGGCCCTTGTCGGTCGAAAGTATCAGAATGCCGCGTGTTTTGACCTCCCGCTTCTTGAAAAACGGGTGATCGATGCTGGCGCCACTCAGGCCGAGTTTTTCGCCGACGGTATCGAGCAGATCCGCCAGCAGCAAGGCATAGGGGCGGCCGGCCACGGCGGCGTCTTGCGCCCGTTTCATCTTCGACGAGGAAACAAGCTGCATCGCACGCGTGATCTGCCGGGTGTTTTTGACCGACTTGATGCGGCGGCGGATGTCGCGGAGATTGGCCATTATTCAGAATTAGGAAATAAGAAAGAAGATTTAGGAAAGGGGAATTCGGGCCTAGGCGGAGAAGCCTGCTTGCCACTCTTCGAGGGAGGTCTTCAGTTGCGCCTCGCTGTCTTCGCTGATATTGGCTTCCCCGCGAATCGTATCCATGAGCTTGACCCCGCGGGTCTCAAAAAACTCACGAAGGCTGGCGGTGGCTTCTACAATCTTGGGCACTTCAATTTTATCGAAGTATCCATTTTGCACCGCCCAAATCAGCGAGGACTGAACTTCCACCGGAATCGGGTTGGCGATATTTTGCTTGAAGAGCTCAACGACGCGGGCACCCCGGTCCAGTTGTGACTTCGTCTGTGCATCCAGATCGGAGCCAAACTGCGCGAAGGCCTGGAGTTCACGAAACTGGGCCAATTGCAGCTTCACCTTACCGGCGACTTTCTTGATCGCCTTGATCTGGGCGGCCGAACCCACGCGGGAGACGGAAAGCCCCACGGAAACGGCGGGACGAATCCCCTGGTTGAACAGGTCGGTTTCGAGGAAGACCTGCCCATCGGTAATCGAAATCACATTGGTCGGAATGTAGGCGGATACGTCGCCCGCCTGGGTTTCGATGATGGGCAGAGCGGTGAGCGAACCGTTGCCGTTGTCTTCATTGACCCGGGCCGAACGCTCGAGGAGGCGCGAGTGCAGGTAGAAAACATCCCCGGGATAGGCTTCGCGTCCGGAGGGGCGCTTCAAAACCAGCGAAATCTGCCGGTAAGCCACAGCCTGCTTGGAAAGGTCATCGTAAACAATGAGCGCATCCATGCCATTGTGCATGAAGTATTCACCCATCGATGCACCGGAGAAAGGGGCAATGTATTGGTTAGCCGGATTCTCCCCCGCCGAAGCGGAGACGATAATCGTGTATTCCAATGCGCCCGCTTTTTCCAGAAGATTGATCGTCCGCGCGATGTTGGAGTTCTTCTGGCCGACCGCTACGTAAATTGAGTAAACCGGGCGAAAGCCTTCGGGGTAGGTCCCGTCTTCGTTGCGGTGCTGGTTGTTGATCTTCGCCTGATTGATGATCGTGTCGATTGCGATAGCTGTCTTACCGGTGGAGCGGTCGCCGATGATGAGCTCACGCTGCCCGCGACCGATGGGAATCATTGAGTCGATGGACATGATGCCAGTCTGCAGGGGTTGATCGACAGACTTGCGGGGAATGATCCCGGGAGCGAGTCGGTCGACGGGGTAGACCTCCTCGGCATTGATCGGCCCTTTGCCGTCGATCGGGTTGCCGATGGCGTCGACCACACGACCCAGCAGGCCTTTACCCACCGGCACCGAAAGCAGCTTCCCGGTCGTCGAGGCTTCGTCGCCCTCTTTCAGCTTCGAATAATCACCGAGCACAACACAGCCGACCTCATCTTCTTCAAGGTTCAAAGCCAGTCCCGTGACGCCCTGACCGAAATCGATCATCTCGTTATACATGATGCCGGAAAGCCCGGATAACTTGGCCACGCCATCGGCGATGGAAACAATCTTACCGGTGTTGGATTTGACGGCACCGGCTTCGAATCCGGCGATTTCTTTTTCGATTTGTTCGACAATAGAGCTCATAGTCAGGGAATAAAAATAAAGTGGTTTTCGAGATAAAATTATTGGACGTTTTCGGCGAGTCGTTTCAGACGTCCGGCGATGGAGGCATCATAAACATCGTCCCCCACCCGCACGCGCACACCGGCGATGAGCGAGGCATCCTCCTTCGTTTCCGCGCTGATCGGTCGCGCATATTGTTTGGTGAATTTTGCCGCGATGGCTTCAAGCGACTCGGCGGCCAATGCGCCGGGAGTCGATACGACTGCGGTTTGCAAAGCAATCTCGCGACGCAAGTAATGGAGATAGGTTTTGAGAACGAGGAGCGGATGGCGGTGCTCGGTTTGCCTGAGTCCGGCCAGCACTTCGCTGACTTTTGCATCAGTCACGACGCCACTTTCCTCGCGGGAGAGCTCGACGAGCTTTTTGGCCAGCTTGATGGTTTTCTTATCGCGTCGCATCGCTTACGTAATCCTCGGTCTAGCTGTCCGCTGTTGCCAGTTCTCTGGCTGCGGAATCCGAGAAGGTTTGTTTCTCGGAATCGGAAAGGTCGCGGGCAAGCACCGTCGCAGAGGTGGCGACGACGAGGCGGGCCACTTCCTGGCGGACGTCGGCAATCATCTTTTGGCGCTCCAGTTCGGTCGCCTCGCTGGCTTTGCGCAGGATCGCTTCGGCTTGCGCGGCCGCCTCCTGCGTCTTTTGCTCAATCATTTCTTTGGATTGCTCGCGGGCTTCGGTTAAAATGGTCTGCGCCTCAACGGCCGCTTCCTTGACTTTTTCGGCCCGCTCGCGCTCCGCTTCCGCGAGCTGTGTTTTCATCTCCTCGGCGTATTGCAGACCATCCGCGATTTTTTGTTGGCGCTCGTCCAGCGTGGCGGCGACCGGTTTGACGGCAAAATAGTAGAGGATTACCGCGACGATGGCGAAGTTGATCATTTGCGCAATGAGCGTCGCCCAGGTGACGCCGAACTGACCTGCGATGTTGGTCAGTGCGTTGCCACCTGCTTCCGCCTCATCCGCCGTGAACGCTTCCAGTTCGGCAACCGAATCGGGTGCAGCGGGTTCGGCGGCTACGTTTAACCCTATGGGCAATAGGGAGGTGATGAAGAGAAAAACAGTGAAAGCCTTCATGAAAGCAACTAAATGAAAAATGGAAAACTTCGCCGCCTCAATGCACTGCACTGAGGCGGCGAAGCCGTGAGGTGCTAGATTAACCCGCAGCGCCACCAAGGAAGATGGCGAAGAAAACAACCGCTTCGGCGAAAGCCATTGCGATGATTGATTGGACCAATACCTTGGTCGATGCTTCCGGGTTGCGGCCGACAGACTCACAGGCTTTGTAGCCGATGAGAGCGATACCGATCGGAACCGTGAGGACGGCTGCGACGACGTTGAGGTTGCCGGTAATTTCAGCGAGGATGTTGAACATATTGTATTTGGTTGGTTTTTTCTGTTGTATTTAGCTTTTTCTGCACCGTCCACGATTCTTTAACATGGTCCCGATGCTGAAAGATGGAAAGGGTTTGTGGCTAGTGCGCATGCTCCTCATCGTGGTTTGTCATCAAGCCGATGTAAATGGCGACAAGCAAAGTGAAAATGAGCGCCTGAACAAAGCCGACGAGTACCTCGTAAAGATAAAATGGAACCGGGACAATGTAGGGCACGAGTCCGGTCATACTCGTCAGCAAATTCTCACCACCGAAGACATTACCGAAGAGGCGGAATGACAGCGAGACAGGGCGAAAGGCAATCGAAATCATTTCGATGAAACCAACCCCGATGAAGATCGGAATGAGCATAAGGTAAACCGCCTTCGGTGTATCTTTTTTGTCCGCCTTGTTCCCGAACAGCTCCCAGACGAAAAACTTAGGACCGGCTACCTTGAGGCTGATAAACAACCAAGCCAACATGGCCACCAGCGCCATGCCGAGCGTTGCGTTTAGATCCGAATTGGCTGGACGCATCCAATACTTCAAGGAGCCAGCTTCGTCATAAAACCCGAAAACTCCAACACCGGGGAAAAGCCCACTCCAATTGTGAATCAGAATGAAAAGAAACAAACCCGTCAAAAGAGGAAAAGTCATCGGGAAGGCCTTCTTTCCGACGATGGGTTCAAGGAGGCCGCGGAGGCCCTCGATCAAGTTCTCCACAACCGCCTGCCCTTTACCCGGAATGAGCTTGGGTCGACCGACGCTCACGCGAATCAAAACGACGAATAGAATCGAAATGAACCAAGTCGTCAGAATCGTGTTTGTCAGCGGGAACCCGAAAATCTCCGTCAGCTTGTAAGGAGACGGGCTCAGGCCATCGGCCGCGTGCAGGCTCGATGCCAAAGATGGTAATAATAGGGCCGTCGTCAGTCGCTTGTTCACAGAGAACCTAATGGAGTTTTGTCGCAATGCTTAAGGTGGGAGAAGGAGGGTGATGAAGGCCCCAATCGAATGCGTCAACCCTCAGTTCCCGAGAAAAGCCCAACATTAGCAAATCTTATTCTTAATATTATTTGTTACAATCCCTCAAAACTTGCAAACCCGCTCAAATTCACCAATCTGCAAAGTCATGGCCGAACTGACCAATCTGACCGACCGGTTGACCCATCTTCGCGAGCGGAATTCCGGCTCGCCGATCATACAAGGGGACCCGGAACGGGAGAAAAAGCCGAAGGTGCCACCAACGGCCAAATCGACGCCGAATCGCCAACGCTCTTTACCGGCAGACTACTTCGTCATCTTCGCCTACACACTCTTCGGCGTAGCCGTGATAACTCAGTTTCTGCTGATCGCGTGGCTGGATCTCATCTAGCCGGAAGGGCATTCGCTCAACATACCGCTTGACCGCACTCAAGGTGCTTCTATGGTTCCGACAACTTCTCCGAGACCAAGTGTCGAAATACATTATGAAGCATCTTTGCCGCGCCAGCCTTTTTCTCATCGCCACACTCGCCCTGCCCGCAGGCCTTCTCGCGCAGGATCGCACAAACCCCGATTTACTCCGGCTGGGTAATGGTATTGCCGCGATTGCAGAGGGTCAGATCATCACGGTCGAGGAACTGCGCCGCGAGCTCGAACCGGTCATTCCCCGCCTGCGCGCCGAGTCCCGCAACGCCCGGGAATTTTCACAACGGGTCGACGAGTTGAGTGGCGAAGTTCTGCAAAACATGATCGACCGCATCATCATCGTCAAAGCGGCCGAAGACAAGGGGCTCATGATCCCACAATCCTACATCGATCAGGAGTATAATGACGTCATCAGCCGCGATTTCGGGGACGACCGCCGCCGATTTTTGGACTACCTCAAAGCCCGGGGCGAAACGGCCCGTGATTTCCGCCGCAATATCTATAGACGGGTCGTCGTCAATGTCATGCGGCAGGAAATGCGCCGCTCGCAGTCCGAAATCAGTCCGGAACGTATCGAAAATTTCTACGTGGAAAACAAGCTTCGCTTTTATCAGGGCGAAAGCCTGCATCTGCGCCAGATTATCTTATCTCCCATCGCCGACGAAGGCCTCGTCACACTGCGTCAAACCGCCGGACAAGTCATGCGTGAGCTGGAACGCGGCGCAAACTTCGGCGACGTCGCCCGCAAATACAGCCAGGATGAGATGAGCCGCCGTGGCGGCGACTGGGGCTGGATCGAGCGCAAAGATATCCGCAAGGAATTGAGCGATGTGGCATTTTCCCTCGAACCGGGCGAATACAGTGATCCGGTCGAACTCGGAGGGACGATCTTTATCCTCTACGCCGAGGATAAGCGCGAGGAAATGATTCAGCCGATTGCCCGGGTCCGCGACGTTATCGAAAACGTCCTTGCCGGCGAAATCGCCCGCGAGTCCCAGGAAAAGTGGCTGCAGGACCTGCGCGAGGGCTCTTACGTGCGTTACTTCCTCTAGCGCGGGTCCTCTAAACAGCCTTCGCGCGATTTTCCTCCGTCTTCAAGCGGAGCTGGCCGCAGGCCGCCTCAATGTCGTGCCCTTTTTCCCGGCGGATCGTGCAGGAAACCTTCGCCTTGCGCAGGACGTCGACAAACGCATCCTGCCGCCGGATGCTCGGCCGCTTCCACGGAAGACCCGCCACCGTGTTGTAAGGAATGCAGTTCACATGCGCGTGCAGCTCATGCGCAATCTTCGTCAATTCCCGTGCCTGATCGAGACTGTCGTTGACCCCCTCGATCAAAATGAATTCGAGCGTGAGCATCCGCCCATGACGCTGTTGAAAGGCTTTAGCCGCCGGGATTAAAGTCTCCAATGGATAGCGCTTATTCACCGGCATGATCTGGTCGCGCACCGCGTTGGTCGCCCCGTGCAGCGAAATCGCCAAACGCACGGCCACGCCCTCCTCCGCCAGTTGCAAAATTTGCGGGGCCAAGCCCGAGGTCGATACCGTAATCCGCCGTGCCCCGAAGTTCAGCCCCCACTCGGCATTCAGTATACGGACGGTGCGTACCAGGGTGTCGTAGTTTGCCAGCGGCTCGCCCATCCCCATGAAGACGATATTGTCAAAGGAGGCGAGCTCCGCGCGGGCACGCTCCGTGTGCGCGTCTTCCCGCCGGCAAATATGCATGAGCTGCGAGACCACCTCGGCCGTCATCAAATTCCGCCGGAAGCCAGCCAATCCCGAAGCGCAGAACTTGCACCCGTAAGCGCAGCCCACTTGGATGGAGACGCACACCGTTTTGCGCGAATCCTCCTGCCCCACACCCTTTTGCGGGGCACGGATCAAAACGGTTTCTATCAGCGATTTATCCTCCAGTTCGAGGAGCAGCTTTTGCGTCACATCATCCGAACGCTTGTCAATAACCGGCGCCGTCGGATAAAGAATAAAGGAGGCATCCAGCCAGGCCCGCAGATCCTTGGGTAGATTTGTCATCCCATCCCAGGAATCGACCCGCTTTTTGTAAAGCCAGTCCATGATCTGCTTCGCTCGAAAGCCTTTGAAGTCGGCCGCTTCCAATTGCCCGGTCAGGCTGTCCAGCGTTTCCCCGAAGAGGCTTGGTTTTTGAGGTGAAAATCGCACGCACAAGATATGTGCACGATTTATGGCGGAATTCCACTGTAAATATTTGGCTTGCCCTGCGCTAAAAGTGCTCTAGCGTTCACCATCAAATGAGTCAACCCTACCCAACCAACCGACGGATCCGGGATATGCTGGCCAGCGAACGTCCCCAGGAGCGCTTGGAAAAACTCGGCGTGGGGTCTCTGAGCGACACCGAGCTGCTCGCCATGATTCTGAGAAGCGGCACGCCCGGCATCGACGTGGTCAGCATGTGCCGTGAGATGCTGCACGAGGCCGGCAGCCTGCGCAACCTGCTGCGCTGGTCAGCCGAAGACTTCCGGAAAATACGCGGTATTGGGAAAGTCAAAGCGCTCCAACTCATTGCCATGATGCAGGTCGCCAAACGCATTTTGGCGGACGAAGAGAGCCATGAAACCGTTTACGATAACGCCGAAATGGTGGCGCGCCATTTTCGTCCCCTGGTCGCCGGGGCGGAGGTCGAGTGCTTCTGGGTGCTTTGCCTCGACCGCAAAAACCGCCTGATCAAGCGCGTGGAGGTGACGAAGGGCACGGCGACAAACTGCCTCGCCCACCCCCGCGAGATCTATCGACCGGCCATTAAGGCAAACGCCACCGCCATCATCGCGGTCCACAACCACCCGAGCGGCGACCCGGCACCCAGCCGGGCGGATATACAAGTCACCCGGCAGATCCGCGAATCCGCCAAAATCGTGGGCATCGAGTTGACGGACCACGTCATCATCGGCGAGCGCCAACGCGACCCCCAGGGCCTTGGCTTCTACAGCTTTCAGGACGCCGGTCTTATTTAAAAACAACGTCACAAGGTCGACGGATCGGGTGCCGATTTTAAGTGCGGGGTAAATTCAACCGTCGGTGTTGTCTTAGCTTGTTCCGCACCTGAAGGAGCGGACATACGTATGCAGCTTCCTTTAGGTAGCTGCCCCGTTTCTATAATTGCATCCCGACGGAACATCAGTGAATAAAACGGGTTGCATCCAGCCGCTCTACTAATCATAACGCTCATTTCCAGAATTAGGCTATGAGCATTCACATACTCACGATCAATGAAACGCTGATTCGGCAGTTCACTCATCTACTGGAGGGGGGCCAGCAGCCATTCCGGTTTCATGACGACTTGGAGACCTTGATTAACATCCTGCCCAAGTTGAGAAAGACGGATAAGGTCTTTTACGATTTGGCGCTGGAACCGAGGTTGATGGCTCTTGAGGCACTTCG
>JAAAPI010000187.1 GCA_009908325.1 Verrucomicrobiota bacterium | reverse complement strand
AAACGTCCGGCCGACAGCCAGCCCTTTGATTTCGGCGACCACATCAGGGCGCTCGGCATCGAAGCGACCCGCGACCCGAGCGAGGCCGTCTGGCGGATCGACCGCAAAGACGACCCGATTCGCCAGCAACGTGCCCTGCAGCACTTTGCCAGCCGAGCCTGTATGGACATCGACCACTTGGGCACGGCCGTGGTTGAACAGCTCGTGCAGCGGGGCCTCGCCAAAACAGCGGCCGATCTCTACACGCTTCGCGAATCCGATGTACTCCAGCTCGATAAGTTTGCGGAAAAGTCGGCGGAGAATCTCATCGCAGCGATTGAGGCGAGCAAGGGCCGCGAGCTCTGGCAACTCATCCACGGCCTCGGCATCCCGCACGTCGGGAAGCAGTCCGCCAAAGATCTGGAAGCCAATTTCGACTCGCTGGAGGCCATCGCCAGCGCGACCGAAGAGCAACTCGAAGCGGTTGACGGCATTGGCAGCATCATGGCCCAGAGCATTCACGCCTGGTTCGATGATGCCGACGATCAGACACTCATCGAGCAACTCAAAGAACACGGCCTGAATTTTGCCAGCGCTCGCCAGGCAAGCGCCGGGGGTCCGCTGGCCGGCAAAGTATTCGTGCTTACGGGCAGCCTCCCCGAACTGACCCGCGACGAAGCCACGCAAATGATCGAAGCGGCGGGGGGGCGCACCAGCTCCAGCGTGAGCAAAAAGACCGACTACTTGGTGGCCGGCGAAGCCGCCGGGTCTAAATACACCAAAGCCGAAAAACTTGGCGTGCCGATTCTGGACGAAGCCGCCTTCCGCGATTTGGTAGGGGCGTGAGGGAAATGTTGCTAACTTGAGGATCCAGCGGCTCGTAATCGTAATCATGCTCGTAATCTTTTCGGCATCAATCGATTAAGATTATGATGACGATAAAGATAAAGATTAGGAGTGAGATCATGCCCGATTCCGCCTAAAGTTAGCGTCATTTGGGCCTAGGGGTCCCCGTGGCGTGTCCGCTTGTTCTTAATCATGAGCTCGTCGAATGGTCGGACGCCCTGACGGTTAAAGCCAATCTGAACAAGCCGGACGACTCCAGCACACCGCAGGCGCTCGCAAGCGAGCACGCCACGATGGAATGTCATAAGATTTAAGCCTCCTCCCGTAGCCAGGGCTGGCTGCGGAGGTGTTCGATGCGGCCGTGCGATAAATCGATCCAGAATTTCAGCGCTTCGTTGCGCGAAACTTTGATCATGTAGCGGGGCATTTCGTCGGGCTCATCCAGATTCTCAAAGGTCACCACGCCGCTGGGGAAGACCGATATGGACCAGCCGCTGGTGTCGTGGACGAGCGAGACATCCGGATGCTCCGCTTCGCCCGCCCCTGTGTTGTCGAGGCTATCCAAGAGCTCACGCATGATCTCGGCAGAGGGATTCAGCTCGGTGACCCCGTCTGTGTCTGTTGTATGGTAAAGGTCCATGATCCTACAAGTCGAGGTAGAGCACCTTTGAGTTTCGTCCGTTCCGGATATATTCGTCGCGACGCGCTTTCGGCAGATCGTCGACGCCGCCTTCGGTAAAGGCACAAACTTTTGAGAAGAATTGGCTGGCTTGTGTGGTCAGCGCAATGACCCGCCGACAGCCCCGGTCTTTGGCCTCGGCGCAGGCGAATTCGACCATCTTGCGACCGACACCCCGATTCTGGTAGAAGGGCTGCACGTAAACGCTGCCGACTTCGATCAGCTTTTCCGCATCGTAGCTCTGCAGATGGACACAGGCGACCAGGCTGCCGTCGATTTCATAAACCAGGTAGTCGTTGATCGCGCTTTCAATCGATTCAAGCGGGCGCTCCCGAAGACTCTCCGAGCGAACCCCGTTTCGGGTGATGTTATAAATGGCGTGCGCATCGCCGGGCGTGGCGCGGCGGATGGATTGGTAGTCGTTGCTGTAGACCATGGTGCCGATGCCGACTTTGTCGAAAATTTCGTTGAGCAGGGCACCAAAGAGCCGCCCGTCCAGGATGTGGGCGCGCGGGGTGCCGGCCTGGATCACTTTGACAGCATGCTGCGCTTTGCTGCGGAGGCGCTCGGGCACTTTTTCCGGGCTGCTTTCAAGGAGTGCTTCCAGTTCGGCGACAGGCAGGTTGGTCATGGGTTGACCGTCGATGGAGAGACCGTTCTGGGCGGTCAGGAAAATGAGTTTCGAGGCGCTCAGCCGCGAGGCGAGTTCCGAGGCCAGCAAATCCGAGTTGATGCGCAGCGGTGTGCCCTCCCGGTTTAAGGCAATCGGGGTGACGACGGGAATCGTCCCGGCATCGAGCAGCTTGTTGAAGAGCACTTCATCGAGCTTATCGACGGCCCCGGTGCTGCCCTGATCGATTCCCCGGACGATGCCGATCTCTTTGCCCCGCACCCCGTTGCAAGTGGCGCAGCGCAGGCCATTTCGCGTGAGGCCCTGCATGACTTGAAGGCTGACCATGGCCGCGGCCTCGGTCGCCAGATCGAGTGTGGCTGGATCGGTATCGAGTTCGCCGTGGGCGTCAGTGATTCGGATTGCTTTGTCCTCGGCGAGGGCCTGCAACTGCTGACCGATCCCGTGCACAAGGATGACCTTTATGTGGAGCGAGCGCAGGACCGCGATATCGAGCAGGACGTTTTGGAAGTTCTCGTGCGCAACGAGGCTGCCATCCACGGCGAGCACGAAAACATGATCCCGAAACATGGGAACATACTTCAGGATGCCACGCAGATCCGTGGGTTTCGCGCTCGATTCGTTATTACCGTTTGTGGTCATTGATCGGGAGGATACTTTGCGATTCCGCTGCGAGCTTGCAAGGCACTTGTTTGGGTTGGGCGGCGCTTGAGTTTCGAGCTTGGTGGGATCGCGGGATAAACCCGCTTGCTACGCTGATGGTAGCGATCCGCCTTCGCCTTCGGCTATGGCGGATATGCTGGCTTCTTGACCACCATAGCTCGGCTTGTCCGCCGAAGCTCGTAGAGCGTAGGGGGAAGAGCGACGGTCGGTTACGCCAGGAGTCGGATGGCGCTTTGGAGGTTGTCGATTTGGGTATAGCAACTATTTCTTCTTCTCACGGGCCGATTTTAATCGCTTTGACGGCGGACATTTTCGGCAATCCTCTTATCGACCCATGCAAACGGACCCATTCCAGACCCTATCAGCCGGTTTCGTCGAGCCATTGGAGAGTTTTCTGGCTTGGCTGGAGTTGGAGCGGGGGCTGTCGGCCAATACGCTGCAGGCCTACGCGCGGGATCTTGCCCAGTGCGCGGCGTTTCTGGAACAGCGCGGAATGAGCGATTGGCTGGGGGTGCAGGCGGCGGATGTGTCGGCCTGGGCCGCCGGTTTGAGTCGGGCGGACTTTGCCCGCAGTAGCCAGGCGCGCAAGCTCTCGGCCCTGCGTATGTTTGCGAAACACCTCGTGAGAGAGAATCTGCGGCCCGACGATATCACCGAATTGTTGGGCTCGCCAAAGCTTACGCGGCAGCTGCCGGATATGCTGACACCGCAGGAGGTGGAACGCCTTCTCAACGCACCTTCCCGAAGCACAGCATACGGGCTGCGTGACCGGGCGATTCTTGAATTGTTCTACAGCAGTGGGCTGCGTGTTTCCGAGCTTTGCGGTATTTTGCTGCAGAGTATCCATCTCGATGAGGGCTATGTGCGTATTTTTGGTAAGGGCTCGAAAGAACGCATTGCGCCGATAGGCAGCGCCGCGATTCGGGCGTTGCGGGACTATCTCGCCGGGGGTCGGCCGCGCTTCGTCAAAGAAAAAACCGGGAGCGCGCTCTTTCTCAGCCAGCAGGGACGGGCCATATCGCGAAAAATGGTCTGGGTCATGATTAAGGAGCAGGCCCGCCGCGCGGGGATTACCAAGCCGATCAAACCGCACCTGCTAAGACACTCCTTCGCAACCCACTTGCTCGAAGGTGGGGCCGATCTGCGGGCCATTCAGGAAATGCTGGGCCACGCCGATATTTCGACGACGCAGATCTACACATCCGTCCAATCGGCCCGTTTGGCCGATGAGCACGCGCTTTATCATCCGCGGGGGAAACAGTCGAGCCTGGGGCGGCAGAGCAGACCACCGCGATAAGCAATCGATAGTCCAAGTCTTCAGTATCCAAAGTAGGCTTTTGATCTTCGGGTACTCAAACCCCAGATGGTAACCACGCTAACCACAAAAGAGATCAAACCCAAAGATGCCTGCATGCCGATTTGCATGATAGCAACAGGGATGGCCAATCCAAGCACAATGGCAGTGATCCAAGAGCATATGAGAACAAACATTCGAATGAACCGCGATGCCTGAACGATCCCGACCACGATCAAAATGGATAGCAGGATCCCAAATGCATTCCCTACATTTGTGCTAATCGGGGCGCTTGTCAGGTAGGCCAAGCTCTCAATGCTACTGATAATCGCTATCGCAATATTCAGCCAGACGACAACTTTTAAAGGAGTTGGAAGCTCGGCGAGTCTCGCCCCGATTTTCTTTTTTTCGACCGGATGATTTGTTTTTTTCTTAATCCGTCGTCGAATGTAAGGGTCAGAGCGGTTGTTTTTCTTCCTTTAGGTATTCGGAGTTCGGCCTTTTCCGATCCTCATAAATCGCCTTCACCGAATCCCTGGATAATACGATAATCGTAAAGATTCCGAGGATCGTTCCGAAAGGGACAAAGAGACATGCGACGCAGGCGAGGACGAACGAAAATAAATAATTTTTCCTTTTTCTGAGAAAGCGTCCGGAAACGATCACGGAGATGGAGATCGCCTGAGCAAAGATGAAAAAGAAAAGACCAATCAGAAAAAACATCCACCCGAAGAAGGGTGGCGGCGTTTCTCCGGCTTCGGAAAGCATTTCTCCGGAACCGAAAATAAAGGAAAGCCCAACGGCGACATGGAGTAATGGCATGCATGAAAATAAAACCATGAATGCGCCGACAACGTAATGGGCGATCGACAAGCTGTTCAAATGAGCTTCGTCTTGATTCATTCCATGGTGCTAGATGTAGCGGTCTGATGGCGTCATGCTTTAACGAAAACTAGAGATCCTGAGTCATCACAGTGCCGTCTCCCAGCGTGACGCGGATGGGCTCGCCACTGCGGAGGATGAGGCCTTCATAGCTTTCACCGGCGACGGGGGTGGGCTGGCGGATGTAGCCGTCTTCACCGATGAGTTCATCGATGTGGACCTTGGTGACGCCGTTTTCGAGAAAGTATTGCTGCGCGGCGGTGGCGATCTGGCGGAGGTTGTTTTGTACGGCTTTTTCCCGGGAGGTCTCGCGGACTTTTTCGAAGGCCGGGATGGCCATGGCGGCTCCCATGCCGGCACCAATCACGGCAGGGATGGTGGTGATGACTTGCTTGGTGGAATAGCCGGCGTATTGGTCGCCGATCCAGTGGCCATCCTCGATGTGGGTGACTGACATATTCGGCTTGAGGAAGCCGCCGATGAGCAGGTCCAGCGCGGATTCGCTGGCTTGCTTGTATGGCGCGGCGCCCGGGATGGCATCCATCATGCCGAGCATGGGGTCGAGGTCAGCGCCCCGGCTGTAGCTGAAGGCGATGCCTTCGCCGGGGAGACGGTCGGCGAGATTCTTGAAGGCGGGTTGATCGACGAGGCGGGGGCCGTCGCTGTCGGGCGTCCAATCGCGGTGCGAGTGGATGATCAGTTCGCCGCTTTGTTTGGGGGCTTCGACGTAGAGCCCGACGGTGGCATCGGGACCGAGGAGGGGGCTGAAGTTTGCTTTGAGCGTGGTGTCGTCTTCGATGAATGCGACGCCCATCTGCTCGGACATGGAACGGAGGCGGGGCAGGAGCTTGCCGGCACCTTCGATACTGACCCAGAATTTAACGTCTTGTTGAAAATTCTCGCGGTAGCTCTGGTGCCAGAAGACGTCCCATTTACCGGAGAGGCGTTCGATGGCTTCATCGTAAGTGATATCGGTCTGCGGGATGGCTTGGGCGAGTTGTTGTTGAACCATGGCTTCACCCATCGGGCCCATGATTTGCTGGAGGATTTGCGTGGCGGTGCTGCGGAGGGGGATGAGGTTGATCGAGGCGGTGAGCGCGGCCGTGGCGTCGGCGGGCGCTTTTTCGGCTGCGGTGAAGGTGAGCGGCTCGGTGGCGTAGAGCGCGAAAAGTCCGGTTGGCTCGTCCTGCATGAGGGCCACGGAGCGGTTGCTGTGGAGGCCGGGTTCGACTTCTTTGGAACTGATCGCGATGGCTTTGAGCGAGCCGAAGCCGAGCGTATCGATAAGCTGGGTAAAGTCGACCGGGATCGGAGGCATCTCCGGGCTGGCGGCGACGATCTGTGCGTAGATTTCGTTGAGCGTGTCGCCGATTTTGCGACCGTCGCCTTCGAAGTCGATGTAGCCGACGAGGGAGCCATCGACGTCGATGTAGGCCTGGGCTTCGTTGAAATTTGCCGAAGCGGTTAAGGAAGGGAAAACGGCGGCGCAGACGCTCGCGGCGATGAGGCAGTAACGGAGTGAATTCATAGTTCGAGAAAAGAGCGTTACGCTTCGTTAGGCAACGGTATTTCGGGCAAATGAACTGTAAAAACGTTTTGTATCTGATTCTTTCGACGGCATGTTGCGGTCTGTGATTTCTCGACGATGGATGCGATGGTTGGTGCGCTTGGTCATTTACGCGGCCTTGGCGGTGTTTTGCCTGCTGCTGACGAGCCGTTGGTGGCTGCCTGCGGTGTTGCCGGGGGTTTTGGATCAGTTTGGTGTTGTCGTGGCGTCGGTCGAGCGGGGGCCGGGAGGCGGGCTGCTCGTTTCGGAGCTGGTGGTTGATTCGGAGGGGGCGCAGGTCCGCGTGGATACGGTCGGCTTGCCCAATGAAGTTGCTTATCTTCGGTCGGTCTATGCAGGGGAGTGGAGCGCGGTTTCGGGTTTTGAGGTCGGGCGGGTCAGGATTGAGCTTCGGGAAGGCGAGTCGGCGGCAGGGGGGGTGCCAGTTTATTTGCCGGAACTCTACCGCTCGGCGGAGCAAGGTCTGGTTCTGGCGGATCGCTGGGTGCCGCCGGTGCGGGTGGATGCGGTCGAGGTTTCGCAAGGTGGGAAGCGGCTGGTCTCGGTGCAGGCGGTGAGGTTTGCTGACCGCGTTTTAACGGCAAACGTTTCTTTCGAGGCGCTGGCGGGAGCGGTCGACGTGCGGGCGGCGCTGGGTGCGGCGGAGCCGTGGACGCTTGTGTTGGTGCACGCCGAATCAGGCTTTGCCGTTGATTTGGGGGTCGAAGCGCTGGATGGGGCGGTGCGAGCCTCGGGGCAGGTGCGTCGGGCGGAGTCGGAGCTGACGTTTTCTGCGGAATTTGGGGGGGAGGACTGGCTCCCGGTAAGTGCCACTGCGCAGTCGGAAGGGTTTAGGGTCGATCCCACGTGGATACCGGGCCGGGATGGGGTCGTCTGGGAGCGGCTCCGGCTTGCCGGGGTGGATCTGGACTGGGCAGGGGGCCGTTACCGGGGCACATTGCAAGCCGAGGCGATGGTGGTGACGGAAGCCCTGGGCGCGGATGAACTGACGGCGGAACTCGCGCTCTCAGGGGACTTGGAAACGCTGCGGGTGGAAACCTGCGAGGTATTGGCTAGCTGGGTGGCTTTACAATTGAGCGATCCGGTTAGCATGGATCTGCGCGATTGGAGCGTGGCGGCGCCTGCGGTGGTGCGGGCGGATATCGATTTGGCGAAGCAAGCCTTTTTCGAGGCAAGCGGTCGGGTGGACGCCCGTTTGACTGTGGCGCCTTCCTTATCGGGCGGGCCGGATGTCGGGTTTGAGTTAAGTGCGGAGGACCTGGGGCTTCGGGAGTATGCGGTGGATCGCGCCGGGCTGTCGGGGCGCTTGCGGGGGGACGCCTTGTCCGTTGAGCAGTTGGTTGTGCAACCGCTTGCCGGGGCGGATGATTCGACGATCACGGCAAGCGGTGTGGCCGACTTCGCCAATCGGGAGTTGGATTTTGATTATGCCCTGTCACTGTCGGGTGAGTGGTTGAACGCCCAGATCGGCCAGGCTTTTTTTGCCGGGACGTTGAAGACGCAGGGGCAACTGGGCGGGGTCTTTGACCGGCCAACTTTGGCGGGCCAGCTGGCACCGCTCACACTCAACTTGCCGGCGATGGTGCCCGTCACGCTGGCGGGGGCCTATGGCCTGGAGGGGGTGGACCGATTGAATCTCGAGGTGGCGTTGACGGCCAACGAAGCGGTCATTGAGACGGCGCTCGATGCGCGGGTGGTCGATGATACGGTGACGGTGGCTCTCGAGCGCCTCGACTGGACGGACCCGGTGCGCTCAACGCTGGTGCTGGAGTCACCGACGCAGCTGAGCTATCAATTCGGGGGAGAGAGCGATGTGCCGGAGTCGCGCCTGGGGGTGGCACCTTTTGTCTTGTCCGGCCCGGACTTGGGGATCGAGGGGCAGTGGAACCCGGCGGACGGCCTGGCGCTGACGTTGCGCAACGTCAGCGTGCAGCGGGTGGGGCGTTGGTTTGACCGTGAGCTGCCGGAGGTCTTGATCGAGTCGGTCGAGGTGTCGCTTCTGCGATTGCGGCCGCAGATAGAGGGATCGGTGGCGATCGCGGCGGAGGGTAATTTTGCAGGTGATGATGTCCCGCTACGGTTTGATTTTGGGGCACAACTGACGCCGACGGGCTTTTCGGCGGAGCGCCTGCGGCTCGACTTCGCGGGTGCCCCATTGTTCGGGGGGAATTTGGCCGCACCGGTGAACTTTCAAATCCCGGAGGCGGACGGGACGTTTTGGCATTGGTCGGAATCGGGGACGTTGGAGGGCACCTTGTCCGGGTCCGTGAGTCCGGCGTTTTCCGACTGGTTGACACAAAACACGGGGATGCGGGTGAAGGAAGCGGCGGTGGATCTTGAGGTAGGTGGCACGCTGCAAAAACCGGTGGGACGGCTCGATTTGCGGGTGGACGATTTCCAATCGCCGATTTCCGGGATGCCTGGGATGGATCGGATTCAGCTGATCGTCGAAGGAAAGCCGGAGCAAATAAAAGTCGAGCGGCTTTACCTGCTGATCAACCAGAGTGAATTGTCGGGTAACTTCCTTCTTCCGGTAGAGGGCCTTGCCGAAGCACTGCGGGGTGGGCCGGGTGCGTGGCGGCCCTGGTTGGCCGGCGGGGGCGGACGGCTTGAGCTGGTTGATTGGCAGGCGGAGGACTGGGTGGACGTCTTGCCCGCCATGATGCGGCAGAGCGGTCGCCTGGACGGGGAGCTTGAGCTTCAGCCGGGTTGGAAACTGCGCGGTTCGCTTGGCTTTGACGATTTTGCCCTGCGCCCGACGAGCAGCCTGCCCTCCGTCGACTCGATCGGCGGGCAGATCGAGTTGACCGACCGGCGGTTGAGCATTCGGGACGCTTCGGCGCGGGTGGGTGGAAGCCCGGTCGAGCTGACTGGCTGGGTCGACGCGGACGATTTAAAAAATCCGCTCTGGGAAGTCGCGGTAGCGGGCACAAACGTGCCGCTGGTGCGTACGACGGACATGATCCTGCGCAGCGATTTGGATCTAAAAGGCAGTCGAGTGCAACGCAGTGAGACGCCGCTTATCAGCGGCGCGTTGAACCTGCGCTCAAGCACGCTGTTGGCTGAATTCGACCCGCTTGCCCCCAATGTCGAGACGGGCCCGCAGTCGCAGCCACCCTATTTCTCGATTACGGACCCCGCGGTGGCCGATTGGCGCTTCGATCTGAAGATAGCGGGCGATTCCTTCATGCGTGTGCGCAGTCCTTATTTTCGCACACAGCTGTCGGCCAATTTCGACCTCGGAGGCACCTTTGCAGAGCCCCTGTTGATTGGATCGGTTCGCACGGTCGGGGGAGAACTCAGCTTTCCGGGGGCGAAGATGCGCATCGCCAGCGGTGAGGCCTTTATCGAGCCGAGTCAGCCCAACGCGGTGCAGCTCGATTTCAGCGGCACGGCGCAGAAGGCTTCCCAAATTATCACGATGCGGGTCTCGCAGACGCTGGACGACCCGCTTATTCAATTTCAATCCACCCCGGCGCTTTCCAATGCCGCGATTGTTCGCTTGCTCGCCACGGGCAGTGCGAACGGGGGCGGCGTGGGTGCTGTTGGTCTCTACCTCGGGCAGGGCTTGCTCGGTGCCGGTGGCTTGGAGGAGCAGATATCCGACCGCCTCACCGTGGATGTGGGCGAGGAAACCAGCCGCAGCGGGCGCAATACGGTAGGTGCGCGCTACGACATCTCCGAGGATTACGCGCTGGAGGGTGGCTACGATGTCTACGACGCCTATAACCTCGATTTCATCTGGAGCATTTTCAAGCAATGAGGTGTCGTCTGTTCATTATATTCTTTGGCTTGCTCGCGGCAATTCCCCTGCACGGTCAAAGCAATCTGAAGGTGCGTGGTTTGGGCTTTCTGAAAGATCGCAACCTTCAGTCGCGTCTGGCATTCCTGCACGATGTGGAGCCGAAGAAAGCAGCCAAGCTGGACGCGGCGCTCCTCGAAGACAGCGCCTTTCTGCTCCTTGAGCAGATGAAGCGCAGAGGTTACGAGCAGCCGGTGATCGAGGGTCGGTTTCGCGTAGGCGAAACCATCGAGTCCTTCCAGTGGGAGAATCCTTACGCGATTCAGTTGGATGTCGATTTCAGGGCGGACCACGCCGAGTTCATTATCGAGCCAGGCGTTTTGTCTTATTATTCGAGTGTGACTGTTGAGGGGATCGAGGAGATCGTCGCACTCGAAACCAAAAAGGTGGAGCGCTTTTTTATCCCGGGAGGGGTTTTGTTTTCGGGTAAGCAATCGCGGATCTTCACCATGGAAAATCTGGATCGCCGGGTGGGCCGTTTATTGCGGGCACTGGACGATCTCGGCTACCGTGCCGCCCGGGTGGTCGACCAACAGGTGGATGCGGACGAGTCGAGCGGCGCGGTCGCAGTGCGGCTCGTTGTGGAGCCGGGGCGTCTTCACAAGGTAGGCGAGGTCACGGTTGAAATCGACCGGGAGGGCCGGGCGGATGCCCGAGAAGTCCGCTTGCCGGAAAATGTGATTCTGACCCGTGACTGGGAGCAGGCTCAACGAGTCGAGCTGCGCAATGCGGCCTACCGGGCCGGGTATCCGGATGCGCGGCTTTTCAGTGAGGTCGTTTCGGATGTGGAGGCGGAAGGAAATGTCATGCGCCGAAACCTGCGTTTTCGGGTGGAATACGGAGAAAAAGTACAACTCGCCGGGGTCGAGTTCCGGGGCGATCCGGACACGGAACGCTCGGTATTGAAGCGGCAGGCCAAACTGAAGAGCGGCGAGGTGCTGGACTTGATTGGAGTGAATGCCGCGCAGCGCAAACTCATGGGGCTCGGTATCTTTCAGGAAGTCGGGCTCCGCTTCGAGCCGGCAAATGGTGAGCGTCGCACGGCGGTTTATGAACTGACGCCCAGCCAGCGCAAAGAGCTACAACTGAGGGCGGGCTGGGGAAGCTACGAGCAGGCGCGGCTCGGTTTTCGCTGGGAGCACCGGAACCCCTGGGGACGCGCTCACCGCTATGAAGTGGAGGTCAAGCAGAGCCTGAAGTCCACCCTCGGGGATGTGACCTACTCGGTGCCGCAAATTTTCGGAACGGATCTGAGCGCGTATTTGAATGCGGACTACAGCTCTCGCGAAGAACTTTCTTTCGACCGCACAGCCAGGAGCGTGGCTGCGGGCACTTCGCTGCAATTCGCGGAATCGGGTTTGCGGCTCTCCACGGAGTATCGCCTGTCAAAGGAGACGGCGGACCGCGACAATACATCGGTTTTCCAGTCTCAGGAGAATGCGACCGTGGCCAGCGTTATCCTTCGTGCCGCCATTGACCGGCGCAATGATTTCCTCGCGCCATCTTCAGGCTACAGCCTGTTCGCCAGTTTCAAGGTGGCGAGTGAATTGCTCGGCGGCAATGTCGATTTTCAAAAGCTGGAGTTTGGCGGCAGCTATCACTTCGCCATCAGTGAGAGCACGCTTGTGCACATCGGCCTGCGCGGTGGCACGATCGTTTCTTCGGCGGATGCGGCGACGAATATTCCCTTCAACGAGCGTTTTTTCCTTGGCGGGGAAAACTCCGTGCGCGGTTACGTGGAAGGTGGGGCTGCGCCGCTGGATGCCAATCGCGATGAGATCGGGGCCGAGTCCTATATCCTGGGTAATCTCGAAATCGAGCAGCGCCTCTTTAGACAGTTTTCGCTGGTCGCCTTCGTCGACGGCGTGGCCAATTCGCCAAGCGGAACATTGGGTAGCGATAGCGAGGGCCTCTACTCAGCTGGCATGGGCCTGCGCTATACGACGCCCGTCGGTCCCCTTCGCCTCGAATACGGGCATAATCTGAATCCGCGCGACTCCGACCCGGACGGCACCTTGCACTTCTCCATCGGGTTCCCGTTTTAACGCTTTCTACTTGAACTCTGGTGAAATGCACACACGCTCCCGTCCTTCGTAAATGGACCCGGATGCGTATTTATGTTGGCCGGGCACTTCACCCAATCAGCCTATTATGACGTTTCATGATCTCGGACTCGACGAGTCTATCCTTAAATCTATCGACGAATTT
>JAAAPI010000308.1 GCA_009908325.1 Verrucomicrobiota bacterium | reverse complement strand
GAAATCATCCGCCCCATCGAACTCTCCGGGGCGCAGGCCGAATCCTACGAGTCGGTGCGTGCCGCCATGAACCGAAAGATCTCGAACGAACTGGAGGAGCGGGGCCTCGCCGCATCGAAGATCGTCGTGCTCGACGCCCTGCTCAAACTCCGGCAAATCTGTTGCGACCCGCGCCTCTATCATAAAACGGACGACCCGCTCCCCTCCGCCAAGCTGGAGACCGCCCTCGAACTGATCGATACCCTGCTGGCCAACGGCCACCGCATCCTCCTCTTTTCCCAGTTCACCTCCATGCTTCAACTGATCGAAGCGGAACTGAGCACACGGAAGATCGATTTTCGCACCCTGACCGGGGCCACGCAAAACCGGGGCGCGCTCGTGGAATCTTTTCAGAATGAAGAATTCCCGGTCTTTCTTATCAGTCTAAAAGCCGGCGGCACCGGCCTGAACCTGACCGCCGCCGACGCCATCATCCACTACGACCCCTGGTGGAACCCTGCGGCCGAGGCCCAGGCGACCGACCGCAGTCACCGGATCGGCCAGGAAAAGCCCGTTTTCGTTTATAAGCTGATCGCTGAAAACACCGTCGAAGCCAAAATCCTCGAACTGCAGAAGCAAAAAGGCAAACTCGCCGCCGACCTCCTCGACCAAGCCCCGGAAACCGCCTTCAGCCAATGGACCGAGGAAGCGATTCTCGGGCTCTTTGATTAACGGAGAGCGGGTGCCGTGCCCCGGCGTCTTGTCCGGCGTAGCTTGGAAAACGAAGCGGGAAGCCCGCAGGGCGAAGACGGGTCCCCACCCGCTTGCGTCAGCCTAGCCTGTTTTACTTTCGATGATCGAAAAGTTTGTGATTGGCTGCTTCTGGTTTTTTTCCGGACTTTCTAAACAAAAAGAAACCTCGGCTCCTGTCACCCAAAATTGGATAAGGAAGAAGTTCCCGAGGTTTACGATTCCCATAGGGTGCTAAAGCGCGTATAAATCAAACATGAAGTCCCGAATTTTCAGACAAATCGAGCGCTTTGTGCATGACCGTTTACGTTTTTGCTATTCCTCTAATGACATCTTCCTACATTTCATAAGCCGGCGATGCCCCTCTTAGCCACACACTGTAAAAATCCATGAGCGACTCTCAATCCATTAAAGCCCAGGGCGATGTCATCTGGAACATCGCCAACAAGCTGCGCGGGCCTTACCGGCCGCCTCAATATCGTCGCGTCATGATTCCGCTCACTGTCTTGCGGCGTTTGGATTGTGTCTTGGAATCGACCAAGCAGCAGGTGATCGAAATGCACAAGAAGCTCTCCGCCGAGACGAAGGTCAATGCCGAGGGCGCAACCGTCCCGAAGTTCGACACGGCAAGCATCGAGAAGCGGATCTGCGGCAAGTTCGGCATTAGTTTCTTCAATACCAGCGAATTGACCTTCCAGAAGCTGCTTGGCGATCCGGATAATATCGCGCCCAATCTGCTCCGCTACATCGCCGGTTTTTCCAGCCAGGCGCGCAAAATCCTCGAAAAGTTCAAGTTCGACGAGGAGATCGAAAAACTCGACGAGGCCAATCGCCTCTTCGAAGTCATTCAGGAGGTGGGCAAGGTCGATCTCCACCCCAAGCGTGTGCCCAATATCGAAATGGGCTACCTCTTCGAGGATCTCGTGCGTCGCTTCAACGAGCAGGCCAACGAGGAGGCCGGGGACCACTTCACCCCCGCGCGAGGTGATCAAGCTCATGGTCAACCTGCTCTTCACCCACGACGACATGGTTTATAAAGAGGGCAAGGTGATCAAGATCTACGATCCCACCTGCGGCACCGGCGGCATGCTCTCGGAGGCAGAAAAGGTGATCGTCGACCCCGACACCGGCTTGAACCCCAGCGCCCACGTCGAGCTTTTCGGGCAGGAGTATAACCCCGAGTCTTACGCGATCTGCGGCTCCGACCTGATGATCAAAGGCGAGGATGTGAAAAACATCGTTTTCGGCGACACCCTGGGCACGGGTAAGAGTAAAGAAGGCTTTATCGATGGCGACGGCCACCCGGACGAGACCTTCCACTACATTCTCGCCAATCCGCCCTTCGGCGTGGAGTGAAAATCTCAGAAAGACCAGGTCACCAAGGAGCACGGCGATTTCGGCTTTGCCGGACGTTTCGGCCCGGGGCTCCCCCGCATCAATGACGGTGCGCTGCTCTTCCTCCTGCACATGATCTCCAAGATGGGCCCGGCCACCGGCGAGGGCGACGGTGCCCGCATCGGCGTGATCTTCAACGGCTCGCCCCTCTTCACCGGCGACGCCGGTCAGGGCGAGAGCAACATCCGCCGCTGGATTATCGAAAACGATAGGCTTGAAGCCGTGGTCGGCCTGCCCGACCAGCTATTCTACAACACCGGCATCTACACCTACCTCTGGATCGTGACCAACCGCAAGCCCGCCGCCCGCAAGGGCAAGGTGCAGCTGATCAACGGCACCGAGTTTGCCCTCAAGATGAAGCCCAAGAGCCTGGGGGATAAGCGCAAGATGATCGGCGACGGCACCAACGGCACTCCTGACCACATCCAAACGCTGACCGAACTCTACGGCGCGTTTGCCGATGGCACGGCCATGACGCTGGGCGATATCCGGACCAATATCGATCCGACACGCGACCAGACGAAGTCGGTCACCGTGAGCAAGATTTTCGACAACCGGGAATTCGGCTACATCAAGATCGTGGTCGAGCGCCCCCTGCGCCTGAACTTCGCCGTCAATGACGAGCGCCTCGAACGCTTTCAGGCGGCCGGCTATTTCAAGAGTCTGGCCGAGTCCAAAAAACGCAAAGACAAGGCGGCCATCGCCAAAGAAGAGGCCGAAGGCCGCGCCACCCAGGCCGAAATCCTCAAAGTGCTGGAAAGTCTCCGCCCCCAGTTTGCCGATGGCAGCTTGGTCGAAGACCGCGCCATCTTCGAGAAACAGCTCAAAGCCGCCTTCAAAAAAAGCAGCGTGGGCTTCGACGCCCCTTTGAAAAAAGCGCTACTCGCCCCCGGCAGCCTGGGCGAGCGTGACAAGACCGCCGAAATCTGCCGCGATGCCAAAGGCAACCCCGAGCCCGACCCCGAGCTGCGCGACACCGAAAACATCCCGCTCCCCGCAGACATCGCCCTCCCGCTCCCGATTGACTACAGCAACAAGCCGGATCTCGACCCCTTATTGGAACAGGTGCAGCCCCACTGCCAGGCCTACTTCGACGCCGAGGTAAAACCTTATCGCCCCGACGCCTGGATCGACTGGAAGAAGACCAAAGTGGGCTACGAAATCCCCTTCACCCGTCACTTCTACCAACACGAACCACCCCGTCCCCTGGACGTGATCGAGTCGGAGATCAAATCCCTGGAATCCGAGATCATGCAGATGTTGCAGGAGGTGACGGTTTGAGACCTAAAATGAGCACTGGCAAACAGTCCTGGACAGAACATCTTGAGGGGAAGCCTACTCATTGGAGAGTTTCTAGGCTTAAGTTTTTGGCGAAAATCTGCAACGGCCATGATCAAAAAGAAGTTCTGGATGAACTAGGCAGTTATAACATTTATGGATCTGGTGGAATCTTTGGAAAAGGTAACGCCTATCTACATGAAGGACCCTCTGTGCTACTTGTTCGAAAGGGAACCATCGATAAACCACTGCTTGTTCGAGAACCTTTCTGGTCCGTAGATACAATGTTCTACAGCGACATCGAGGATGAGGTGGATGAACGCTATTTTTATTACCATGCGTTAGTTATACCGTTCGATTTATTTCGAGACCAAACAACACTCCCGAGTATGACGCAAAGTGGATTAGGAAGCGTCCCGCTATGCCACCCCCCACTCCCCACCCAACAAAAGATCGCCGATTTCCTGGATCGGAAGACAGCGCAGATCGAGGCCTTGAATGCGAAGAAGCGCCAGCTCATCACGAAGCTGAAAGAAAAGCGCCTCGCCGTCATCACCCAAGCCGTCACCCGGGGTCTCAACCCCAAGGCCCCCCTCAAAGACTCCGGTATCGAGTGGCTCGGGGAGGTGCCCGCGCATTGGGAGGTCGTGCCGTTGGGCTTTCTCGTAGAATTCAGGGGAGGTATGACTCCAAATACCGGAACCGAGAGTTATTGGGACGGTGACATACCCTGGGTTACCCCAAAAGACATGAAGATCGACGAGATTTCAGACTCGATTGACCACGTCACCAAAGAAGCAATTAAGGAAACAGGACTTTCTCTTATTGATCCAAACGCGATGCTCATAGTTGTCCGGGGTATGATTCTTGCCCATTCATTTCCAACAGCGATCAATCGCGCTAAGGTTACCATCAATCAGGACATGAAAGCCCTTCGTTGCGAAGACCGCCTCAATCCTGAATACTTACGCTACACCTTGGGCGGCTATGAAAAGACGCTTTCCAAGATGGCAACGGAGTCTGCGCACGGAACTCGAAAAATGGAGACAGGAACTTTGAAGAAATTCAGTATACCATTGCCTCCCAGAACTGAACAAATCGACATAATTGACGCTTTGAAAAATGAGCTTTCTCGCCTGGATAAACTTAGCTCAAAAAGCGAATCAACGATCACCCGGCTCACCGAATACCGCACAGCACTGATCACGGCGGCGGTGACGGGACAACTTGAGATTCCTCAAACACCCGCCAGTCGCTCCAGCGCGTGACGGGCATTGACGATGGTCACGCCTTCGACTTGTTTCAATTGGAGGAGATCATTTTTGTCGCCCGTCACGAGCAAGTCGGCTTGGGCGAGCACCGCGCTGGCCAGAATCCAGTTATCATCCGGATCGGGGGATTCCAAGCGCGGGGCTGCGACTTCCACAATCCGGGCCATCGAATCAATGTTCTCCAGCAGTAAACTGGCCTCAAAGCCGTTCAGGTAAGGCTGCAATTTTTCATAGCCCAGCACGCGGCGCAGTTCGGCAATTTGACAGGTCGAGATGATTAACTCGAAGCGGCGCAGTTTCCATGCCTGATAGAGCTGGTCCGGCGGTGTGCCCTTGGTCAGCAGCGCACTGACCAGCACATTGGTATCAAGAACGAGTTTCACGCGCCCAAGCCACCGCCTCATCAATCGCTGCCTCAATCAAATCGGCGGGCGTCTCCGCATTGCGCGACTTCATCCCGTCCACAGTTTCCAAAAAAAGGGACTGGCGCACCGCTTGATCCACGAACTTCGAAAGGTCGCCTTTCTTCGATCCACGCAGCGCCAGGTGGGTGCGCACCATGCGATTTGTCTTTTCGGGGATGACTACAGTCCATCGGCTCATAAGCGTATAAGCATACAAATACACCCGATTTGTCAAGCGTTCTTGGCAGCTAAGAAACACGACTTTGCGATACCCTCCCTCGACATTCCGCTCACACCCAGTAACCCATCACCTCAGCACCCCGAAGCACGCCGTCATTCAAGCTTGAAGCGGCTCAAACATTCACCACTTTACTGAAAATGCGACGATTCCCCATCCATGATCTGAAAGCGGACGAGTTTGAAGATTTGGTTCTGGCTATTTGCCGTGAATTGCTCGGCTCTGGCGTGACCGGGTTTGGTTCCGGGCCGGACGGTGGCCGGGATGGTTTTTTCGAGGGCACTGCCAATCGCTTTCCTTCGGATTCGGCACCGGCAAGCGGCAAATTTGTCATACAGGCGAAGCATGCAGAATCACCGGTCGCTTCCTGTTCAGATTATGATTTCAAGAAGACACTGCTGAATAAGGAATTGCCGAAGGTGAAGCGACTTTTCGAAGACGGGAAGCTTACCCATTACATGCTGTTTACCAATCGGAAGAAAACAGCGGGAGCTGACGATGATTTCAAGGCGCGCGTCCGTGAAGAAACAGGGCTCGCCAACGCATGGCTACTCGGGCTGGAGGATATCAGCCGGGAACTGCGTGCGCACCGGAACATCATCCAGACTGCTAGGCTGGATCAGTTCCGGATGCCGCTGGATTTTTCGCCAGACGACTACCGCGACATTATAGAGGCACTCTATGCACACCGAGAGGCAGTAGAAACTGCCTTCAGCAGCGAATATGATTTCAAGGATTATCCAGGATTCGAAGGCAAAAACTCAGTCAACGGCCTAAGCATGGAATATAGTGCACATATTCGGGATGACTCTATGCCACACTTCGAGGCAGTAGAAAGCTTCCTAAAGAATCCTCGTAACGAGAAACTCAAGAAGCAGTATCACGCAGTGGCTGGCGAATTAAAAGGGCAATTGATCGTTCACGCGGAAGATTTCAATTCCTTTGAATATGCGCTCGAATCCGTTCCAAGGCTCATTCAAGAGCACTCCGCCGAGCTCCGGGCATTCGAAAAAAGACATTTGTTAAAAATCATGATTCACTACATGTATGTGAACTGCGAAATTGGTAAAAAATCATGATCCGTCCGGCCAAACACTTGAATCTCGACAGCTGCGTGCTCCGCGCCGCTGCGGTGCTGTTGGTGCGCCTCCGCGAGGAGCGCATCTGCCGTTTTTCCGATCTGCGCCAATCACTCGAGCCGCTGGGCGACGACGCGGACCCCGTGTTCATGCCGACAGTCCATTTTCTCTTTCTTATGGGGAGGATCAACTACCATCCCCAAACCGACTCCTTTGAATACCTTGAACCGCAAGGGGAGGAAGCGAGGAATCGATGAAACTCAGCCACCTCTACAGCAATCAGCCCGAAATTTTCACCCCGATTCGCTTTCGCGAGGGATTCAATGCCGTGGTCGCGCGTATCGATAACCCAAAGGACGAGAAAAAGCTGGGGCATAATCTCGGCAAATCCCTCCTGATCGAAGTAATCGACTTTGCGCTACTGAAAGGCGTCAATAAGGATCACTTTTTGAAGCGGCATCCCGAGCTTTTTGACCGTTTTATTTTCTTCCTTGAAATCCAACTTCCCAGCGGCGGATGGGTCACCATCCGGCGATCCGTCGAAGAGCCTTCCAAAATCGCCTTTAAACGGCATGAGGAGCCGAACGCCAATTTCGTCGATTTGGAAGCGTCCGGATGGGACCACTGGCGGGAGTCATTCAGAAACGCCGTCAACTTGTTGGACAGCATGTTGGCTCTCACGCCGATCAAGCCTTGGCCGTATCGCAAAGGATTAGGGTATTTCCTTCGCACCCAGAAGGACTACCAGGATGTCTTCCAGTTGGCGAAATTTGGCAAAGGTAAAGACGTGGCGTGGAAGCCCTACCTCGCCCGCATCCTTGGTTTCGACGATTCGCTGCTGACTGAAAAGTATGAGGCCGACGCCGAACTGAAAGACTGGAGAGCCAAGCAATCACAAATCGAAGCGGAAACAAACCTCAAGCCCAAGGACTTCGATAAACTACGCGCCAGTCTCGACGCGAAGCAAGCGGAGGTGGACGGCAAGGTCGCAGCTCTCGACAGCTTTGATTTTCACGGGCAGGAAATTGAGCTGACACGTTCGCTGGCCGACTCGGTCGAAGCTGAGATCGCAGCGAATAATAGCTTTCTCTACAACGCCCGACACGATCTGCAGCAGATCGAAAAGAGTCTCGTGACGTCGCTGGAATTCGACCTCGGCGATGTAAAACGTGTCTTCGAGGAATCGAAAATCTCTTTTCCGGGGCAACTCGCCCACGACTACGATGCTCTGGTTACCTTCAATCGCAAAATACTCAACGAACGGCAATCCATGTTGGGAGAGAGAGCCGAAGAACTGCGCAAGGAAATCAGCCAGCTCGAAGCGGAGAATCAAACCCTGGGGAAGCGCCGCCAAGAGATCCTTAAAGTTCTGGGAGGGACTGACAGCCTACGAAAATTCAAAGAGCTTCAAAAGGAACTGGACGCAGATCGAGCGGGGCTAGAATTGCTGCGTGAGAAAAGCGAGCGTCTGGAACAACTAATCGCCGCCCAAAAGAAGCTGCGCGAGACCAAAGAACGGGTAGCTGACTTAACCACCTCAATCGAAGAGGCGATTCAAAGCAGCAATAAGCGCTATAAAGCGATCCAACAAACCTTCCGCGAAATTATCAGCAAGGTCTTGCACCGCTCGGCGCTTATGTTTGTGGAGCCGAATGGCGAAGGTAATATGGAGTTCCGTGCCGAGTTCAGTGATGGCAACGATCTGCAAACCGATGAAGACCGTGGAACCAGTTTCCGCAAGATGCTCTGCATTGCTTTCGACCTGGCAATTCTGGTCAGTTATTCAAAAGAAAGGTTCTTCCACTTTGTTTACCACGATGGAGCACTGGAAGCACTTCAGGCAAAACTACGCTTGGCACTGCTGCGGGTCGTTCGAGAAACCTGCGATGAGCACGGCATTCAATACATCTTCAGCACCTTAAGCGAAGACATCCCACCCGGGGATACGCAAGGATTGTGCCCAAACGATGATGAAATCGTCTTAAAACTCCACGACGGGGGAGACACCGGACGCCTTTTCAAAATGAAGCCGTTTTGATGAGAGTCTTGCATCAGTCAAGCCAGCCCGGAAACCTTCAATCGCTTCGCCCGGCAGTTGCACTTCAACTAAAAAAGAAACCACTCAGATGAGAATTGACGAACCCTAAAAAACTTTCGAGGTTTTGAGCAGCAGAGTTTTGAGTTCGATCCTCAATTCAACTTGATCATCGGCAACAATGCTTCGGGCAAGACGGGACTTATCGAGGGTCTGGAACGCGCTTGCGCCAGCTTTTTTCTTGGTATCGGCGATCAACATTCAACTCCATTTGGCGAAGATGATATTCGACGCGTCCCCAGACTACAGGGCGATGTTGTCACGATCGAGCCGCAATATCCTGTCGTCATAAAAGCGGACGGCATGGTAACGGACGAATCAATCGCTTGGTCTCGGTCACTCGAAGGAAAAGGACGAAGAACGACTTCTAAAGATGCAAAATCGATTCGTGGAAAAGCAGAGAATTTAGCCAAGCTGGTGCAAGAGGGTAAGTCGGTGCTGCTTCCTATTTTTTCACACTACGGAACGGGACGTTTATGGATCCAGCCACGCGACATGCGCGGCAATCCCAGTTCAGAAAAGAAGGCTTCAGAATCTAGATTGGAAGGGTATCGCTTCAGCAACGATCCGCGCATTGAAGTCGCCGAACTCATGCGGTGGCTGAAACGCGAACGCTACATCGCACTAGAAAAAGGAGGCACGGATCGCTTGGGCTTCAAGGCCGCCAAAGAGGCGATTCGCTCATGTCTTCCTGGATGCAAATCAGTCGACTATAGTGTCGTTGAGCAGACCCTGGTCATGGAAATGGAGGGTAAAGGCTCACAACCCTTCCATCTTTTGAGCGATGGCCAGCGAATCATGGTGGCACTCGTGGCCGACATCGCGATCAAAGCTGCGATTTTGAACCCTCACTTGGTTGAGAGCGTCCTTCAAGAAACTCCAGGGGTTGTGCTCATCGACGAGATTGACTTGCACCTGCACCCGCGCTGGCAAAGACATCTTGTTGCCGACCTCAAGCGCACCTTTCCGAAGATTCAGTTTTTTGCCACCACACACTCCCCCCAGGTCATTGGTGAAACGCCGCCGGAGCAGATCATGAAGCTCGAAGCGGACGGGAGCTGGTCACGCCCTGACCAAACGATCGGCCTCAGCAGTGACGAGATTCTGGAATTCATCATGAGAGCTGCGACTCGCAATCAAGAGAGTCAAAGAGAACTCGACCAATTGGAGCGCTATCTCGAAGACGCAGACTTTGAGCATGCCCAAGGCCTCTTGTGTGAAATGCGCCAAAAGTATAACGGGGAACTGAAGGACATCGCAGCGGCAGAAAGCTACATGGCGCAGATCGATAACCTGGCGGACGAAGAATAATGCGCTACATCTCAGACAACCAGCCGCCTGAGGAATTGATTTTATGGCTGCGAGAGCAACGTAAAGAAAACTTGAATCTAAGATACGATGATCTTACCCCGGTCAAAATCAATGGCGTGAATAAAGATGTCCGCCAATCAATCATCGATCAGCGATTGAAAGATCAAGGCTACCTTTGCGCTTACACAATGCTGCGAATTCATGAAGATAGCTGCCACGTAGAGCATATTTACCCGCGTAGCTGCTCATACGCGAAGGGCTATCCAGAGAAAAGCGTTGAATACGCCAACATGATTGCCTGCTATCCACTACAGAAGTCGGGAGATAAGAGAGGGAAATGCCCCTTCGGAGCCGAAGCACGCGGCAATGAGCCATTGGGCCTGCATCCCCTCGACCCGACCTGCGAGCAACGTTTGCGATACAAGTCCAATGGGGAGGTTGTGGCAACGAATCCGAGTGACAATAATGCGATCAACATCATCGATGCAGCAGGCAAATTACTGCGCCTTAACCATCCCAAATTGGTCAAATGGCGTAAGTCAGCCATTGATCAAGCAGGTATTGGTATCCCGACGACTAAAGCACTGCGAGCAAGCAAACGACTGACTGAAGCACAGGCCACGCGCTTGAAAAATGAAGTCTTACAGTTTCAAAGAGGCCAGAAGCTAAGGCCGCATTGCGTGGCCATTGCTCATGCAGCGGATGAACATATCGAACGCATCAGAAAACGGCGGATGATACGGCAGCAACTGATGAAGCGGAGCAAGCAGGATAATTTGAATTTTTACGCGTTTACCGCGACGCCCAAATTCAAGACGAAGCATGTCTTCGACGAGCCCGGGCCGGACGGGAATTCTCCTTACCATCTCTACTCGATGCGGCAGGCGATTGAGGAAAAATTTATCCTCGATGTGCTGAAAAACTACACGACATACGAAACCTACTACCGCATCGTTCAGGCGACCGAGAACGACAAGCACGTCGAGCGCAAGAAAGCGGCGCGCTCTCTGGCCCGCATCCTCACACTGCATCCCCACAATCTCACATCGAAGACCGAAGTGATGATCGAGCACTTCCGCACCCATGTGAAACACAAGATCGGAGGACGCGCCAAAGCCATGGTGGTGACCGATTCACGATTGCACGCGGTGCGCTACAAGCAGGCATTCGACAAGTATATCAAGGAAAAGGGTTACAAAGACATTAAGACACTGGTCGCCTTCTCCGGCACGGTGGAAGACCCGGACGAAAAAGGGAAGCACTGGACCGAAGTCGGCATGAACCAAGGCATCAAGGAATCGGAACTTCCCGAAAAGTTTGATAGTCCCGATTACCAGGTGCTGCTGGTGGCCGAGAAATATCAAACCGGCTTCGATCAACCGCTCCTGCACACGATGTATGTCGATAAGAAGCTGACAGGACTCAAAGCGGTGCAGACGCTCTCCCGCCTGAATCGCACCTGCGCGGGGAAAGAAGACACGTTTATTCTCGATTTCAGAAATAGCCCGGAGGAGATTTTCAAGGCCTTCAAGCCCTACTACGAGGACACCCCCTCCGACCCCATCACGGATTCGCAGCACCTTTACCGGTTGCAACATCAGATCGAGGAACTGGGCCTGATCTTCGAGGAAGAGATTAATGAGTTCTGTGCGATCTACTTTCAACCCAAGCGCAAAGAGACGAAACTGGATCATGCCCAAATGAATGGCGTCCTGGACAAGGCCGTCGAGCGCTTCAAGGAACTAGACGAAGACGACTGCGAGGAGGCGAAGGCATTGCTGGTGAATTTCCGGAACATGTATAGTTTTCTTTCCCAAGTCATCCCCTACCAGGACTCCGATTTGGAGAAGCTCTACACTTACCTTCGCTTTCTGCTGACGAAGTTGCCCCGCCGCCAGGGGGAAGGCCCCCAACATCTGGAAGATGAAATCGAGCTGCAATATTATCGACTGCAGAAAATCAGCGAAGGCCAGATCGATCTCAACACCGGCGACGGCAAGCCGCTCAAGGGACCGAGTGATGTCGGCACCGGCAAGGAAGATGAGGTAATCGCTCTATCCGAGCTGATCGATATACTGAACGAGCGTTTCGGGACCGAATTTACGCAGGCGGATCAGCTGTTTTTCGATCAGATTCAAGAGGAGGCCTTTGAAGACGAGAAGCTCAAGCAAGCGGCCCGGACCAACAATAAGGATGATTTCCGGTATGTCTTCGAGAAAGCCTTCGAAGGGCTGGTCATTGACCGCATGGAAGGCAACGACGAGATTTCCGAGAAACTACTCTCGGACGGCGACTTCCGGGATCTCGCTATCGAGCATTTGCTGCACAAGGTGTATAAACAACTAAAAGACGGAAAATCCGCATGAAACCCACCCCAAAAACCCTCCAGATCTTTCTCCCCGACTGGGCTCTCCCAATCCATTTCAACGCGATCAAAGCTCACGATCTCCGAATTTTCTAGTTTTTCCGAGATCGTAGGTTTAGGTCAAAGAAGATCCTCAAACTACCAAAGCTTTTTCGGATCCTTGAGACGGCTTCCCGTCGGCTCCAAATCTTGATTTGACAAGCACATCATAACCATGCATGGTCCATGCATGGCAACAAAAACAATATCGATTGAGCTGGATGCCTATGAAAAATTGGCAGCGGCAAAAACGGGGCCGCGGGATTCTTTTTCAAAGGTCATTCGCCGGACTCACTTCGAGCGGGAGACGCCGACTGGCTCGGACTTACTGGAGCATTTGGATAAACTTTTTACGAGCCTTCCCGAT
>JAAAPI010000103.1 GCA_009908325.1 Verrucomicrobiota bacterium | reverse complement strand
CACCGGAATCTGCAACCAACTCCTCAACCCGGATAAACGCGAGGCCTACGTAGCCGAGCTCGAAGCCGAACACGAAAAACGCCGCGAACGCTTCGCCCGCGGCCAGGCCGACACCGAACTCATCCCGCTCGAAGAAGCCCGCCAGAAACGCTTCGCCCCCGGATGGAAAAAGTCCGACATGGTGGCCCCAAAGAAGATCGGCCTGACCGTCAACGACCACGTCGATCTGGAAACCGTTGCGGCGCACTTTGATTACTCCCCCCTCTTCTGGACCTGGGAACTCAAGGGCGTCTACCCAAAAATTCTCGAGCACAAGAAGTATGGCGAACAGGCCCGCAGCATCTACGCCGATGCCCAGGAGCTACTGGAGCGTATTCTCAGAGAGAAGCGCTTCCGCGCCCGCTGCGCCGTCGGCCTGCTGCCTGCCAACTCGGTGGGCGACGACATCGAGCTCTACCACCCCGAGACCGGCGAGACCGTCCACACGATCCACACCCTGCGCCAGCAGAAAAAGAAATCCGGCAGCGATACTTACTACGCCCTGAGCGACTTCGTCGCGCCGAAGGAAAGCGCTCTGCAGGACGCCTGCGGTGCCTTCGTCTGTTGTATCGAAGGTGTCGATACCTTCGCCAAAGAGTTCGAAGACGCCAACGACGACTACAATTCGATCATGGTCAAAGCCCTCGGCGACCGTTTCGCGGAAGCTTTGGCCGAATATTGCCACAAGCTGGTGCGCAAGGAAATCTGGGGCTACGCGCCCGATGAAAACTTGGACAACGAAGCCCTGATCAAGGAAAAGTATCGCGGGATCCGCCCGGCCGCCGGCTACCCCAGCCAGCCTGACCACACGGAGAAGCAAATCATCTGGGACCTACTCGAAGCCGAGAAAAACACCGGTGCCACCCTGACGAGTAACTTCGCGATGGATCCCGGCTCCGCCGTCAGCGGCCTCTATTTCGCCCACCCCGAAGCCAAATACTTCCAAGTCGGCCCTATCGACCGAGACCAGATGCAGGACTACGCCCAGCGCAAAGGCCTCAGCCTCGAAGTCTGCGAGAAGTGGCTGGCCCCGATTCGGGGGTATTGAGCCGCCGAAAGAGAATATTCGATGTATCCCCCTCGTAGGGGCTTCACTCGTGAAGACCGCCGAGCACCGGTCTTCCAAGCTCGCGCACCAACACGTCGCGGTCTTCACAAGTGAAGCCCCTACGTTTTCCGCTGCGCACACCTCTGACGATAGACATTCAGTTCTTTCTCCGAAATCTTTGAAGCTGGCACCAAGCGGTAATGCTTCTCCTCAACGACTTTGACCATACCGTCCTCCAGTGTTAGCTCGAACAGCGCGATTAAATCATCATTGATGAATTGAGCGGAAACGCTACGGCAGACGAGACTTGGGAATTTCTCATCGCAGCAATCGAGGTCTTGCTTGGTTTGGACGACTGAAAGTTGATCGGTGCCGCCTTTGGCTTGAACCGGAATCACGTATTGGCAACCGTTGCGGTCGACGCCGACGTAGATCTCATCGATCTCGACCTGTCCGGTGCCTTTCACAGAAGTGCGCAGATGGTTTTGGAGCGAATAGGTGGCAATCCCGAGAAAGATATCGATGAGCCGGTTATAGCGCACTTTGGCGAGCAGTGCTTGCTCGTCGGAAAGGGAATAAACCGTGATGATTTCGGGTGTAGCATCGGGTATTTTGATCGCGATGAGATTCGGGTTTGGGAGGATACGGTTCACCTTCACCAACTTGAACTCGTACATCGCACGGCCAGCCCCCTGGATGATCCACTCCATCCCTTTGGACTGCGTCTTTTTAATCTTCGCGGGAAGGCCGATCCGGTAGCGGATGGCGTAAATCACATCGCCAAGATTCTTTGGCAGCTTAATCTTTAGATCTTTCGCCGCATCTTCCATATCGCCGCGCGGGAAAGTAAACTCGGTTGCCCCTTTTGTGTAGCGATCAAAGAAAATTTTCTCAATCAATTGTAAGTAGCGATTCGGAGCGGTCTTTTTTGCTGCCATATTTTTCAGGAGGCTAAAAGTTTCAGGCGCGCTTCTTCGGTTTGCGCCTGGGTGCGCTTCTTCGCGCCGCTCTTCAGGGTCCGCTTGCTCAAGGGCGCGGGCACGTTCCAATATTTGGCGGCCTGGGTCATATCCATGCGGAGCAAGGCTTCGTCGCCAAGCCCGAGTGTCCGCTTGGGCCTGGCGACTTGAATATCCATAGCCTCGATCACGGCGGAAGCTACGGCTCGTGCAAGTGGCGGCGGGACGGCGTTCCCGATTTGACGGGCACCATGCCACTTGGTGTGGTTGAAGCGGAACCAATCAGGGAAACCGTGCAGGCGTGCCATTTCGCGAACCGTCACGCAGCGATTGTGCCGGTAGTGGATGGGGCGCGGGCTGGTAAACGCTCCGCGTGCGCCATCGGTGCCGGCACGCAGTGTATTGCTGACCCCTTCGGGCGAAAGTTTGAAAAAGCGCGAGATCGGCTCGACCGAGCCGGGATCCGTTTCGGCGAATCGGGTGCGCGAAATGCTGCTGTGTTCCGTCCGGTAGCTGGATGTGAGCACGTTTGGATTCCATTTCCGCCGGTAGCCCTTATGCCATGCTTTGGGACTTTCGCAGCGCATCTCCCTCGCATATACGGAATGAGCCGTCCAAATCGGGACGTTGGCTTGGTCCGTCTGATGGAGCGCATCGAACTGTTCCGCATCGGGCAAATCGTCGAGCGCGTCCAAACAAGTCGGCCCGATTTCATTGAGTAAATCTGAGTGTTTGCCCGGCTGCACAGTGGTCGCCTCCGGATAGAGGGGCACTTTCAATCCCTTCTTCGCACCGAGCAGAAAAAGGCGCTGGCGATCCTGAGGCACTCCATAATTCGTTGCATTCAAGACCCGCCACTCCTTACGCACGTTGTAGCCATTCGCCTCGAAGGTCTCGATCAATTCATACAAAAATTTCTTATGCTTGCCGACCGTCAACCCTTTGACGTTCTCAAAAACAAAATAATCGGCATCCAGTTCGCCAACAATGCGGACGAAATCTTTGACCAAGGAATTGCGCGGATCATCCAGCACCCGCTGACCGATCAAAGAAAACCCCTGGCAGGGCGCACCGCCGAAAACCACATTCACCGGCTGATCGCCGATGGGAGACACTTTGCGGATGAGGTCACCGTCGATATCCTGAACGGATTGGGGCAAAACAGCGCATTCCGGAAAATTATACTTATGGATGGCCGAATGCACCGGGTCGATTTCGACCGCAGCCATTACGTCGAAGCCCGCCTGCTCAAAGCCCAAGCTCATGCCGCCCGCTCCCGCAAAAAGATCCACTCCGATTGGTCTATGTTCTGCCATCATTCAAGCCCCGACTCAATAGATGCCCTCGCGATAGGAAAGAGAATTCCACCTCAGATGCACCCAACAATTGATATGGGTCAGGAAAAACCTCCCTACTGGTTAGCTCAAGTAAAAAATGATGCTCTTTTGTTTACCCCATGGAGCGAAATACTTCCCAGTGGGCCCAATCGACCAAGACCCGATGCAGGATTACTCCGAACGCAAAGGCCTCAGCCCCGAATCTACAAGGAGTGCCTGGCCCCCGATCCGGGGGTATTAACCTGCCGAAAGAGCGAAGTTGATGCATCCATCTCGTTGGGGCTTCATTTGTTAAGTCCGCGCCGGTTTGGCGTGCGCACCCGGAAGACCGGTGCTCGGCGGTCTTCACAAGTGAAGCCCCTACGTTTTCTGCCGGGCTGGATTCAATCCGACCGGCGGAAATTGATCCGCGTCACCGAGTCGAGCATGACGAGGGGAACACCTTCCAGGCTAATAGCGACGAAGTTTGTTTCGTAGGGTCGGCCATTGCTCGTTGAGATCTTCCGACCGGGCTTTTGCAGGGCGATGCGGTGGACGACGTCGTTGCCCTCGTAAAACTCGGTCTTCGCGACAGCCAGCTCGTCGAACAGTTTCGTCTCAGATCCCGAAGCACTGAACGTCCAAAGGAAAAGAGCGAGGCCAGCAAGGGGTAGTTTCCTGTCGAGAGTCAGGCATAAACCGTCGGGCCCGTCAATCCCAACCCTACACGCCAGCCCGAGCAAGCTCGGACACTACGCACGAGCACCAATTACACTGCTTTTGTAGTGTCGGAGCTTGCTCCGGCTTGGATCGTGGAACGACTCCGATCAATCCGACCCCACATGCTTAAATTCAGTGAAAAGTTCCTTAAGGAATACCTGGAGTCTCGACGACACGATCACCGGCTGGCCCCGGTATCAAAGAAAGATCGACCACCTACAAGAGGAACTAAGCTTCCCCGTGATCATCAAACCCGGCTCCCGGGAATGAAAACAGTCAGCCGGCTCGGAACCGGTAGCCGTTCAGCCAGCGATCTCCCTCACGGAAACCTGCACGCTCATGTCTGTTTGGACCGGTTGATGGGAAACGAAGGAACCACTGACCGGCGGCACGGCCTCGGGGTGTCGATGCACCGCCGTCGCGATGTGCGCAGCCCCGGCCACTTGGCCGCTGGTATTATCAAAACCGATCCAGCCCGCTCCGGGCAGATAGACTTCCGACCAGGCGTGGGTCGAGCCGTGCTGCGTGGAGCCCGGATTGTGCAGGTAGCCGCTGACGAAACGCGCTGCCAGACCAAGATAGCGGCAGGCCTCAATAAAAAGCGCGGCAAAGTCCCGACAGCTCCCACTACCCTCCGTCAACGTATCGATGGGTGCCTGCACGCCGGGATCTTCACGCATGCGGTATTGAAATTCGGATACAATCTTTTGACTCATCTGCGTGAGCAAGACGTAGGTTTCAATCGACTGACCCGGTCTCCAAAATTGCGCGACCCACTGTTTGAGCGAATCGATGTTATTGGGCCAAATATGCGTCCGATACGGTAGCAGGTCCAGGCGGTCTTCCGGCTCGAAGACGAAGGGAAAGGTCAACACGCGTTCATCCACGATGAAGTCGAGGGGCCGCGTTTGGTAGTGCTCCAGTTCTACCTCACTCGCGATGCGCAGGTGCGTGCCCCGCTCGGTCAATCGCAGGACCCCAACCGAATTACCGTAAACATCCCGATACCACTTCAGCTCATGCGCGAGGTTGACCTCAAGCTTCGAGGCAACAATGCGGATGTCGTGCCCCTCGCGCGGACGAAGAAGCAAACGGTGCTCTCTAAACTCGACCGGTTCCGAAAAGCTATACTCGGTCGCATGCTGGATAGAGATTCGCTTCATCGCAGAAAGAACGCTCAATAGACGAAACTAGCCGACGAAACATCACCGAAACCCGGCTTGTGCAGGGCACTGACCTTGCCCGTCTCGCTATCCAGCAGCATAAGCCGCGTGCGTCCGCCCTGACGTTGGGTAAAAACGAGATGCCGTCCATCCCGCAACCACGCGGGTTCCAAAGAAGAGGCACCCTGCGTCAGGATCCGACTGCTTCGCGTCTTGGCATCGTAGAGCGCGATTTGGAAACCGCCGCCCACGGCTGCCGTAAACGCGATGAGCGATTCATCCACCGGATTCCAGACCGGCTCCGAGCAATAGCTGCTGACATTGGTCCGGATCCGGCGCGGCGGGCCGCCCGAGCTGGCAATTTCAAAGAGTTGAGGCTTCCCCGGAGCATCCGAGGTATAAACCAGGCGCCGCCCGTCCGGCGACCAACTTGGACTGGCCTCCAAGCTCTTATTATTCGTCAGTCGGCGCGGATTACGTCCGTTTGCGTCGGCCACATGGATCTCAGAATTCCCCGTGCCGGAAAGGACCATGGCAATTCGGCGCCCGTCCGGGCTAAAGGCTGCCCCGGAGTTCGTCCCCTTGTAGGTCGCGACGGGTTTTCGTCGGCCGCTGCTCAGGTCGATCATGTATATGTCGGGGAAACCCGAGTTGTGGTAGGTCGTGTAGAGCAATCGCCGTCCGTCCGGCGACCACTTGGGCCCGGTCACCAAAGCGCGGTCACGCGTGATTTGCCGGGGACGGGAAAAGAGCAAGTCGCTCGTGTAGATTTCCGACACCCCACGCTGTTTGCCGACAAAGGCCAGCTTCCCTGCGAAAAACCCGCGGCTCTGCAGAGTCGCCTCGACCACCAGGTCGCAGGCTCGGAGCACGGCGTTTTGCAAGTCGCTTCCGGTTACGTTCCGGCTAAGCTGCTCCACGAAAGGTTGCCCGGAACCCACGCTTACCTGCACGGAGCGGCTTCCCGAGGGTTCCAACCGGATCACAAAGGCCGCGTCCGCCGGGCGTGCCCCGACGTATGCCCCGTGCAGCCCGAAAGCCCGCCGCGCCAGTGTGCCCACGCCCCTATCCGAGCTCTCGACTGCGATGGCGAGGCGCCCTTCGCCCGCCCGATCCAGGGGATCAAGCGTAATCGTCTCCGCCGTGACCAGCGGGGCCGCGAAGAAAAAACAGGCAAGTGAGAGCAGAAATAATGGGATGCGTCGCATGAAGAACGAGAAAGCCCCAAGCATGGACGAAGCGCAATTGAAAAGCGGTTAATTCAGCACAAAGATTCAGGCACCAACCTGGAAACGGGCGAAGCGCTTGATTTGCATGTTTTCGCCCATTTTGGCAATCATGGCGGTCAGCACCTCCTGAATCGTCTGATCCGGGTCCTTCACATAGGCCTGCTCCAACAAGCAGGACTCACTGAGAAACTTGTTCAGCTTGCCTTCCACAATTTTTTCGATGGCTTGCGCGGGCTTGCCCTCGGCCTGCCCTTCGGCCACCTTGCGCTCGGCGGCGATGACATCGGGATCGATATCCTCGCGGGAGACACAAACCGGGCTGGCCGCCGCAATGTGCATGGCAATGTCGCGGACGAACTGCTTAAAATCATCCGTCTTGGCCACAAAGTCACTTTCGCAGCTCACCTCGACCAACACACCGACCTTTCCACCGAGGTGGATATAGCTGTCAACCAGGCCTTCGCTGGCATCACGGCCGGCTTTTTTTGCCGCTTTGGCCATGCCCTTCTTCCGCAGAAGCTCCATGGCTGCCTCGAGGTCACCTTCGGTTTCGACCAGGGCTTTCTTACAGTCCATCAGTCCGGCGCCTGTGCTTTCGCGCAGTTCGCCCACCATTTTCGCATTAATTTGTGTACTCATATCTTTTCGGGAAATCTTTAAATTATAATTACTTGTTGTCTTCTTTGGATGTCTCTGCGGGCGCTTCGTCCGCAGGCGTCGCATCCGCAGAGTCTGCGTTTTCAGGAGTTTCGGGCTTCGGCTCAGCTTGGGGCTTTGCTTCAGTGTCCGGAGAATTCGTTGTTTCCGGCGCTTGGTCCTCGCCGTAACCAGCTGGCAGAGTCACTTCCACATCCTCCTGTTGCTCGAAGACCTGCTCGCGAATGATCGGACCGGCGCTCTTCTGCACCCGTTTGGCCTCGCGTTGCGACAAGCCGTTTTGGGCTGCCTCAAGGATCGTTTCGACGATGATGCGGATTGATTTCACGGCATCATCATTTCCGGGAATCGGGTAGTCGAGCACCGTCGGATCCGAATTGGTATCCACCAAGCCAATGACCGGAATGCCCAGACGGTTGGCTTCGGCCACGGCGATTTCTTCGTTCTTGGTATCGACGACGAACACGGCGGCCGGGAGCTCGTTCACTTCGAGCATGCCTTCGAAATTACGGTTCATCCGGCTCATTTGGCGCCGGATAGCAGCCTCTTCCTTGCCGGGCAGTTTCTCCAGCTCACCCTCCTGGTCCATTTTCAGGAACTTGCGGTATTTGGCGAGCGAGGTCTTGATTGTGGTGAAGTTAGTCAGACCGCCTCCCATCCAGCGGTTTACGCAAAACGGCATTTGGCACGAAACCGCTGCTTCGCGAACGATTTCCTGAGCTTGCTTCTTCGTGCCGATGAAAAGGATATCCTTGCCGGAAGCGATGGTCTCTTCCACCTTGGCGCAGGCTTTTTCGAGGAGCGCGTGGGTCTTCTCCAAATCGATAATAGAGATACCGTTGCGATTGTCGTAAACGTAGGGTTTCGACTTCGGATTCCAGCGGCGAAGCTGGTGGCCGAAGTGAACACCTGCATCGAGGAGGTCTTTTGGTGTTGTATTCATAGTCTGTTCAAAGCCCTGACCAACCATCAGGGAGAAACATGGTTTCTTTTTTTATTGGTTGTTTTTGGCAGAATTGCCGCTTTTCCGCTCCGCTTCGAAACGAAAGGCCGAGAGAGATACCGGCGCATTTGCTCATGGCAAGCGCAAATAGTTCAACTCGTGCAAAAAACCATGCGATTTTTCGCCGACCAACTTTTTCTCAATGCTAGGCCGTCTCGTATGAGCTAATTAAACGAGCGTCCGCAGCCGCAGGTGCTTGTCGCGTTGGGATTGCGGACATCGAAACCTTTACCACTCAATCCGTCGTCAAAGTCGATTTCGCTACCGTCCAGATACTCCAGACTGGTGGAGTCCATCAAAAACGAGACCCCGTTGCTTTCCAATACGTGGTCGTCATCCTTCCTGGCATCAAACGACATGCCATATTCAAATCCCGAGCAACCGCCCGCTTCGACGAAAACACGAAGCAGCTGGCCCTCGGAAGCCTTTTCAGTTTCAAGTTTGCGGATTTGACTGACAGCGCGGTCGGTTAAACGGATCATGCCAAGACCAAAACCACGAAAGCGAAAGCTGTCAAGTTGAGCCCGACTCTCAGAACGCGGAAGAATTGCCCCGCTTTCTCGTTGCCCTTTCCGCGTGACGGGGCACATTTCGCCAACGGATCGATTTTATACCCATGAGTCAAAGCCCAACCTGGAACCGAAAAGACCTGATCGACGTCGAGCCCCTCGACCGCGCCGAGATCGAAACCATCTTCACCGCCGCCTTGGCCTTCAAACAGGCGATGGAGACAGACAATAAAAAGCAGCCCCTCCTCGACGGGCGCACGGTTGTCAATCTCTTCCTCGAGCCGAGCACGCGCACCCGCCTCGCCTTTGAAGTGGCGGCCAACCGGCTCAGCGCCGACACGATCACGGTCACGAGTGAAGCCAGCAGCCTCACCAAAGGCGAGACCCTGCGGGATACGGCACGCAACATGGAGGCCCTCAAGGCCGACATCATTGTCATGCGCCACGCCGCCTCGGGTGCCCCCAACTACCTCAGCAAGGTCGTCGATATTCCGGTGATCAACGCCGGCGACGGCTCCCACGCCCACCCCACACAGGCGCTCCTCGACGCCTTTACCCTGATCGAGAAGCTCGGCCCGCTGGACGGAAAAAAAATCACGATTCTCGGCGATATCCTCTTCAGCCGCGTGGCCCGGTCAAACATCGCCTGTTTGCAACGGCTCGGTGCTGACGTCACGGTGGCCGGGCCGAGCACACTCGTGCCCAAGCGCTTCGAAACGATGGGTGTCACCGTGAGCCATCAGCTCGAAGCGGCGCTCGCGAAGGCAGACGCTGTCATGCTCCTGCGCATCCAGCACGAGCGCCAGACCGCCACGCACTTTCCCTCCATCGGCGAATACACCAGCATGTTCGGCCTGAATAAGGCCCGCGCGAAGTGGCTCAAGCCCGGTGCCATCATCATGCACCCCGGCCCCATCAACCGGGGCGTGGAAATCGACTCCGAGCTGGCCGACTCGGGCCAATCCGTCATCCTCCAACAGGTCACGAACGGCATCGTCATCCGCATGGCCGTCCTCCACCTCTGCCACTGCGCCCAACACGGACAGTCCCCTCAATTACCAGGCTAGCATTTTTCATCATGAGCGAAATACTTTGGATCCAAAACGGTCGGGTCGTCGATCCGGCGAACCATCGCGACGCGGTGGGCGATGTCTTCTCAGTCGATGGCAGACTGGCCGACTCGCTAAGCGAAACACAAAAGGCGAAGGCCACACGGGTCGATGCCAGCGGGCTGATCGTCGCACCGGGCCTGGTCGACATACACGTCCATTTTCGCGACCCGGGCCAGACCCACAAGGAGGATATCGGGAGCGGGTCGCGGGCGGCAGCGGCGGGGGGATTCACTTCGGTTGTTTGCATGCCCAACACCAGCCCGGTCTGCGACAATGCGGGCACCATTCAGCGGATTGCCGATAAAGTGGCCCGCGATGCTGTGGTGCGTGTTTACCCGACCGGCTGCCTCACCATCGGCATGAGCGGCGAGCAACTCGCCCCCACCGGCCAACTGAAAAATGCGGGTGTCGTCGCGATGACCGATGACGGCAAATGCGTGCAGAGCAATGAAATCATGCGCCGCGCCGTCGAATACGCCAAAATGTTTGAACTGCCGATCATGGATCACTGCCAGGATGCCAGCCTCACCCAAAAGTCCGTCATGAACGAGGGCGAGTGGTCGCTCCGGCTCGGGCTGCGCGGCTGGCCCAATGCCGCAGAGGACATCATCGTGGCCCGCAATGTCATACTCGCCGAATTGAGCGGCGCACACATCCACATGCAACACGTCAGCTCAGCCGCCTCGGTCGACATCCTGCGCCGTGCCATCGCCCGCGGCATACCGGTGAGCGGCGAGGCCAGCCCCCACCACATCGAATTCACCGATGCCTGCCTGCACGATTACGAAACCGTTTATAAGATGAATCCCCCACTCCGCACCGATGCCGACCGCGAAGCACTCATCGCAGGTCTGGTCGATGGAACGCTGGCCTGCATTGCCACCGACCATGCCCCCCACTCACCGACCGAGAAGGATCAGGAGTTCGACGCCGCACCCTTTGGCATCATCGGACTGGAAAACTCCCTGGCCAGCTCCCTCACCACGCTCTACCACGGCGGTCACCTCAGCCTGAGCGAAGTGGTTGCGCTCATGACGCATAAGGGAGCGGATATCTGCCAGCTCGATGCGGGCACGCTCAGCCCGGGCGCACCGGCCGACATCTGCCTCTTCGATCCGGATGCTACCTGGACGGTCGACGCAGAACGCTTCTTCAGCAAGTCGCGCAACTGCCCCTGGCATGGCAGAGCCTTGAAGGGCCAGGTCAAAGCCACCTATGTTGGCGGGCAGCAGGTCTTCGACGGCGCTTCCATCACAGTCTAAGGCCGATCCCATGGAGTCGCAACCGGTCGATCCCCCCCTCGTTATCACCAGCCTGCTCTTTCTCGGTGTGCTGGGCACCAGCTTGCTGCTCTGGGTTCAGCATCTACGGACCCCACAGGATCGCCGCACACCCGAGCCCGGCATTTCCGCCTGGCCGATTGGTTGGGTCAATTTCGGGATTTTTATTTGCACGCTCGTGGTCACAATCGTCGCGGTGCAGACCTTTACGGTGGCACTTTTTTTCGATGGGCCGCCGGATCCGGACAGCCCGCGCGAGCTCACCCCGTGGCTGGCCATCGCAGGTGTGCTCTTCCTGCAGCTCCCCATGCTGGCCGCTTTCTACGGGCTGCGCCGCACCTACCCCGCGCACTTTGCCGGGCGTTTGAACGACGTTGCACTGGCCCCGAACGCTGCCTTTAAACAAGCCCTCCCGCTCTTCATCCGCTATCTGCCGATCGTTTGGCTGGCCGCGCTGATTTGGGGCGGACTGCTCGGCGGGCTCGAGGCAGCCGGATTGATCGAAGGCGTCGAACCACAGGAACTTGTTTCTCTTTTTCAGGCCGGCGGCGATCCACTTGCCATCGGTCTACTCGTCCTCATGGCGGTCGTCCTCGCCCCGATCGTCGAAGAGATTATTTTCCGCGGCTGCCTCTACCGTTTTCTGAAGAGCCAGACCACCCACCTCCCCGCCCAACTGATTAGCGGTTCCCTCTTCGCCCTCATGCACGCCAACCTCTTTTCTTTTATTCCGCTCGCCGTCGTTGGAGTGCTCCTGGCCCGCGTCTACGAGCGCAGTGGTCATCTGCTTGTGCCCATCTGGTTTCATGCTTTTTTCAACGGCTTCAGCCTGCTCATGCTCTACGTGACGAGCCAATCCCAATTCGTTCCCCAATAGTTCATTCAAACCGCACCAACTTATTATGACGAAACCTCACGACAATGCCCGCATCGCTCAAACACGCCCGCTTCTGCCGCCTGCCATCCTGATCGAGGATGTCCCCCTCTCCGAGCGGGCCACCACCGTCGTCGACCAGGGCCGCTCCGAAAGCAGTGCCATCCTTCAGGGACAAGACGACCGCCTCTGCGTGATTTGCGGCCCCTGCTCGATTCACGATACCAAGGCTGCGCTCGAATACGCCGAGCGTCTGCTGCCCCTGCGTGAAAAATACGCCGACTCGCTGCAAATCATCATGCGCACCTACTTCGAAAAGCCGCGCACCGTGGTCGGTTGGAAGGGGCTGATCAATGACCCCCGCCTCGACGGCTCCTTCGAAATCAACCAGGGCCTCCGTATCGGCCGTCAACTCCTCGTCGATATCTGCGAAATGGGCATGCCCACCGGTGCCGAGTTTCTCGATACCATCATCCCGCAATTCATCGCCGACGCGATCGCCTGGTCGGCCATCGGTGCCCGCACCACCGAGAGCCAGGTCCACCGCGAGTTGGCCTCCGGCCTCTCCATGCCGGTCGGCTTTAAAAACGGGACCAGCGGCAACGTGCAAATTGCCATCGACGCGGTCCGCTCCGCCGCCCAACCGCATTGGTTCCCCTCCGTCACCAAGCAAGGCGTGACCGCCATCTTCGAGACCTCGGGTAACCACGACGCCCATCTCATCCTCCGCGGCGGCAATCGCACCGGACCAAACTACGAGGCCGATAGCATCGAACCGATTCTCGACCAACTCAAAGCCGTCAAGCTACCACCTTACGTAGTCGTCGATTGCAGCCACGGTAACAGCAACAAAGACTACACCCGCCAAAGCGAAGTCGCCCGCGTGCTTTCCGAGCAGATCGCCGCCGGGCAGCGCGGCATCGCCGGAGTCATGCTGGAGAGCCACCTCGTGGCCGGACGCCAGGACTACCAGAAAAACGGCGACAACGTCTACGGACAAAGCATCACCGACGCCTGTATCGACTTTCCCGCTACTGAAGCCATCTTCGAGATGCTCGCCACCGCCGTGCAGAAGCGCCGAACAAAGGGATGATTTCTCGGTTCAACTTATTTACTTGTGGTCCCTCCTGAAAAATCCATACAACTGTAAATATGATCACTTATCAAACAAAGGAGGGCCCGTGTTAGGCGTCACGCATTCGGCGGCTCTGGTTGGGGTCGATGCGCACCCGGTCCAGGTTGAGGTCAACACAGGGGAGTTCGGCGAACCACGTTTTATCCTCGTCGGGCTGCCGGATGCGGCGGTCAAGGAGTCGCAGGACCGGGTCTTTTCCGCCATGGCCAACACCGGCTTTCGCACACCGCTGACCCGAACGACGATCAATCTGGCACCGGGCACCCTCCGCAAGGAGGGCCCGGCCTACGATCTCCCCATTGCGCTGGCTATCCTCGTTTGCATGGAAAAGTGCACGAGCGCCGGGCTGGATGATTTTCTCATCGCCGGGGAGTTGAGCCTCTCCGGGAAGACGCGCCCCGTTAAAGGCACGCTGGCCATGGCCATGCTCGCCAAAAAACTCGGCAAGCGGGGCCTCATCGTGCCCACCGAGTCAGCGGACGAAGCGGCGCTGGTCGGCGATATTGCGGTTTATCCGGTCGACAGCCTCGACGATGCGGTGCGCTTCCTCAATCATGAGAAAATCATTCATCCGCTCCCCAGTCGGCAAAGCAGCTTTTTCCAGGCACCGCCGGAGAGCAAGCGGATCGATTTTTCCGAGGTCAAAGGGCAACATGCCGTGCGCCGCGCCGTCGAGATCGCCGTGAGTGGCGGCCATAATTTGCTCATGATCGGGAGCCCCGGCTCGGGCAAGAGCATGATCGCCAAGCGCATCCCCACCATCATGCCCCAACCGCAGATGGATGAGTTTCTGGAGATCCTCAGCATCCAGTCGGCTGCGGGCACGACGCTCTCCAACGACAACCGCTATTTCCAGCGGCCATTTCGCTCGCCGCACCATACGATTAGCGATGTCGGCCTGCTGGGTGGCGGCTCCATTCCAGGCCCCGGGGAGGTCTCGCTCGCGCACAATGGGGTGCTCTTTCTCGACGAGTTGCCCGAGTTTAAGCGCTCCGCGCTCGAAGTACTCCGCCAGCCACTGGAAGACGGACAGGTCACCATCTCCCGCAGCGCGGGCAAGATCACCCTGCCCTGTTCCGTCATGCTGGTCGCGGCGATGAACCCCTGCCCCTGCGGCTATACGGGCGACAGCTCGCGGGAGTGCCGCTGCTCGGTGCCTCAGATCCAGCGCTACCGCTCAAAAATAAGCGGTCCCTTACTCGACCGGATCGATTTACACATCGAGGCACCCGCTCTGCGCATCGAAGAACTGCGCAATGCCCAACCGGGCGAAAGCTCGGCCGTCATGCGCGAACGCTGCGAAAAGGCCCGCGCCGTGCAAAACGGGCGCTTTGCCGAAAGCGTTCAGGCTTCGGACCGCTGCAATGCCCGCATGACCCACAGTCAAATCCGCGCACACTGCGCCATCAACAAAGAGCAGGGCGATCTCCTCCAGCAGGCCATGGAGCAACTCTCCCTTTCTGCCCGCGCTTACGACCGTATACTCAAGGTGGCCCGCACCATTGCCGACCTCGCCGGTGAGGAAAATATCGACACGCCGCACCTCCTCGAAGCCATCCAATACCGCAGCCTCGACCGCAACCTGTTTTATTGAGGCATATCGATCCGCACCCGCTGGCGACCGCGGAAATAATGCAGATCCGTGAAGCCCTTGTCCCGCAGCATCGGCTGAATCCAGTCGAAGTGTTGGCCGACCGAGTTTGGCATGTGCGAGTCGGATCCAATGGTCAGCTTCACCCCCATCTCACTGGCCCAGTCAAGAATGACCGGATCCGGATGGACCTCGAAGTCGCCCTTGTTCAACCCACTCGTGTTGACTTCCATGCAGATGTCTTCCTCCACAACGGCCTGGAGGAATTCACGGATCACTTCCTCGTGCGGAACCGGGTTGAATTCCCGAACCACTCCGTAGGTACGAATGACATCCGGGTGCGACATGCTGTCGTAGCGGCCGGACTGTGCACCGTCTCTCAGATGCCGGAAGTAGCTATCGATCCGCATGGCATCGCTCGTCACCTTATTTCGGGAAAGCCACTCCAAATAGCTCTGGCACTGGGCGTGCAGCGACCCCAGCACAAAGTCAAAATGATACGCGGACAGTATCGCGTCCATCGGCTCGAGCTCCGCCTCATCCGGAAACACCTCGGCCTCGATGCCGCAGAGCACCTCCACGCCGAATGGCTTGGCCGCCGCCGCTGCGTCCGCAACCAGCGCAAAGTAGTCATCGAGCTGCTCCCGACGCATACGGATCCCTTCCTGCCCAAAGGCCGCACTCTCCATCGGAATATGGCAGGTGAAGGTAATCAGATCAATCCCCAGCTCGGCCGCCCGCATGGCGTATTCGATCAACTCCCCGACGGCGTGACCACAGAGTGGTGTATGCATGTGTGAATCTACCCGAAACGTCATCCCTGAGCTGTATGGGGTTGGTCGCCAGAAGTGCAATATCCGAACTCTGGAAACAGGGGCAGCATTTTTCATGCTAGATTAACAAATCCACTTGCAGAAATTTGGTTTCGAGGATTTGCTCCAGCTCTTGGCTAAACTAAAACATATTTTCAACGAGCTGCACTACGTCATCGTCCGCGTGATCGCGGAGGGCGGCATGGGGATTGTTTACGAAGCCGAACAACGGGGCTCGGGCCAGTTCGTCAAGCGCGTCGCGATCAAACTGATCCGTGAAGAGTTCTCCAGAATCAAGGAGTTTCGCGCCAATTTCGTCGGCGAGGCCCGCTTGGTGGCCGACTTGATTCATACCAACATCGTGCAAACCTATCACCTCGGTGAGATCTCAGGCCAGTATTTCATGACCATGGAGTATGTCGACGGCATCACCCTGGAAGATTTTTTGGAACGCCACCGTGCGACGGGACAAGCCGTTCCGGTTGATTTGGCCGTTTTTATTATTTCCCGCATCTGCCGCGGGCTCTCCCACGCCCACCAACGCTGCGACAGCCAGGGGCGCAACCTCGGCATCGTCCACCGCGATGTGAACCCGCGCAACATCATGCTGGCCCGCGAGGGCGACGTTAAACTGACCGACTTCGGCATCGCGAAAGCCTTCGACCTGATGTATAATGAGGAAGGCGACGTCATTGCCGGGAAAGATGAATACTTGTCTCCGGAGCAGGCCCGCCGCGAGGTGACGGACGCCCGGGCCGACCTCTTCTGCTGCACCATCCTGCTGTCGGAGATGCTGCTCGGCGAAAATATTTTCGAGGCGGATGACGAGCTGTCCACCCGCCGGAACATTCTTGAGCTGGCCATTCCGGATTTCGCCGAGCGGCGGCCGGATATCGACGATAAGTTGAACGGCATACTGCAACACGGCTTCCAGCGTGACCGCGACGCCCGCTACCAAAGCGCGCAGGCCATGCTCATGGCCCTCGAAGTCTTCCTCTACGGTGATTGCTACGGCCCGACCAACGAAAAGCTCGCCGTTTACATGGGTGACCTTTTCGGCAGCGATGGTGGCAACGCGGCAGAACGCTGGAGCGCCGGGAAAACCCCGGGGCTCGTGCAAAACACGTCCTTTTAAGCCCGCTTCTTCGGAGCAATTATGAGTACGCAGGGTTTTCAGCAGGTTCAAAAACAGGCACAGACACTCGTTCTGGCGCCTCAGCTGCGTAATTCGCTGAAAATTCTGCAGGCTCCGGCCATGGAGCTGCGCACGTCCATTCTCGAAGAGCTCCAGGCCAACCCACTTCTGGAGGAACTGCCGATCGAGAGCATCAGCGTCGAGGAGCAGCAAGACGCCTCCAACGAAAACGAACGCAACGCCGACGAGGAGCTCGATTTCAACGCGGAAGACTATAGCGTGCTGGAGCGCATGAGCGAGGACATGCGGGAGCAGTATGCCCAGGAGAACAGCGGCCAGACACACACTTCCGAGGATGAGGAGCGCCGCGAGCACTTCCTCAACTCATTGACTCAGAGCGTTTCACTGCAGCAACACCTGATCGAGCAGGCCGAAATGTCGGATTGCAGCGACGAAGTGCGCGAAGCGCTCTTCTACCTGATCGGCAGTCTGGACGACAACGGCTACCTGACCGAGACGATTTCAAACATCGCACTCACCGCCCGCATGCCTTACGGCACCGTACAAACCGCCGCCGCCCTCCTGCGGGAATTCGATCCCCCGGGCATCGGCACCGAGGATATGCGTGACTGCCTGGCCACACAACTGGAGCTGCGGGGGCGCGGCGAATCTCTCGCGGCCACGATTCTAAGGGATCACTTCAATCTCCTCATCCGCCGCCGCGTCCCGGAACTCAAAAGAAAAACCGGTGCCGGTTCCGACGACATTCAGGACGCCATCGAGGAGATTTCCACCCTCGAGCCAGCCCCCGGCAAGCGTTTCAGCCCGGACAGCAACAGCGTGATCGAGCCGGATGTCACCGTCTATCAGGATGAGTATGATGAGTGGCAGGTCATCTTGAACAACGACTACATACCACGCCTGCGCATCAACAGCACCTACAAGGAAATGCTGGCAAAGGGCACGCTCAGTAAGAGCGAAAAAGACTTCATGCTGGAGCGTATGCGCTCGGGAAAATTCCTCATCAACTCCATCGAGCAACGCCAACAAACCATCGAACGCATCACGCGCGAAATTTTAAAATTCCAAAACGAGTTTTTTGAATCCGGCGTCTCCAAGCTCCGCCCCTTGACCATGAATACCATCGCGGAAACCGTCGGGGTGCACGAGACCACCGTGAGCCGGGCCATCGCCAACAAGTATATCCGCACCCCGCACGGGGTTTTCCCTTTCAAATATTTCTTCACCCCCGGCTACAAGGCGGGCGATGGGGAATCGGTATCGAACAAGTCGATCAAGGATATGATTGCTCAGATCATCGAAGCCGAAAATCCTGCGAAACCTTTCAGCGACCAAAACATCGTCGATCAACTCAAGGCGAAAAACATCAAAATCGCCCGCCGGACGGTGGCCAAATACCGCGAGGAACTGGGCATCCTCCCGACCAACCTGCGCCGCCGCTACGATTGACCCGGCAGGTCCATCAAAGCGCTGCCGATCGCATCGCAGAGCAAACGGCCCCGGTGGTTCAGCCGGTATTGGCCGTCGTCCACGATAATCAAGCCCTCCTCGGCGAAACCCGCCAGTCTCGCTTCCAATGCCCCGAAATTTTTCGCCCTCGAAAACCGCTGCTCCAATGCGCCGAGGTGGATCCCCTGATTCATCCGTAAGCCGAAGATGACCGCGTCTGCCAAGAGCAAGTCATCATACAGGGCCACCCGCTCCGCCTTCGGCGGCTCGCCGGACTCCATCGCCCGGCACCAGGCATCGAGATTGGCGGGACGCTGATAGCGTTCGCCGCCGTATTGACTGGCCGCCGAGGGTCCGCAACCGACCCATTCATGCATGCGCCACGTATTCATATTGTGGATGCACGCAGCTCCCGGTCGTGCGAAATTCGATACCTCGTATTGAGCGTAGCCGAGCTCCGCCAATAGCTCCCAGCCGCGTTCGTAGAAGCGGAGTTCCTTTTCCTCATCGATGGAGACCTTGCCTTGCGAGAGTTTCACATACAGTGCCGTGTCTTCCTCAAACGTCAGGCAATAGGTCGACAGGTGCGTCGGCCCGAGGCGGGCGGCCTGTCGGATATCGGACTCCCACTGCTCCAGACTCTGCCCGGGTATGGCGAACATGAGGTCCAGATTGGTCTGCGGGAAGCCCGCCGCCTGCACCCGCTCCCACGCCAAATCGATTTGCTTCGGGCTGTGCAAGCGCCCCAACGACTCCAGTAGCTCGGCGTGGAAGCTCTGCACGCCCATCGAAATCCGGGTCACGCCCAAATCCTTCAGCACGCTGAGCTTGTCCGCTTTGACCGTCGAAGGTGCCATCTCCACCGTCCACTCCTCGGGCGGTGTCCTCAGGTTTTTCAAAAGCGACTCACCCAGGCGTCGCAGGTCTTTTGCCGCCAGTAGGCCGGGCGTGCCTCCGCCCCAAAACACCGTATCCACCGCGCGATCCCCCGGCAGACAAGCAAATTCGAGATCCATGGCACGCAAATACCGGTCCAGGTCACCCCGGCGCGGCTTCTCCTGATAAAACGCACAAAAATCGCAAGTCGATGCGCAGAACGGCACGTGGCAGTAGAGACCAATGGGTGCGGTTGCATGCGGTTGACTCATGAGAAACCAAAAAAAAGCGGCTCCCGGAAGAAACCGCTAGGGAGATGTCCCGGCTTGGGACGTTTAGTCCCCAACCTTCTGCATGGATTCGCCCATCGCCTCAAAATCGCGCCCGACCCCTTTGACCGTGTTGCAGGCGGAGAGGGCGAATAGTGTGAAAAGAAGCGAGGCAGCTAGAATTACTTTCAGATATCGTTTCATGACCGTCCACGATGAGCCGTTTCAACAATCCATGCAAGCCGAAGCTTTCACGAAAAAACCGGTTCCGGCTCTGTTTGCGCGCATTCCATTCGAAAACGCCTGGATGCTCGTTTACCTTACCCCGAACGGGGAGAAAGCGCGATTCAGCTTCGGCCCCTCCGCCGACATCCGCAAGGAGGCGGCCTCCTGATGCTGGGCGCAATGGTCGGCGACGTCACCCCACATTGGCGATCCGTTTGATAATCTGCTCGAAGGCCGCGATTGCCTTATCCATGAGCGCCAGGTCGAAGCCTTCGTCGGGCGCGTGCAGATTATCGACCGGGGTAAACAGACCGATCATGAGCGCATCCAGACCGGCCCGTTTCTTAAAATTGGCGATGACCGGTATGCTGCCGCCCTCCCGCAGGTAAATCGGCGCTTTGCCAAAGTGCGCGCCGATCGCCCTATCCGCCGCTTCGAAAGCGCGCGCAAGGGCTCCGGGCTGGTCGTCCGGCGTGTTGGGCCGTCCCGGCGGCACCACCAGATAGGCCTCGGCAATCCCACCCTCACGCAGTGAAAGCGTCACCCCATCCGGGCAGCGCTCGCGGATCGTATCCAAAATCTGCTGCTGGATCTTAACCGGGTCCTGGTCGGCCACGAGCCGACAAGTGATCTTGGCAAAAGCCTCACTCGGGATGACTGTCTTCGAGCCCGCCCCCTGGTAACCGCCGCCGATTCCGTTGAGCTCCAGAGTCGGTCCAAAGCGCACTGCCTCCAGCGGACTCAGCCCGTTTGCCGGGTAAAAGGCCGGCACGTCCAGCATCGTGCGGTAGCTTTCTACTGTTTCCGGATAGCGCCTGAGCTCCGCACGCTCCCAGTCAAATACCGGCACGACATCGTCGTAAAACCCGGGCACGTTGACGCGGCCATCGGCATCGTGCAGCGAAGCGCAGAGCTCCGTCAGCGCCTGGATCGGGTTGTAAACCGCTCCGCCATGGATACCCGAGTGCAGATCGCTCTTCGGCCCGCGTAATTTTATCTCCAGGTCGACCAGTCCCCGCAGTGCCGTCGTAATCACGATTTGCTCGCTGTTCGGGCTACCGGTGTCGGAAACCAGCATAAAATCGGCTTTCGACAGGCGCTCGGCATAGCGCTCGAAGAAAGCAGGCATGCTCGGGCTGCCAATCTCCTCCTCACCCTCAATCACGTAGGTGATGTTGAGCGGCAAGTCCGGATGCTCCTGTAGCACCCGGGCCAGCGCGGCCATGTGCACGATGGTCGGCCCCTTATTATCGGCAGCGCCGCGGCCATAGAGGCGGCCGTCCCGCACGGTCGGCTCAAAGGGCGCATCCGTCCAAAGCTCGAAGGGGTCCGCCGGCTGCACATCGTAGTGCCCGTAAATGACGATATGCGGCCAATCCGGCGAGCCAATACGATCCGCCAGAAGAATCGGATGGCGCTCGGTCTCGACCACCTCCACTGTAAAGTCGAGCTGCTCCAGCAACCCGCGGGCATAATCGCGGGCACCCGCCATACCTTCGGCGTAGGCCGGGTCGGTCGATACCGATGGAAAACGGATATAGTCTTTAAGGACTTCGGTTGGGTTCTGCATAAAAATCAGCGGTTTTCGTAAACGGCCACAGCCTTCGGCATGAGCTGGTTCAGCTTGCGGATGCGGGTGGAGCCGGACGGGTGCGTGGATAGAAATTCCGGTGGCGAGCCCCGCTTTTGCGCCTCCATCCGCTCCCAAAAGCCGATCGCCGCCCGCGGATCGTAGCCCGCTTCTGCCGCATACATCAGACCGATCTCATCGGCCTCACTCTCGTGGTAGCGACTGTAGGGAAGCATCACACCAATCGTGGCACCGGCTCCGTAGGCGGCCATGATGAGTTGCCGGTCCCGGCTGTCCATATCGCGAGTGCCCACACCGAGCAGCATGGCGCCGCCCGCTGCCAGCATCTGCTGGGAGACGCGCTCGTTCCCGTGACCCGCCGCGACGTGGGCCACTTCGTGCCCCATGACCACGGCTAGATCCGCGTCGGACTGGACCACTTTAAACATCCCCGTGTAAACCGCCACCTTGCCCCCCGGCATGGCGAAGGCGTTGACTTGGTCGTCATCCTCGAAAACGACAAACTCCCACTGTGCATTCGGCATATCCGGTGCCGCCACGTAGGCGATCCGCTCCCCCACCCGATTCACCATCGCGTTATACTTCGGGTCCCTCGATATCGGTGTCTTCTGCTTGAGCTGGCCGAACTGCGCGGAGGCCATCGAGGCCAGTTGGTCCGCCGGCATCAGATGCAGCGCCGAGCGACCCGTCTGTGGAACCGTCTGGCAGCCAACAGCAAAAAATACAGCAAGGAACAGAATCGAGATCGGCGACGCACATTTCATGATGCTAACTTGTGCCGTTCCGCGCCTCTTATCAACTTTGATTCTCAATTGAATGACCACGGGCGCAATTAAAGGCGCGGGCAGGAGAGGAAGCTGCTTACGTATGTCCGCTCCTTTCCCTGTCCGCCGTAGCTTCGGCACCCTTCGTGCCGGAAGCGAAGGCGGAAGGTGCGGAACAGGCTGAGACAACACCGACGGTTCAATTTCACCCCCGCACTCAGAATTGCACCCGACGACGACCAAGGTTTTTTTGCTCGTCGTTGAATGGCGCTCCTAAAAACGGTCTGATCAAGATTCGTTTATTTATTTCTTGATGCACGGTATTTTCATTTGAGGCGATAATTTGCGATGAGTTGGTAGGCGAAGGCCTGATCGACCTGTGCGGTTTCGATGACCTGAGGCCATGAAAGATGATTTAGGCGTGTTGCTTTGATGGCCAGAAGACAACACCTGAGGATGGCGAGGTTGGCGTCGTTGGCGTCGTTGTCTTCGAGTATTCCAATTCGATCCGCTGTGATTAAAAATTTGGAACTCGGCGTCTGTCGCTTCCTGTAAAAGCGTCTCAAGCAACAAAGCCTCAACCTCCCCAGTCTCCCCACTCTAGTGATGCGGTTGTAAAAATTGATTCGGCAATGGCAGAACCGACCGTCGTTCTTCCCTGATAATCAGCTTGCCTCCGGCGGATTATGCGGCATACCTTAAAGGAGGCGCTTTTCGTAGTTCATGCGTCGCTACGACTCGTTCAACCGTTTCGGCTCATGACTAAGCTAATATTCCACCTGCGCATTTGCGCGCCTTTCTTCCTCCTACTGGCCATTGCGCTGAATACCAGCGCTCATGCCAACCTGGTCCCCGCCGACGGCCTCACGGCCTATTGGACTTTCGACGGGACTTTCGACAACTCCCCTCCTGCTTCGGGCAACGCCTCGCCCAAAGAACCCGCCAATCTCGATCTTGAACAACAAGACGGGGTTACTTTCGATTCCGGCGGCCTCTTCGGAAAGGCCGCTCGATTCGATGGCACGGATGATTTCTTACAAATCAAAGACGGCGGAGGGAAGGTCGTCGACGACGAGCCGCTGCCGGATACCACCATCTCCGTCTGGTTCAAGGCGGATCGCGCCCCCACGGGCAGCGAACGCTTCTTTATCTACGAGACCAGCCCCAGCTTCACCCTGTCCCTCGGGCTCAGAGCCGGCACCTCCGCCGGAAACACCCGCGTGCAGCTCTTCACCGATGACCCCTTGGCTCCCGACCCCAATATCGCCGTCGAGGTTCCGAATAGCATCATCGCCGGGCAGTGGGTCCACGTGGCCACGACCATCAGTCTGGAAGACAAAAGTTTTTCGGTCATCGTCAACGGTGGCGACGCGCATGGCGGGGTGAGCGCCAGTGGATCACTCAATGTCTCCGGCCTGGCTACTTTCAACGATTTCCACATCGGCACCTACCGGGGCGCCAACGCACGGTTTTTCCCCGGACTCATCGATGAATTCGCCATCTGGAACCGGAAGCTGACCGAGGCGGAGCTTTTTTCGCTATCCACCATCGCCGTCACCACCGCCACCGACGAGAACAACGACTCGACCGGCAACGGCGTATCCCTGCGCGATGCCATCAATCACGCACCCTCCGGAGCCACCATCACCTTCGCCCCCGCGCTCAACGGGGAAACCATCACCCTGACCCAAGGCCAGCTGCTCATTGATGAATCCCTGACCATCGACGCCTCCGCCTTGCCGGACGGCCTCACCATTGATGCCAACGGCGAAGAGACCGGCCACCGCGTCATGGAAATCGCCGCCGGCCACACCGTCGCCCTTCATTCCCTCACCCTCACCGGGGGGAAGGCGACTGGCTCCTTCCCGAACAACCGGGGCGGCGGCATCTATAACCGTGGCACGCTGACCCTCGACTGGTCCACCCTCTCCGGCAATTCCGCTGCCTTCGGCGGCGGCATCTACAACAGAGGCACGCTGACCCTCACCCAGTCCACCCTCTCCGGCAATTACGCTGCGGACAACGGCGGCGGCATCTACATTGATGGGACGCTAACCCTCGACCAGTCCACCCTCTCGGGCAATTCCGCTGCGAACGGCGGCGGCATCTATAACACGGACACGCTAACCCTCACCCAGTCCACCCTCTCCGGCAATTCCGCTGCGGACGACGGCGGCGGCATCAGCAACTTTGGGACGCTGACCCTCACCAACTCCATCGTCGCAGGCAACACCGCCCCCTCCGGTGCCAATATCGAAGGGACCCCCGACGGAGCTAGCCAAAGCCACACTACCGGCGACCCACTTCTCGCGCCCCTCGGCGACTACGGCGGCCCCACCCAGACCATGCCACCACTGGCCGGATCCCCGGCCATCGACGCCGCTGATATCGATGACCCCGGCGGCACCGACCAGCGCGGATTCCCCCGTTTCGTCGGCGGTGCGCTCGATATAGGCTCGGTGGAATACCAAGGGCGCGCCGACCTCAGCCGCTTTTGGGAGCTCGATACGGATGGGGACGGCAAACCCTACGGTCTTGAATTTGCTATCGGGACAAACCCGCTCGTCCCGGACGCCGGTGCGCCCGGCATGCTGACCAGCCCAACCTTTGCCAACCCGGGCGAAGCACGGATGGTATTTGGCGTGAATCCCGCAGCCGAGGCCGACGTCATTTGGAGACTCAAACGCTCCCCCGACCTCAGCCCCGGCTCCTTTACAGAAATCTTTCGTTTCGAAGGCCCAAGCGGTATGGAACACTCTGTCCCGGCCGCAGTTGAAGCCACCAGCGGTCCGACCTCGATCACCGTCCTCGACAAAGCTCCCCCGGAGGACAGGGCCTTCTACATTCTGGAAGTTGAGCCCGCCGCTCCCTGATTAATGAGATAAGGTTCAGCACGCAGCCGAGCGCCTTCGCGCTCGGTCCGTTTTTCCGTCAACGTCGGTTCAGGTTCGAAGCGAAAGCGCTTCGACTACGGATCAGCACGTAGCCGAGCGCCTTCGCGCTCGGTCCGTATTTCCGTCAACGTCGGTTTCGAAGCGAAAGCGCTTCGACTACGGATCGGCACGTAGCCGAGCGCCTTCGCGCTCGGTCCGTATTTTCCGTCAGCGCCGGAGCGGTTGTTTTAGTTTCTCAAGTTTCATGGCTTGGTTTACTTGGAGTCCAGCACGATGTCGGGCCGCCATGGCTCGGCGGGCACGGAGGCTGCCCCCGCCACTTTGATGGCCTGTAAGATCAGGACGGAGGTGCCGAGCATCTTGCTCAGCCCCTCCAGGCGGGCGGCGGTATTCGTCATATCGCCGATCACGGAGCAGTCAAAGCGGCGCTTGCTGCCCAGATTCCCCAGGGGCCTTTCATCTGATTGAGTAAACGATTGATGAGAAGTAATTTTTTAAAAACCAACTAAACATTTCGCTCTGAGGCTTCCAGAGAGCATCCCGAGGATGGAAGGGTCCCTTGTCACCGCCGACGCCATGCAATGCCAGCAACAGGCCTGCGCTTACATCGTCACCCCCGAAGAAGCTGGGCTGTGCGGATGCCGACAGTTCATCCCCGTCTGGCGTGAACGCCAATACCTGCGCTGCGGGCGCGTCTATAATGAAGAGCAGGAATATTCCTTCTACGTCAGCAGTGCCAACCCGGATGCCTACCACGAACCCGCCTTGCTCCAAGCCATGCGCGGACACTGGGACGCCATCGAGAACGGCTCCCACTACCGGCGCGACGTCCAGCATGGGCGAAGACGCCTCTGGCATCTCCAAACGAGCGCAGGCACACATCATGGCCTCACTGCGCAATCTCACTTCAGGCCTGTTCGAGCGACAAAAAACCGGGCCCGAAAGCCTCCCATCATGGCGGCGCAAAATGACCCCCACCAAAGCCATAAGCATACTTTCCTCAAAGAAATGAACCACAGAACCATGAACCTTTAATCCAGCACCACACCACGCCAGCATCAGAAAAGAATTTGATGCGGGATAGCCGACTCATTCCCGGCGCCGGAACCACTAAAAATCACCGGCGCGCCGAGAACGAATCAAGCTCCTCAAAAACAACGCGCGTTTCACGCGCCACGCAACCTTATCGCTCGTTCAGATGAAATGCCCCTGCGACCGCTTCGCGAGGCCTCTAAGATCGCTTGAGCTTTCCGGCACAAGGCTTAAACAACCGAACATGCCGCCCTCGAACAACGATTCCGGCCTTCCCTAGACGGAAGTGCGCCAAATGGTGCGCCTGCTCAATGCCACGCTGGCCCTGCCCGGCGGAGAGGCCGCGCAAAAGCGCTTTCCATTACCGAGGTGCGCATTTACGAGCAAGCGCAGCGGCCCGCCGTCGCCTACGCCAATTACTACTAGACTTACGTCGAACGCGATGTCCGCCAACTCATACAGTTGAAGGATGCCAGCCTGTTCGAAAAAGCCCTCAAACTACTCGCCGGCCGAACCGCACAAGCCCTCGACTGCAGCTCCCTGGCCAACGAAAAGCGACCAGCTCAAAGGCCTCCGCCGATTCAAAAAACTCGGTGCCGACGTCACCCACAGCTACCTCGTTTACAACGGGGAGAGGAAGGAACTCAGCGACGCCACCACCGCCCTCAACTTCCGGGAAATACACGAAATACTTTAAGCTTACCGGATAATTTTAGCGCTAAATCTCCCATTCCACCGAATCATCCTTGCCGGACGCGATCAGCACCCTTCACTTCCACCCATGCCTGCAGATCCCGAAAAACAACACCTCATCGTCGGTGCGGGGCTGGCGGGTTGTTTACTGGCTTGGCGTCTGCATGGCGTGGGTGCCCGCGTCCGCTTGATCGGCTCGGCATCCCGACCGTCCGCTTTCCGCGTGGCGGCGGGTGTGATCAATCCGGTGACGGGGCGCTGGATGACAAAATCATGGAATTTCGACAGTCTGCTCCCCGTCGCGGAAACCACCTATCGCGAGACCGAGACCGCCCTCGGCATCGGGGTTTACCATCCGATTCCCGGGATACGCTTTTGCCAGAATGCCGACGATGTGAAACGCCTCGGTCGCCGCCTCCGCAACCCGCGCTATGCGAACGTGCTCGGCAATCGCCTGCCTCCCGGTGAAGCGAGCCCGCTCTTTCGCGACGCCCATGGTGCCTTCGAGATCGAGTCGGCTGCCTATGTCGACTTGCCGGAGCTCGTCGATGCGCTGCGTCGATTCTTCAAACGGGAAGGGCTTTATGACGATGTCACCTTTCGCTACGATGCGCTGGGCAATCGTGACGGCCTTTGGCACTATCAGGGAATCGACGCCGCTACGGTTATCTTTTGCGAGGGAGCTGCGGTCGTTGAAAACCCGTGGTTTGATTGGGTGGGCCTGCATCCGGCCAAAGGCGAGACGCTGCTTTGCGAGAGCAGTAGTCTGCAACTGCCCCACACCCTCTTTCACCACAAAAAGTGGCTGCTGCCCTATCCGGACGGCCGCTTCCGCATCGGCGCGACTTACGATGAGGCCGACCTCTCGTGGGAACCGACCGAAGCCAGCCGCGCCGCGCTGCTCGGCGATGCGCAAGCGGCCTTGGTCGCCCCGCACCGGATTGACGTCATCCACCACCTCGCCGGCATACGGCCCGGCACGGCCGACAGCCGCCCCATCCTCGGGCCTCATCCCCATCTTGCGGGCCTTTACCTGCTCAACGGCCTCGGCTCCAAGGGCGCGATGACCGCCCCCGCCATGGTCCGGGAACTCAGCGAGCACTTACTCGCACAGAAGAAGATAGATGCAGAGGTGGATCTACGTCGCTTTGTATAACCATGAAACTCACGGAAATTGTTCACGCCAAACTGGCCGAATCCCTGCAAGCCGGCGACCTGGCCATCGATGCGACGGCCGGTAACGGCCACGACACTTGTTTCCTTGCCGGGAAGGTCGGTGCCGATGGACGGGTCATCGCCATCGATATCCAGGAAGCGGCCCTTGCGGCTACCGGCCAGCGGCTCGAAGCAACGGGTTTTGCTGATCGGGTCGAGTTGCTGCTCGGGGACCATGCGCAAGAACTCAACGCCCTCGTTCAAACGAAGGCAGGCTTGGCCGCAGCGGTGGTTTTCAACCTCGGCTATCTGCCCGGGGGTGACAAATCGATCAAAACCGCTGCGGACCAAACGCGACTCGCGCTGAGTAGCGCCCGCGACCTCCTGCGCTCCGGCGGAATGCTCTGCGTGACCGCCTATCGGGGCCACCCGGGCGGCCCCGAAGAAGCGGCCGCCGTTGACGCCTGGATGCGCAGCCGGGCCGACGCAAGTGACTGCGTTGAACACCATGTGCCGGAAACAAGCAATCGACCACCCATCCTCTGGCTGCTGAAGAAAGGATTGAGCGCATTTTAGATCGGATCGAAGCCCGGCTCAGGGGGCCAACCGTTCGGCTTTCCAACCGCCCGCTGCCACCAGGCGGTATATAAAGCGGTCGTGCAGACGGTTGGGGCGCCCCTGCCAAAACTCGAAACTCTCCGGAACAATCCGATAGCCACCCCAGTTGTCCGGCAGCGGCACTTTACCCTCGGAAAACTTGCGCTTCATCTGGTCCAGCTTGGTTTCGAGAATGCTTCGGGAGGTGATGACTTGACTCTGCGGCGAAACCCAAGCCCCCAGTTGACTGCCAAAGGGACGACTCAGAAAGTATTTAAGCGACTCCGCTTTGGAGATGCGCTCCACCCGACCGACCACATTGACCTGACGTTGCAGGGGCAGCCAGAGAAAATTCCCAGCCGCTTTCGGATTGGCATCCATTTGAGCTGCCTTACGGCTCTCGTAATTTGTGTAGAAAGTCAGGCCCTTTTCCGAGAAATCCTTCAGCAGGACGACCCGTGTGGACGGTTGGCCGCTGGCATCCGCCGTGGCCAGGCACATCGCATTGGGCTCCTCCAGTTCGCAGGATTCCGCTTCTCGGAACCATTTTTCAAACTGTTCAAACGGAGATTCGAGAAGATCGGCTTCACCGAAACTGCCCTTGGTGTAACTTTGCCTGAGGTCGGAGAGGTCCATGGATATCGAGGGATGAGGTGTGAGACCGGAAACTTAAGTAATAAAAATGCTAGCGACAAGGCCCGCATACTCAAGTCTCCGACATCGATATTCAGGTCTCTGCCCTAAGCTCTCAGGTCTCAGGTTTCAGGTCTCAAGACTCAGCCATCCTGTTCTGCCAGCCAGCGCTCTGCCTCGATTGCAGCCTGGCAGCCCATGCCGGCGGCTGTAATGGCTTGCCGGTAAACGTGGTCGACACAATCACCCGCTGCATAAAAGCCGGCGTGGCCCGTTTTCACCTGGCTGCCGGACTCGGGCACGATGTAGCCGCCGTCATCGCGCTCCAGAAGCCCCTCGACGAAGTCTGTGTTGGGGATGTGCCCGATCGCGATAAAAACGCCTTTACAGGGGATTTCTCGGGTCGCTCCGGTTTGCGTGTCCTTAACCACAATCGCCCGCGTAAAACCCTTCTCGTCGGCCAGAATCTCGGTCGGTGCTGAATTCCAGGCCATCTCGATCTTTTCGTGCGAGGTTGCCCGGTCCGCCATGATTTGGGAGGCCCGCAGCTCGTCCCGGCGGTGGATCAGCGTGACTTTGGAACAAAAACGGGTGAGGAATAGCGCCTCCTCGGCCGCCGAGTCGCCCCCGCCGACCACCACGACGTCCATATCACGGTAAAAAGCACCATCGCAGGTCGCACAGGTCGTCACCCCTTTCCCGCCATACATCTCCTCTTCGCCGGGAATGCCCAACAAGCGGGGACGGGCACCCGTCGCGACGATGACAGACTTGGCCTCGTAGACCTTTTCCCCGGCGGTAAGTTTTTTCACCCCGTCGACAATCTCGATCCTATCGACCTTGGCGTGCTCGTAGCGTGCGCCAAAGCGGGCGGCCTGCTTGCGCAGGTTATCCATCATCATGAAGCCGTCGATTCCCTCCGGAAAGCCGGGAAAATTCTCCACCTCAGAAGTCGTGGTGAGCTGCCCCCCCGGCTGGGCACCCTCTAATACGAGCGGTTTGAGCTGGGCGCGGCCCGTGTAAATCGCTGCGGTCAACCCGGCGCAGCCGGTGCCTAATATGATGACGTCTTCCATTATGCTGGTTATGTTTCTGGGTTTTCTCGAAAACAAGCACGATGTAATCCGCTCGCCTATTCTCAACCTTAATCTGTTTTTATGTCCGAGGTAAACTCAGGTTTGCCTTTTCAGAAAAAATCAGCAACAGTCACCCTCTATGAGACCTGAGACATTGATTCTTTGGCTACTTTTCAGCGGATCAGTTTGCGCCGGTGCGGCTACCATTGAAAAGAAATTCACCGCCGAGCAGGTTATTGATGCCCTCGGCGAGCCGATCGGCACGATCAAGTTATCAAAGAAGACCCTCTACCTCTATCCGCAAGGGGAGGTAACGATGAAAGCGGGCGTGGTCAGTGATTTTGAGCTGATGGATGAGGAGGCATATCTGGCTGAGCAAGAACGGCGACGCATTGAACGTGAGGAATGGCAAGCCGAACAGGAACAACGGGCGGCCAGACAACGGGAAGAGGGGCAGGCCCTCAAAACCGAGAAAATGCAAAGCCAGGCTTTTGCCAGCCTACCGGCCAAAGACCGGGTTGATTTCTGGCGTCGCTTCCAAGCACGTTTTCCGAGTGTTGACGTTTCCGATCAACTTGCCACCGCGCTTCAGAGCTACGAGACCGAGCTCGCCCAGCTGCGCAGGGAAGAACGCATTTCCGATCTGGAGACCCGCGTAGCCCAGGCCGAGCGTGAAGCGGCGGCGGCGCGTCTGGAAACCGAAAAACTGCGCGAGGAAACGGAGCGGCTCCGCAACCGTGCCAGTTTCGGCGTTCGCACGCATACCACAAGGGCTCGTCACTATCCGGTTTACTACCGACCGCCAACGGTGACCATACATTCGAATGGATCCAACCCACAATGCGATGATGACGCGGACACTTCGAATCTCCAATTCAATCACAATAAGCTTTCGAAAGGCCATTCCGCAAAGACACCACTTGGCCTACACTTCACGAAATAATCAGCAAACGAGCGTATAACCAATGATCACGAATGTGCACAAAATCATGCCCGAAGTTGCCGAAGGCGTGCGGGGCGGAAACGGCATGGTTTCCGCGCACAAGCTCCTCGATTTATTCCCCGGAAGCGCCATTAAGAGCATGGGGCTCGTGCGTCTGGAGCCGGGGGCCAGTATAGGAGAGCACTCGCATGATGGCGACGAAGATTTCTATTACTGCATCGCCGGAACCGGCATCGTTGTCGACAACGGCGTGGAGCACTCCTTTACCCCGGGCACGCTGCAAATCACCCGCGACGGTGAGTCGCAAGCTATCAAGAATACCGGCGAGACTGAGCTTGTTTTCCTCGGGGCGCTTGTCGCCACCACGGACACTTCCGATACCGCAGACGCTTAGGCATCGGCTTTCTCGGCGGCTTTTTTCTTCTTCGCTTTTGGTTCGACCACGTTATGGTCAACTTCGTAAGCCTCCATATCAGGCGGCACAGTGCCGAGCGCTTCTTCCATTGTGGTCACCCCCTCTTTCACCTTCAACATACTGTCCTGGTGGAGAGTCATCATACCATTGCGCATGGCAATCTGTTTTATGGTCGCCGCTTCTACTCCAGCGTTAATCCCTTTGACCATCTCCTCACTCGTGGCCATCAATTCATGGATACCGACGCGGCCCTTGTAGCCGTTTCCACCGCAGGCCGGACAACCGTCTTCGGCAGCACCCGGCACTCGACCCGTCCAACCGAGGGCCCGCTGCATAATCTCTGCTTCGTTGCCCTCTTGCTGGTATTTCTGCTGGCAGGATTTACAGACGCGGCGCATAAGCCGCTGCGCGCAGACGCAGATCAAGGAAGCGGAAATCATGAAGGGCTCAATCCCCATCTCGGTCAGACGCGAAACCGTTGTCGGCGCATCATTCGTGTGCAGTGTGCTAAAGAGAAGGTGCCCCGTTAAGGCGGCTTCCACCGCGATGCCCGCCGTCTCCCGGTCACGAATCTCTCCGACGAGGATAACATCCGGATCCTGACGCAAAAACGACCGCAGCGCCGACGCAAACGTTAAGCCGATCTTGCGCTGCATCTGCATTTGCAGTAAACCGTCCAGCGTATACTCGATCGGATCCTCCGCGGTGCGGATACAAATCTCCGGCGAATTAATCTCTCCGAGAGCCGAGTAAAGCGTCATCGATTTACCGGAACCGGTCGGTCCACAGTGCAGGATCATGCCGTAGGAGCGCTTAATCAACTCCCGGTAAAGCCCCAGATTACGGTCCGAAAAGCCCAACGCAGGCAGCGGCAGAGTACTCTTCTGCTTGTCCAGAATACGCATGACGATGCCCTCGCCATGGTTGAGTGGGGCCGTGGCAACCCGCAAGTCGATGTCGATCCCGCGTTTGTTATATTGCTTGAAAATGATTCGACCGTCCTGCGGTTTCCGCTTTTCCGCAATGTCCAGTTGCGCCATTACCTTGAGCCGGGCCAGCAATGCACCGGAAGCAGCCGACGGAATAGTCAGCCGTTCTGTCATGACGCCATCGACCCTCACCCGCACCCGAGTCTGGTTTTCGAAAGGTTCGATGTGGATGTCACTCGCACCGGCATAGTAAGCCTCCTCGATAATACGGTTGGCGAGCTGAATGACCGGACCGGATTCTTCGTCTGAAAAATCTTCCTCATCCAAATCATCCTCGGACACAAACTTCTCGCCAAGTGCCTCCACCACATCCCCGAACCCAGCCGACTGATGATCTTCATCTTGCTCAATCAGCTTATCTATTTCGCTGGCCAAACCGAGTAGAATGGAAACTTTCATCCCGGTGCTTTTCTGCACTTCCGTCACAACCCGGAGATCGAAGGGATTGCTGATTGCAATGATGATATAGTCTTCGGCTAAACCGAGTGGAAGGACTCCGTGCTTTTGGCAAAACTCTTTGTCCAGCTTGGCATACGTCGTCTCTGTGACCACGCAGTGCCTGACATTGATCGGCCTTAGATCGCACGCCTTGCTTTTGGCGATGAGCAACTGGAACTGCGAAATCTTATACTCGGTCCCCAGTAATTTCTCCAGCGCTTCACCGGACATCTCCTCATCGGTCGCAGTTATCTCCTTAAACTGCTCATCAGATAAATGGCCGACTAAGCGCAGATTTTCCAGAATCGAGGTTTGGATGCGGGCAAGTGCCATAAGTTATTGAGACGAGGTTCGATTGATTTTAAACACGGAAGAGGACGAATGCCTACAGTTTGCCGTTACTATTAATCTGCGGGGCTAGATTATCGATTTCATCTGAACTCTGAAGTACGGTATCCAGATTCAGGGCTTCGCAAATATCGTTGAGGCTTAGTCCCTGTTCCGCCAGAAGGTTTTTCAAAAAGTGGTTTTGCTGGGCTTTTAGCAAAGAAGCGAGCGGACGCGACTCATCGCGGGGATTCCCCTTATTCCCAAGGGCCTCTTTCAGGACTTCCGGTCCAATCGGAGCGTCACCGGTCATCTGCACCGCCCTCCGAATGACTCGTTTTATTTCCGTATAATTCTCCGGCCATTCGTAGGAAAGCAACGCGAGCCCTGCCTCTGCCGTGAATTCAGCACTGAGCTTCTGTTCGGCGCGATCCGTTGCAATACGGGCAAACCGCCGGGCGTATGCCGCCACATCACTCGGGCGTCCACGCATCCCAGGAAGAACAACCCCATCGTTGCCCGTAAGCTCATTGAATTCAGCTACCTGCTCAACGCCACCGTTTATCAAGTAAGCAATCTGTATGGAGTCTTCTCCTTCGATTTTGTCCCGCACCGCATCGCTTAAGTCCCGGGCTTGAGGAATCTGCGAAAGTGACTCCAGCCGGATAATAATAACGCGGCTTTTTTCGCTGTCGGCCAGCACCTCCCGCATCTTTTCCAGACCGCCTTCCACCGTTTCGGGCAGGCCGAATTCGGCCATCAGCTTGTCATCGTTTCCCCGCCAGTTTGACAGGTCCTTCAGCACTAGCTCGACATCACTACCCTGCGGTTCCATTATGAAAATCGCCCGCCTCTTCCGCGCAATCGTCCATAACACCCCCAGAAATCGACTGGCCGAAAGATTTTGAGCACTGAAAAAACGTGGCTCGCTGGGGAAATCGGGTACAACGGCTTGGCTATGTTCGACTTGACCCTCCCCGGCAAGTTGCTCCCGCTCTTCGTCGGTCAGAGGTGATGAGAAGCGCGAGACCTGGTCGAGAAAGGCCTGCGTATCCAGTGGTTTTTCCATGACCAATGTGACACCCATGTTTGATACTTTGACCAATTCGGGGGTATTCATCAGCCCGGAAACCAGTATAAAAGGTAAGCCCGGGTAGAGCTCGCGGGATTTCTTGAGCAGATCCGCCCCGTCCATTACCGGCATTTTATAGTCGGAAATGACCAAATCGTAGGGGATTTCCTCCAATTGTGCCAGCGCCCGTTCCGGGCGTGTCGCCATGTCGACGCGGTAACCGTGCTCGAGCAGAAGATCCTGCAGCATCTCCGCATAGTTCTCTTCGTCGTCTAATACTAAAATTCTTCCAGCCATAAAATTAGGGTCAAGGGGTGACGCGCACTGCGCCTTTAATTCACCTTTGCATCAATCTCCGATGGATCTGTTTGAAATAGATCGGCAATCCGCTTGCGGTCACCGTCAAAGAGAATCGAAGCAGCGCGCAGGTAATCTTTTTCCTGCTCCTCTAAAAATTTGTGCAGCCGCGTTTGCAGCGGCTCCGTCTGCCCCCCTTCAATCGCAGCACGGACCGCGGCGGCCGAGATCGACTCAACATTATTTTCCTCAACGAGCTGGCGCAATACGTCGGTTAATTCGCGAAAGTTCCCCTTCCACGAATAATGACCGAGTTGATCCCGGGCAGCGCTTTCCAAACGGGGCACCGTCGTCAGGGATTTTTCCCGCGCAATTTCCACAAGCAGTTGCTGCGCCATTACAGCGATGTCGGCCTGGCACTCCCGCAGCGGGGGAACCCTTACCTCCGTCGTTCCCATCAGTATATAAAGGCTCTCGTCAATTTCCTCTCGATCCATCAACGAATCCAAATCCCGATTCAGGCAGAAAATGGTACGTATTTCCATTTCCAGTCCGTCGAAGGGTTCCTCATGTTTAGCCAGCTTCGTTGCGAGTTCTTTCTGTGCTGCGTCCATTTTTTCGAACTCAAGTAGAACAAAAGTAATACGCCCGGCGTCTTCTCGCTGTGCTTTTTCAATCAGGGAAAGGGCCTGCACTTGGTCAAAAGAACCGGCGCTCAAATAAATGAATTGCTCGTCTGCACTCTCGAAAAAACTCCGAATATCCTCACAAATCGGGCGGTAGTGCGTGCCTGACTCTCCAATCAGGGAGAGTGTGGATTTAAAGTTGTGCAAGCCGTGCAGTCGCTCCGCAAATGCGATCGATGTTCCGGATTTGCAGGGAAAGGACTGAAAGTCGAAACCAAGCTGGGAAGATCCATCCCAGACTTCATCGTGGGCTTCCAATTCAGAAGGAGATTTTTTACGCTTTTTTGCCTCTTCTACCAGTTCTCCGGCGCGCTCCAACAAGGAGAAAACGTTCAACGGCTTAAGAAACACACCACTGACGCCGTCCCGGATCAACTCACGAATCGTCTCGTTTTCGATGTAGCCCGAGACGATGACAACCGGAACATTTGGCTTGAAGCGCTGGATCTCCTTCATGAAATCCACCCCCAACATTTCGGGCATTTTTTGATCTGCGACCACGAGATCGTAATCCGTTTCCCGGAACGCCTCGATCGCCTCGACCGGGTCAGTCAAGGACGTTACAATGTAATCTGCCTGCTCAAATATATCGGTCAACAGAGCGTTGAAATCGTCATTGTCGTCTAGAATTAAAATACTGTAGGCCATTGGGAATTAAAAAACTAAAGGTGTTTAAAAAGCTTAATCATCTTCCTCTTCTTCAAGGGCAGCATCCTCCGCTTCATGAATTGCTTCGACCCTCGCGAGTGCTTTCGAAAGCGAAGTCATCGTCGTTCCATACCAGATAACCGGGCCTTCCAGAAGTTCCTCCCAGTGTCGTTTGACCGGCGCACTCAAATAGTAACAACTTGCCACAAGATGCGTGCCCTCCACCGAGTCAAAAGGAAGGGTCGATGATGCCCAGCACAACGATAGATCCACCTCGAGAGGGCGAAGCGACATTAATTCCAGGAAGTCGAGGTCCACCAGACCGATTTTCGACTCGTCGACAAGATAGTCGAGCAGCATGGATTCATCCAGCTTCTTCAATTCAAAAATGAGCGTTGATAAAATGGATGCACTCTTAAAATTACCGCCTTGAACGGCCTCCATAAATTTAACATTGGCTTCCTCCAAGTCTCCGCTGGAGACAAGCCCCTTATCAACAAGGGCGGAACCTAAAAAGCGGTTACTGCGGAGAATAAGGGCGCGGTGCTGCTGCATAATCAATAATGACTGAATGATGCCGCAGAATAACCTTAGAGGTCAAGTCATCAGACGCCCAATCAAAAACGTAAAAGCGGCGTGAAAAGATCCCAGCTTATCGCTTGCTCCATGGCTAAGCGTCCACAATAGGTTTCGATTTGCCAGACCCACCCTTCCAGAAAGCTCAACGTCGAAGCACAAGCCATCCCGTATAACTTTGTTTGTCCCCCCCGGGGTTACGTGGCGTGCTCGCTCGCGAGCGCTCGGAGGGGGAATTGCAAAAATATTCGTCCAGAACGTCTGCGGACACGCCCCAGCTCAAGAGTCGCCCTTCGCCCGTTCATAGAGCCACTTGTCCATCTTGTTGGCGGTAATCACACCGTAGTTCATGCTCCCGAGCCAACCGGACATGATGATGCCGACAGATCCGGCGTGGTAGAGCCCCTCAATCTGCTCCGGCAGCTCCATGGAGACTTTAAGCCCCTCAAACTTCGTGCCGAAGGAGGTGCCTTGCATGGACTTGGTGTAGTGGTTCACTGTGCGGGGGGTGGCCGCCTCGATATGGTCGATCTTCTCACGCACGCCGGGAATGAAGGTCTCCAGACTGCGTAGGCACTCTTCGCACATACGGGCTTTTTCCTTTTGGTAGTCTTCTTCAGAGAGATTGGCCCACTCGTCCCAGCGGGCGTTGAGCGAAGCCACCACGGTGTAGCGGTCCTGCGAGAGGTGCGGGCGCGTCTCGGGGTAATAAACCGAGAAGGTGTGGCTGCTGGTGTGGATCGAGGTCAACTCGTCGATGGAATACTCGGGCGCTTTGGATGTGAAGACAAGATCGCCGATGTTCGGAATGCTCTCGCCCTTCTTGATCCCCATATAAACCTGGCAGGAGCTCGTATTATTCCGCACGGCTTTGGCCTCAGCCACGAACTCGGGCTCGAATTTTTCCTCGCCCACCAGATATTCGATGGTGTTGCGTACGTTGGCATTGGAGAGCACGGCCTGGCACTTCACTTGACGCACGGGAAATGTTTCGTTGCCAGTGTTTTGGCTGCGCACCCGCACGCCGACAACCTTGCCATCCTCAACGTCGATGCCATCGACGAGGGCATTCTTTCTCACTTCGCAACCGTTCTTTCTCAGTTCAGCCACCATTTTCTTGATCAGCGTATCGGTCCCTCCCTGGAAGGTGAAGACTCCTTTGCTCATGAAGTTGGAAAAGACGATGCCGTAGGTGATGGCCGGATCGTCTATGTGCGAGCCATTGGCATAGGATATCGGCTCCATGAGCAGGCGGTGCACGTCGCTCCGACCGGGGAAAAATTCTTCGAACATTTCACCCGTTGTCTGCTTGTTGTCGTCGTAGAAATTCATCTGTCGCAGGTGCGTGTAGAAGCCCTCAACCTTTTCGCGGTCCACTTTGAAATCATTCACCAGGATGTTCGTGAAATCTTCGCGGTCGAAGGTCGTCCAGACATTCATCTGCGGATTGATGAAACGCACGTCCTTCAGTTGGTGAATGGAGTCGGCGATTTCCTTTGTCCAATACTTGCGGCAGCTCTTGACCATTCCGTAGGGGAAGCCATGCAGCGAGATATCGAAGATGTGCCCGCCGGGGCGCTTGAACCAGGTGGCCAGACCTCCGAACTGGTAATGGTGCTCCAGTAGGAGCACTTTGTGCCCGTTTTTCGCCAGATAGTTCGCGCCCGTCAGTCCACCCAAGCCGGACCCAACGACGACCACATCGTATTCATCTTCAATGCCTTCGAGCCAATCTTTTGCCATAACTTCTAATATTAAACGATTCGGGGAAAAACCGGGAACGCCAGAAGCAAGACGATAATGGACAACCTGCAAGGTGAAAAGCGCTTTTGCTGAAAGCAGCGCGTGGCGCGATGCCTGAGTCAGCGTTCCATCAAGCGTCAATTGCAGAGTCAGAAACCAAGTTGCTCGTAATACTGCCCCAAAACTTCGATTGCATGCCAACTCGCCAGCAGTAGTAACCAGCTGAGAACAAGAATGCTTAACGCGTCAATGTCGCGATACGCCGCGTCAGTGACAACGATTATTCAGGAAAACTTAGTCAATAGCGAGGGGCACCGGCACGAACCAGACTTTTACAAATCCACCAGCACATCCAGCAGGGCACTCAGCTTCATCTCGGTCTCGCGCATCTCTTTTTCGGGGTCGGAGCCTTCCACAATACCGGCGCCAGCATAGAGCCGCGCGGTCTTGCCCTCAATCAGGGCAGACCGGATACCGACAATCATCTCCCCCTCGTTGAGGTGGTTGAACCAGCCCACCACTCCGGCGTAGAGTCCGCGGTCGATTCCCTCCAACCCGGCAATGCAGGGAAGGGCCTTCTCGCGGGGCGACCCACCCACTGCCGGTGTGGGGTGCATTTCGGGCAGAATATCAAGTAGGTGCACGGACTCCCCGACCGCCGCCTCAACACGGGTGCGCAGATGTTGCACATTGGCCAACAACAAAACCTGCGGATTGAGCTCAGCCCGCCCCTCGACTCCCACACGGGCCAAGCGGCGCAGGATCGAATCGCGCACACAGACATGCTCGCGCAGGTCCTTGCTGCTCTCAAGAAGCGCGCGTGCGTATTTGGCATCTTCCCCCGCCGTGTTCCCGCGGGGCGCCGATCCAGCGATGGCTTCCGTGAGCAGACGTCCGCTGCGTATTTGCAAAAGACGCTCCGGCGTCGCCCCAATGAAGCTGCGTCCACCACCGCCCCCATAGGAAAAGGTAAAACAACCGGCAAAGCGCTCGCGTAGGCGGTTCAGCGTGTCCAGCGGCTGCCAAAGGCGGTCCGCCTCCAACTCGATAGCACGTGCCAGAACGATCTTCTCGTAATCACCCCGCTTGATGGCCTCCAGGGCCTGCTTAACCGCGTCCGGGTAGTGCCCGGGTGCCAGCTCGTGCCGCGACTCAATGCGGGCACCGGCTTCGGCTTCCGGCTGAATCGATCCCGATTCGTAGTCGAAAGCGCCGAATTTACGATACGCTCCCAAAACCCGCATAACGAGGCTATCAATATCTGTATCGACATCCACCCGCAAATTGGCGACCGCGCCGTATTGCCCCTTGGACCGTGAGACCTGCCAACGCGGGAGAAATACGCTGGCCGCCGGAAACGCCGATCCCTCCGCCACCGTGTCGTCAAAACTGAAGGCCGTAAAAAAATGGGGCCCCGTGAAAGCCTCGCTCAAATCCCCCACCGCGATCGTGTTGTCCAGAATGTCGTCAGCAAAAGCCTTGACTTGGGCAAAGCGATCCGGCCCGTTGAAACGCGCCTCCACAACCGCCTCCGCCGCCGCCACCGCCTCGTCGTCCGCAGTCCGCTCAATATAACAGTGCAATTCGCCCGGTTCGTAGATCGACTGCAAAACCGCCAGCGGTGCGATATGTTTCACTGCCAGCGAGATGCTCGCGATCTGAAAATGCCCCTTCTCGCGGGCCGCTTCTCGGCAACCCTGCAAAAATTGGCGTAATGCCCCCTCGTCGCGCTCGGGTAACATACTGGACGGGATAATTTGCATCCCGTGGAGGGAAACCAGCTCACCCAAAACCGCAACCCGCAAAAGCGACAATGCCCCCTGCCATTGGGGCGTCACTTGTGACAGCCGCCAGAGCATACCGACACGCCTGTGCTCTTGGGCATTGCAGGCACCACCGTAGGGGCGTCACTTGTGACGACCGCCAGAGCACCGATCCACGCTGCCTTAAAAGCCTTCCATGCCCCCTGGCAGCCGTGAAGCCCCTACCTACGAGCCGCCCAAAATCCAAGTTTTGTTTGCTCCCAACCGCAGACCCCTTTCTAACTCGTAACCACGCACTCCCGATCCAAAAATCCCAAAGATCTGCGGCAACTCATCGAACAACGGTAAACACCAATCACACCCCGCATCCCGCACCCCGTATCCCGCATCCCGCATCTCCCATCCCGCACCCAAGGCCATTTCTTTTTCATAAATCTTCTCTCTCATGCATTCTCCCTTCCCGCCAATCGATTTCAAAGCCGAACTCAATCCGGAGCAATACGCGGCTGTCACCGCACCGGCGGGACCCTCCCTCGTGCTGGCTGGAGCCGGTTCGGGCAAGACCCGCACCCTCACCTACCGGGTGGCTTACCTGCTGCACCAGAGGGTATCGCCTTATGAGATCCTTCTGCTAACATTCACCAACAAGGCCTCCCGCGAGATGCTGGAGCGAGTCGAAGACCTGACCGGCGTCTCCCGCCGCCACCTTTGGGGCGGCACTTTCCATAGTATCGCCCAGCGCATCCTGCGCATACACGGCGACCTCGTAGGGCTCAAACGCAACTACACCATCCTCGACGAAGGTGAGGCCGAAAGCATCCTGAAAAATGTCATTCAAGAGCTCGACCCGAAATTTCTCAAAACGAAAAACTTCCCGAAACCCAAGGTGCTGCACAACCTGATCAGCTACGCGCGCAACACCTGCCGCCCGCCCCGCGAGGAGGCCGACGACCGCTATCCTTTTCTCGAAGGTATGGCCGACAAGGTCGACCAGTTCTTTAAAGCCTACATGGCCGCCAAACTCGAGCAACAGGTGGTCGATTACGATGACCTCCTGGAGTATTTCCTCAAGCTCCTCCGGGAACAGCGGGAAATCCGCCAGCAATACGAAGACCGCTTTCAGCACATCCTCGTCGACGAGTTTCAGGATACAAACCGCCTCCAGTCCGACATCGTCGATCAACTCGGCGGCCACCATCAAATCATGGCGGTGGGCGACGATGCCCAGTGCATTTATACTTGGCGCGGTGCCGACTTCGACAACATCATGCAGTTCGAAGAGCGCCACCCCGGGGCCGAGATTCACAAGATCGAGACCAACTACCGCAGCTCCCCGGAGATTCTCACCTTTGCCAATGCCGTGCTCGGCGCACAACCCAGCGGCCTCGGTTTCTCCAAAGAGCTCCGCGCCGTCAAGCCCGCCCGCGAGCGACCCTACTTTGTGCCCGTCATGGATGCCCGCGGCCAGGCGCGCTTCATCATCGAGCGCATCGAGGGCCTCGTCGATGAAGGCCGCGAGTTGTCCGATATCGCCGTGCTCTACCGCGCCCACTTCCAGGCCATGGACCTGCAGATGGAGCTCACCCGCCTGAATATCGACTACCAGATCACCAGCGGGGTGCGCTTTTTCGAGCAGGCCCACATCAAAGACTTCACTGCACAACTCCGCTTCGCCTCCAATCCGGCAGACGTATCCGCTTTTTCCCGCTTTGTCTGCCTGCTCCCCAAGATCGGACCGAAAACTGCCGAGCGCATTCATAAATTCACCCGTCAACGCGCCGAAAAGCTGGAGCAAAATTTCTGCGACGTCCTCGTCTCCGAAGAGGTTCTCAAAAAGGTCCCCGCCGACGCCCAGGAAGAATGGCCCTCCCTCGCCGAAACCCTCCGCGAGCTGGCCCACGGATTGAGCGAGAAGTCGCCCGAAGAACTCGTGCAGATCGGCTTGGACGGATGGTATAGCGACTACATTCGCGAGATCTACCCAAACTGGACCGACCGTGCCGACGATCTGCAAAGCCTCATCAGTTTCGCCAACCGCTACGAGACCATGGAGGAGTTACTCGCCCAGCTCGTCCTCCTCGCTGCCGAGAGCAATGAGCGAACGCCCGAAGAGCAAAAGAACTGCCTGCGCCTCACCACCATCCACCAGGCCAAGGGGCTCGAATTTCCAGTGGTTTTCGTCATCGGTCTGGCCGACGGCACCTTTCCCCTCAAACGGGTCATTGACGAAGGCAATCTGGAAGAAGAGCGCCGTCTTTTTTACGTAGCGGTGACCCGCGCCATGGAAGAGCTCTACCTCAGTTACCCCATGCTGAACCAGCAGGGCAATCAAGTCATGCGCCTCAACCCCAGCCGCTTCATCCGCGAAGTCGACACCAGCCGCTACGAGACCCTCCGCATCGGCCCAACGCGGCGGTTTTAGCAACCCGTCCCGTGGCGTCTTCGCTCGCGACGGCCCAGCCGGCATTCATTCTGTCCGTGGCGTCGTCGCTCGCGACGGCCTCAGCCGAGCTTGATCCTGCCTACGAGAAAATCTTCTCCTGCAGATTCTGGACCACCGCCAGGCCGCCCCACTCGGCTCCCTTCATGATCTTGGCTCCGGGCGGCTTCTTACGCCGGCACACCCGCTGCACCTCTCCGGTTAATTCCCGC
>JAAAPI010000270.1 GCA_009908325.1 Verrucomicrobiota bacterium | reverse complement strand
GCATTGGCAAAGAGCGATACTGAACGCCTGGAAACTGCGGGACAAAGGACAGACCATTCCCTGGAACGACATCCTCATCGCCACGATGGCGCTGGATCTGGATATGCGTGTCTATGCAAAAGATGCTCATTTCGATTTGATGGCCAATAGGATCGGACTCCGCCTCTACGAGCCGGGCTACGGCGGGCGCTACACGCCGGACGACTGAATGCCATTACACAAATTAATGCTTTGCATACGCAGGACTGATTGACGCCTGCCGCATATGCCTACATTAAAGGATACATGACAACACCAACGCCGAACACGATCGGAACGACCGTATCCCAATGGGGTGAAGGCCCTATTTGGTGGGAAGGATGCCTTTATTACGTCGATATCGAGGGGCACAAACTCATTCGCCTCGACCCGGAGAGTGGCGATGAAGCGACTTGGGATGTCGGCGAACGCATCGGCACCGTCGTGCCAACCGGCGATCCCGATGTCGTGCTCTACGCCGGCGACAGCGGCTACGTACGCTACCACCTCAAAACCGGCGATAGGACCCCCCTCGCTGACCCCGAGGCAGCCCTGCGCGGCAAAAACCGCTTCAACGACGGGAAGTGCGACCCGGCCGGCCGATTCTGGGCTGGCACGATCAGCCTAGTTAAAGACAAAGGCTCGGCCAACCTCTACTGCCTGGATACGGATGGCAGCTTTTCGCTGAAAGTCCCGGGGCTGACCAACTCAAACGGCATCTGCTGGACCGAAGACGCGAAAACCATGTATCACATCGATACGCCCACCCGGGAAGTCCGCGCCTACGAATACGATTTAGCCAGCGGCAACATCGGTGATCCCCGCGTTGCGGTCGACACGGCAACCCACGGTTATGCCAGTTCCCCCGACGGCATGACCATCGATGCGGAAGGTATGCTTTGGGTGGCGTTTTGCCACGGCGGCTGCGTTGTTCGCTTCGATCCGCAGAAAAACAAAGAGCTTCGCCGCATCGACCTGCCCTGCATCGAGACCACGGCCTGCACCTTCGGTGGTCGCAATCTCGACCGCCTCTTTGTCACCACCGGCATCAAGCGCGGGCTGGACGAACCCCAGGCCGGACAAATCTTCGTCATCGACGGGCTCGGGATCCAGGGCCGGCCCGCTTCTGCCTATAAAGGGTAAAAACAACCGTGGTGTGTCCGCTCGCCGGACGCCTTGACATCAGCCCTCGGCAACCAAACCGCAACAGGCGCTCGCAAGCGAGCACGCCACAAAAGCCCCACCGTGGCGTGTCCGCTCGCCGGACGCCCTCATCCCGTGGCGAGCGAGCACGCCACACATTCACCCCGCCGCTTCCGTCTTTCGCAGATACCTGACCAGCACGCCGTGTTTCGGCGCAGCAAAAAGAGCAACCAGAAAGAAAATGCCGACCACGACGGCCATCATTCCGGACGTCGAAGTATCGGCAAAGCCAAACCATCCGGGCACGGTCAGGGCGCTGATGTGGCCCAAAACCGCCGCCGCACCCGCAAAAGCCGCGCTGAGCAAAACCATCAGCCAGAGCCGGTCGGTCAACAAATGTGCCGTGGCGGCTGGCACGATAAGCATCGCGATGACAATGATACTGCCAACCGCTTCAAAAGCGGCCACGGTCGTCATAGCAACCAGCGACATTAACAGATAGTGCATCCAATTGGAACGAATCCCCATCGTGTCCGCCAATTCCGGATCAAAGGAGACGATCCGCAGCTCTTTAAAAAAGCCCGCGACAAAGACGAGATTGACGAGCATGACGCCCGCCAAAACGACGGCGGCGCGGGGCACCGCCAGAGCGACGCCGAGCACCTCCGGTCGCCAAACCACGTCGAGCGGTGTTAGCTCAATCGCCCCATAGAGGACACAGCCGGGATCCAGGTCCACCTGATCCGCCGCTTGCACAATGAGCAATAGACCCAGCGCAAACAGCGACGTAAAGACGATGCCCATCGACGCCCCCTCGTCGACTTTTCCGAAACGGCTGATCCACTGTGTAAACACCGCCGTAAACAGCCCGACGATGGCCGCCCCGATAAACATCGCCAGACTGGCCCGTGCCCCGGTGACCAGAAATGCGATGGCCAGCCCCGGCAGCACCGCATGGCTGATGGCGTCGCCCATCATGCTCATCTTCCGCAGGACCAGAAAATTCCCCAGCAGTGCGCAGGCGATCGCCGCCAGCGCTCCGATCACGACGATCCAGGTATCTAAAGGAAACCAACTCATGGGCGATTAAAAAATTTACGGTTTTGGAAAAGTTCGGGCTTCATATCAATCTCCCGGTCGGATCGGATGCGGGCTCTTGGGCACGAGGCTCCCCGCGCTCCGATAGGTCTGTAGTTTACTCTCCAGGCCGGCGACCATCTTCTCGCCCAGGACGTGCTCGACCCGGTCGGCATCGCGGTCGACCCGGCTGGCCGCGACATCCGCATACTCGATCAGATACATCTCCCAGAGGCGGTGGTTGCGCGTGACCTGCGCCGCCTCGGCCAGACCCGCCTCGGTCAGGATGATAGAATCACCGCCGTCCGCGACATCGACAAAGCCGTTTTGATAAGCCCGGCGGATTGATTTATTCAGCACCGCATCAGTCCAGGTCCGGCGTCCGCGAATTTGCCGAAAGGGCACCGCCCGAATCCGCAACGGGCCGTCCGCTGCCTCCGCTTCCAGGAGCTCGTAAAGCGCCCGCAACAAATGCTGGCTGCCAACGCGCGACTGGTGCCGGGCTTGCCGAATGAAGCGCAGCAAGACACCCCGCTCGGCTCCAAAAAACATGCTAACCAGAAAGCCGGACCTGGCCACCAGCACAATGACCGCACCCGCCGGGAGACGCGGGAAAAACGCACTCAAACTAGCGCCCAGCCAACCGCTCGCACCCCCGATTAATGCAGAGAGCAGCAACATGCGATCCAGCTGATTCGTCCAGAAACGGGCTGCCGCCGCCGGGGTGATAAGGAAGGCGATAATCAGAATCAGCCCGACCGATTGCAGCCCCGCCACGGTGACCGCCGCCACCAGAGCGAGCATAACGACATCGAGCCGCTTGACGGGCCACCCGAGCGCCGCCGCAAAACTCTCGTCGAAGCAGAGCAGCCGAAACTCCTTGAACAGAAGAAAAGAACCGACCAGCACAACACCGGTCACGGCCGTGAGGATCTGGAAGTCAGTCATCACCATGGATGCGGTCTTACCGTAGATGAACGATTCCAAACCGGCCGCACTTCCCTTCGGCATGGTCTGAATCATACCCAGAATAGCCACCCCCGCACCGAAAAAGACACTGAGCACGATCCCCATGGCCGTGTCGTCTTTGATCCGGGAGTTGTTGCGGATAAAAAGCACCGCCGCGCAGCCGAGTACCCCCGTCAACCCCGCACCCGCGAGCAACAAGGGCAGCGACTTGCCATCGCCCCCCAGCGCGACCGCCAGCATGAAAGCCAGCCCGACCCCCGGCAGCGTGGCGTGCGAGAGTGTATCCCCCATGAGCGAGCGCTTGCGCAAAAGCAGAAAGCCCCCCATCAGACCCGAGGCACAGCCAAGCAACATCGTCGAAATGACAACAAGGCGGGTGTTGTAATCCCGCAGGAAGAGGACGTTCCAGATGTCAGCGATTTCAGGCATGGTTGCTGTCAAAAGGAGCCTCTACGTGGCGTGCGAGCTTGCTCGGGCCGGGATGCGGCCTCCCCGTGGCGTGCGAGCTTGCTCGCGCCCAGGATGCGGCTTTTCCGTGGCGTGCGAGCTTGCTCGCGCCCGGGATGCACGAGCCAGCCGAGGCCCACCCAAACAGTTGCAGAAAAGACCCCGGTAAAACCCCACCTTTTCCGACTACGCGTGATCTCGCCCGCCCACGGCGCCCCGGCGCGAGCAAGCTCGCACGCCACGATGTTATACTTTTCAATAGCACTCATCGGCTCCTTTCCACTTCATCCGCCGCTTGGGCGAGCAGGGTCAGTTTGCCGCCGTAGGTGCGGCGCAGATTTTCCTGGGTAAACACTTCGTCCGTCGGCCCGGACGCCACCAACCGCAAATTAAGCAGGACCGTCCAGTCAAAATACTGCGGCACCGTCGCGAGATCGTGATGCACCACAAGAACGGTCTTACCCCGCCCCTGCAATTCCTTCAGCAGGTCCACGATGGCCCGCTCGGTCGCCGCATCGACGGCGGCGAAGGGCTCATCCATAAAGTAAATATCCGCATCCTGCACCAGCGCCCGTGCCAGAAACGTGCGTTGCTGCTGCCCGCCCGAGAGCTGGCTAATCTGCCGGTGCGCATAGTCCGCCAGGCCGACGCGCTCCAGGGCATGCATGGCGAGCGCTTTGCAGCGTTTATTCACCCGGCGAAACCAGCCCAACTGGCCGTAAGTGCCCATGGCGACGACGTCGAGCGCACTCACTGGAAAATCCCAATCCACGCTCTCGCGCTGCGGCACGTAGCCCACCCGCCTGCGCTCTTTCGCATAAGGTTGCCCATAATACAGAATCTCGCCCGAGGAGCGCGGGATCAAATCCAGACAGGCTTTGATCAATGTGCTCTTGCCCGCACCGTTGGGTCCGACGATCCCCACCAGCCTGCCCGGCTCAATCGATAGATCGATATCCCAGATCACCGGTTTGCGATGATACGCCACTGTCAAATCTCGGATGGAAAGCGGCAGCTGCTGGACATCGACCCCTGGTTCGGCAGGCACCTCCTTTTGGGTTTTGAAATCCGGAAACGTCATTGCAAAAAGCCCGGGGCCTCGCCGCCGAGCGCCCTGGTTATAGTCGTTACGTTATGATCGATCATGCCGATATAAGTTCCTTCATACGTGCCGCCGGGACCCATGGCGTCGGAATAAAGGGTACCCCCGATTTGCACGGTATGCCCACGCGCCCGTGCGCCTTCGATCAAAGCCCGCACATTTTTATCGCCGACCGAAGACTCCACAAAAACAGCCGGCAGTTCGCGTTCAACAATGAAATCGATCAGTTCTTCCAAATCGCGCACCCCGGCCTCCGACTCCGTACTGATACCCTGGATCCCCCGCACTTCCAGCCCATAGGCCCGACCAAAATACTGGAAGGCATCGTGCGCCGTGACCAGGACCCGCTTCTCCGGGGGAATCGTGGCGATTGCTTCCTTCGCGTAGGCGTCCAGCCCCCGGAGCTTTTCAAGGTAAACCTCGGCATTGCGCTGATACACGTCGGCGTTTTCCGGATCGAAGGCGCTAAGGGTATCCACGATCACCGGCAGCGCGCGCATCCATCCCGCCACGTCCATCCACACATGCGGGTCGGTGTGCGCCGATCCGTCCTCCGTCTCCAGTAGATAGTCCGACTCATCAAGAATCGCCTCCGTCACCGCGCGCACCGGCTTACCCGTCTCGGCCAGACGGTTCAGCACATCCGTCATGGCACCCTCCAGGCGCAGCCCGTTGTAAAAGACAACATCCGCCTGATTTAAAGTGACCACATCTTTCCGCGTCGGCTTGTAAAGGTGCGGATCCACCCCCTCGCCGATCAGACCTTCCACCCCGGCATGCTCACCTACGACATTGCGAACCACATCCGTGATCATGCCAACCGTGCCCACCACCTGGTAGCTTGCCTCTACGGCCGAATCCGCTTCCCCGGAAGCTGGGTCCGGCCCGCAGGCTGTCGGAATGATCATCATCAAAATGGCTGAAACCAACCGTAATACTGTATTGTAAAAATTCATATTTTGAGTATTCAAAATAAAGTTTTATACAACTGTCAATGGGAATAGGTCACCCCTTCAATTTTTCCGCATAATCTCGGCTGGCGAACGCTGTTGACGATACAGATCCGCCATCTCCCGCATGGCGGGGGCCGAATGCTTGAAAAACCGTTTCAGGCCGGCACAAAGGTAACTGATCCCGTATTCACCGTCTGAACTGCGCCCAAAGCGGTGTTTCGGGCAATCGCCATTGCAACAAAAGCGCACCTCACACTCGCGGCATTGCCGCGGGAGCGTGCTTCGTTTGGCCTCGCCGAACGCTTGCATAGTGGTGCTTTCGACCATGTCGGTCATTTCCGAAGTCATGAGATTGCCGAGCTTGTAGCGTGGATAAACGAAGTGGTCGCAGGCGTATAAATCGCCATTATGCTCCAGGGCGAGTGCCCGTCCGCAGGTTTCCGAAAACACACAGACGCCCCCCGGAGCCCCGACCCATTTCCCCAACGTGTTGTCAAATAGCTGCACGAAGACCCGACCGACGTCCCGGCTCACCCAGCGGTCGAAGATCTTACAATAGAATTCACCTAATGCCTCGGGTGATACAGACCATTCCGTCAATTCCACTTTGCTGCTAAATTGGGCCCCGGCCGACAAATCGGGCGGATGGGCCAAACTAAGGCCCAGGTGATCGGAAGCCGCATCCGGCAGTCGCTCGACCAGCGGTATGAATTGAATGAATTCCGATCCGATCTCTCTTAGAAAGCGATAGACTTCGAGCGGCTTGGTCACATTCTTCGCGTTGATGACCGTCAACGTATTAAAAGCCACTTGGTGCTTTTTGCACAATTCGACCCCGCGGATCACATCCCGGTAGGTAGGCCGCCCTTTACGATCCACGCGATAGGCATCGTGCAGAGACTGGGGACCATCGATGCTGATGCCCACTAGAAAGGAATGCTTCCGGAAAAACGTGCACCAGGCGTCGTTGAGCAGCGTGCCGTTTGTTTGAAATGCATTCTCGATGCGTTTCCCCCCGGCATGGCGTGCCTGCAAAGCGACCACCTTCTCAAAAAACGGCAGGCCAGCCAGCGTCGGCTCGCCACCCTGCCAGGCAAAACTGGCGACCTCCCCTGGCTGGGCCGCGATATAGCTCCTCACGTAGGCCTCTAAGACTGCATCCGACATCCGAAACAGGTGATTCCTCGGAAAAAGTTTAGTCTTTTCTAAATAAAAGCAGTAGCTACAGTCCAAATTACAGAGAGGACCTGCCGGCTTGGTCATAATATGGAATGGATTCGGTGAGCTCACGATCACAAAGCGATATCAAATAATCCTTGCTAAGGACAAGCCGAATATTAAAAATAGCTAATACACGAATAACATGCAATCAGTTCAGCTTAACAATAACGTCCTACGCGACGGCCACCAGAGTCTGGCCGCGACCCGCATGCGGACCGAGCAAATGCTCCCGATCTGCGAGCAATTGGACAACTGGGGGTTCGGCGCGCTGGAAACCTGGGGGGGTGCCACCATCGACTCGGGCCTGCGCTTTTTGGACGAGTTTCCCTTCGACCGGCTGGATGCTCTGAAAAAGGCATGCCCGAAGACGCCGCACATGATGCTCCTACGCGGGCAAAACATCGTGCAATACAAGCACTTCCCCGACGATGTGGTGACCGCCTTCATTAAGACCAGCGCCGACCATGGGATGAATATCTTCCGGATTTTTGATGCGCTGAACGACCCGCGCAATATGAAGTGCGCCATCGATGCGGCCAAGGCGGCCGGTGCGCAGGCCCACGGCACGATCTGCTACACGAGCAGCCCCGTCCACACCACCGCCAAGTTTATCGGGATGGGTGTCGAACTCGAAAAAATGGGAGCCGATGCCATCGTGCTGAAAGACATGGCCGGACTCATCCCACCGTCCGATGCCTACGCCATCATCGACGGGCTCAAGAAAAAGCTGAAGATTCCCGTCTGGATTCATACCCACGATACGGCGGGTCTGGGCACAAACACCTATGTTTCGGCCATCGACGCCGGGGTCGACGCCATCGATCTTTCCATCTCGCCCTTTGCCAACGGCACCGGACAGCCCGACACGACCCGCATGCTGGCCATCCTGCAAGGCCACGAACGCTGCCCCGATGTGTCCGACGCGCAACGCGCCGCGCTCCGCGAAATCCGCACCCACCTCGAGGCGGTTTATGAGGAGATGAGCGAATTCACCAGCCATCAAAACGAGGTCATCGACGTCGATACACTCGAATACCAGGTGCCCGGCGGTATGCTCTCCAACTTCCGCACGCAGCTCAAAGAGCAAAAGATGGAGGACAAGTTCGACGATGTTTTCCGAGAGATTCCGATCGTGCGCGAGGCGCTCGGTTGGATCCCGCTCGTCACCCCCACCTCCCAAATTGTCGGCATGCAGGCCTTCCTCAACGTGAAGTTTGGCCGCTGGAAGCAAATCTCGCCCCAGGCGGCCGACATTGCCCTCGGCTACTACGGCCAGTGCCCCGCCGAGGTCGATCCCGAGGTGCAGGCGCTCGCCGCCAAGCAGGCCAAAAAAGAGCCCATCACCTGCCGCCCGGTCGAAGCCCCCGGCGCGGAGCACCAGCACATGGATGACCTCCGCAAGGAGCTCAAAGCGAAGAATTTCCCCAGCGACGACGAGCACTGCGTGATTCACGCCATGTTCCCGCCCCAGTTGGAAAAACACCTCAAGGGCGAAGGCCCAAAACCAAAGCCAGTTGCGGTGCCTGCGGCCACGCCGCAGGTGGCTCCGGCGGCCCAAACCAGTCCCGGCGGTCCAAGCCGGAAATATGGACTAACAATCAACGGCAAGCGCATCGAAGTCGGCGTCGAGGAAATCGACTAAGCCAACGTGGCGTGTCCGCTCGCGGACGCCCCCGCACAGCCCGGACCCACCAAGACACCTCCCAGCGCTCGCAAGCGAGCACGCCACAAGCGGCCCAACGTGGCGTGTCCGCTTGCGGACGCACCGGCACAGCCCGAGCCCACCAGACACATCCCGGCGCTCGCAAGCTCGCACGCCACGAAATGCAATCGTGGTGTGCGAGCTTATAGCCCCTACACAGCCCGGACCCACCAGACACCTCCGGCGCTCGCAAGCGAGCACGCCACAAGCGGCCCAACGTGGCGTGTCCGCTTGCGGACGCACCGGCACAGCACGGGCTCACCAAACACCTCCGGCGCTCGCTAGACCAACGCCGCATACCCTTCCCGGTAGCTGGGATATTTCGGTGCCCAGTCAAGCGCCGCTTTCGCCTTCGCGTTACTGATCCGGCGATTGGGCATCCGCCCGCCCCGCCGCTTTAATCGCTCCGATACGATGGCCGGATTAAATACCGGCTTCGGCAGCCCCAGCTTTTTCGCGAGGTCGGCCAGCACCTCGGCCTTGGTGGTGGGGGCGTCGTCCGCAATATTGTAAATACCCGACTCAGCCCGACCTGCGAGCGCCGAACAGATCGCCGAAACAATATCGTCGCGGTGAATCATATTGAGCGCATAGTCGCCCGAACCCGGGATTTCTTCCGCGCCGCCCCGCAGCTGGTCCAGCAAGTAGTGCCGCCCCGGCCCATAAATCCCCGCCAGACGAAGCACGTACCAACGCCCGAGATGCGCTGCCTCTTCCAGCAGCGCTTCGGACTCGCGGACGACTTGTCCCGTCGGCGGGGCCTCCGCCGTATCGGACGACTCATCGACCATCACGCCGCCGTCCTGCGGATAAACGGAGGTACTGCTCGTATACACGTAGCTCTTTATATCCTGAGACTGCGCCCACTTCAGAATCGACCGCTGCCCCTCCAGGTATGATTTTCGGTAGCCCGCAAGCCCGCCACCCGCCGAGCTCACGCAGTTGACCACTGCATCGTAGCGGCCCGTCAGCGCAGCATGCCAATCCTCGGAATTGAGATCGCCCTCGATCACTGGATCCAGACCCAGCTCCCGCAAGCGCGCCACTTTTTCCGCGTTGCGCGTCAATGCACCGACCCGCACACCTGCGGCCAACAGGTGCCGCGCCAGCGCCGTGCCGACGTAGCCACAGCCGAAGATAAATACCGAAGAGGGAAGTTCTTGAGTGGTTGACATAAAACGAAATTGGGAAGCTAACTAACAGCGTCAAACGGCCACCATCATTCGCAGACAATGCAAACCGCTCAAACAGAAAAAGTCCGCCACTACCTGCTCGCCCTACAGGACCGGATCTGCGACGCGCTGCAAGGTGACGACGGTCAGGCCCGCTTCCACGAGGACAGCTGGACACGGCCCGAAGGCGGCGGCGGTCGCTCCCGCGTGCTGGCCGATGGTGCGGTCTTTGAAAAAGCCGGGATCAATTTCTCCGACGTCGAAGGCAGTCAACTCCCCGCCTCAGCCACCGCCAACCGCCCCCAGTTGGCCGGGGCTCCCTTCCGCGCCATGGGCGTCTCCCTCGTCGTACACCCCCACAATCCGCACGTGCCCACCACCCACATGAACGTCCGTTTTTTCTATGCCCAGCCGGAAAACGGTGACCCGATCTGGTGGTTTGGCGGCGGCTTCGATCTGACGCCTTACTACGGCCAGCGGGAAGACGCCGTGCACTGGCATCAAACCGCGCAGGCCGCCTGCCAGCCCTTCGGCGAAAATCACTATCAAACGTTCAAAAAAACCTGCGACGAATACTTCTATCTCCCGCACCGAGGGGAAGCCCGCGGCATCGGTGGCATTTTCTTCGACGATTATACCGAGGGTGGCTTCGAAGCAGCGTTCGCCTTCATGCAGTCGGTCGGCGATCATTTTCTGCCCGCCTATCAGCCCATCGTAGAACGCCGCAAAGCCACCCCCTACACAGACGCGCAACGCCAATTCCAACTGTATCGACGCGGCCGCTACGTTGAGTTCAACCTCGTCTACGACCGCGGCACCCTCTTCGGCCTCCAGTCGAAAGGCCGCACCGAATCCATCCTCATGTCCCTCCCCCCGCTCGTCCGCTGGGACTACGACTACCACCCCGAACCCAAAACCCCCGAAGCCGAACTCTACGAAGTCTTCCTCAAACCCCAGGACTGGACCTCAGAAGGATGAAGACCTTTAGAGGGATGAAGTCTGAGACTTGAAACCTGAGTCTTCTTTGCCCCGCATCCCATATCCCATATCCCGCGTCACGCATCCCGCATCCCGCATCCCCTATCCCGCATCTCGCGCCCCGCATCCCATATCCCACATCCCATATCCCGCCGCGTAAAAGGCTTCGCCTTACGCGGTTCCATCCCGCATCCCATATCCCTCCACCACTCAACCACTCAACCACTCCACCACTCCACCACTCAACCACTCCACCACTCAACCACTCAACCACTCAACCACTCAACCACTCCACCACTCCACCACTCAACCACTCCATCCTCCCTCCTCCCATGACTCCACGCCAACGTTTCCTCGCCGCCGCCCACCAAGAACCGGTCGACCGTCCACCAATCTGGCTCATGCGCCAGGCCGGTCGCTATCTGCCGGAGTATCGGGCACTGAAGGAGACGCACGACTTCGTCACCATGGTGCGCACGCCGGAGCTGGCCACAGAAGTCACCCTGCAGCCGATGCGCCGTTTCCCCCTCGATGCCGCGATTATTTTTTCAGACATCCTGGTCATCCCCGAAGCGCTCGGCCAGAGCTACCACTTTCGCGATCAGGGCGGCATCGGGATGGACTACTTACTCGATACGCAGGAAAAGATCGAAGCCCTCAATGCCACGGGAATTGCGGAGAAGCTGAAATACGTAGCCGACGCGCTCAGCCTGACCCGATCAAAACTGGGTGAAGACACCGCCCTGCTCGGTTTCTGCGGCTCCCCCTGGACGCTGGCCTGCTACATGGTCGAGGGCGGTTCGGCAAAAGACTACGTGGCCATCAAACAACTCGCCTGGGATCGTCCGGAACTTTTTGAAACGCTCATGCAGAAGCTGACTGATGCGATCGTCGACTACCTGCACATGCAGATCGACGCCGGTGCCGACGCCCTGCAAATCTTTGATTCCTGGGGTGCGATCTGCCCCGCCACCCATTACGAGGCTTGGTCGCTGCGCTGGATTCACCATATCATTTACGCGCTAAAAGGCCGGGTTCCGGTCATTCTCTATGCCAAAGGCATGGGTCACAAAGCCCCCGAGCTGCTCCACACCGGGGCGAAGATTCTCAGCCTCGATTGGACGATGAACCTCCGCCGCATGCGGCAGAGCATCGGCCACGGAGCCGCCGTGCAGGGGAACCTCGATCCGGTCGTTCTGACAACAACGCCGGAGATCACCCGCCGCGAGGCGCAGCGCGTGCTCGACGACGCCGACACGCACCCCGGCTTCATCTTCAACCTCGGCCACGGCATGCTCCCCAGCGCCAAAATCGAATGCGTCGAAGCCCTCATGGAAGTGGTAACCGGGGAAACGAAGGCGTAGCGGATGAGCCCGTGGCGTGCTCGCTTGCGGGCTGTCTTAAAATCGGAGAATCTACTAGCTAAGGCCGTTAAAAAGTGATTTGCAAAGGCTGCCTTCGATTTCACTGGATTCAAGCATATGCGTTCGGAACGATCAGAGTCGCACTACGAACTAGGCCGGAGCAAGCTCCGACACTACAAAAGCCAAGTACTCGGCGTTGCTGCGTAGTGTCCGAGCTTGCTCGGGCTCGCCGGATATTGGCGGAGACAAAGGGTTCCAGAGGGATTCGTATGCATCTCGCCGAGGCGTGCTCGCTCTTGGCGCGGCGAAGCTTGACTTGTCCACCGTAGCCTTGGCGAAGGTGGAAGAGCGAAGACGGTTGCGCGGGCCGAAGTGCAGCACCGAGAGCAAACCCGCTGATGCTTTCGTGGCGTTCGCGCTTGCGCGAGCTAAGCAGGGCTGGAGTGAACATCTTGAACATTAGGCAGGAACGCCATGACCCCGAGTAAGCTTGGACGCCAAGATACCCCATCGGGCGGGGCGTCCGAGCGGACACGCCACGAGCCCAGCCCCAAATCCTCAACCCTTGCCCAACGCATTCCCCTCAAGCAGCGAACGCATCTTCGCGCGGAGCGCATCGGTGATCGCTTTTGGATCATTCGGATTTTCCGCAAT
>JAAAPI010000243.1 GCA_009908325.1 Verrucomicrobiota bacterium | reverse complement strand
GGGGAAGAGCATCTCTTCGGCCATCGCCCGGAAGACCTCCGGGTTCGCGTATTTCAGATCCCACTGAAAGCTGTTGAACGTGGTCCAGATCCAGCGCTGCATACCGGCGTGCCACGTGAAATTGCCGCGGCGCACGGTAGGGAAAATTTCCCGAAGGTTCTGCTCATACTGGTCCGGGACGGTGCGGTCAGGATAGGTGTGGTAGTAATCGAGGTATTCGCGGTCGCCCTCCTGGGCGTGGATGGCCCATTCGTGGTCGTCGGCCGTGTGGTTAAAGACGAAGTCCAGCACCAACGAGATACCGACCGACCGGAAGTCGTGGGCGAGTGCACGCAGTTCCTCCATGGTGCCGAGCGATGCGTCGACACTCCGATAGTCGCTGATTGCGTAGCCCCCGTCACTGTTACCTTCGCGGTCTTTGAAGAGAGGCATGAGATGCACGTAGGTCAGCCCGAGATCGCGCAGGTAGGGGATCTTGTCCCGGAGTCGATTGAGGTCACCACTGAACAGATCCACATAGAGTGAGCCGCCGATCATGTGCTCGGAAAGATACCAGTTCGGGTCGGCCTCGCGACGCAAGTCGAGCTGCTTCAAATCCTCCGGCCGGTCCAACCAGGAATCAACCGCCGTGAGCAAAATACGCTCCAGATAGTAGAAGAAGTCGTAGTGCTGCCCGTAGAGCCGGTATAGCAGATCGAAAAGGCGCGGCCAGTGTTCTGCCAGCCGGGCTTCGATTGTCTCGATGAGCAACGCTCTTTCCGCATCGGAGTGCGCGGCACGGTCGATCCGGTCGTGGATCTTCGGTCGGATGCGGCGGAGGGTGCGTCTGGCTTCGTAAGCTAGGTCCAGATCAGGCATCTTCGGCGGCCGTCAGCTTTTCATTGGGGATCGTGATCTCATCGAAGAAATTATAGTAGTGGATCCCCTCGATGATCCCGGCGGCATGTTTCTGCTCAGCGAAGTAGACGCGCGGATACTTCCGCAGTTTTTCCAGCTCGGGACTGTAGTTCCCGACGATCACTCCGAGCGTGCTACCGGCCAGCATTTCCTCGTCGTTACCGGAATCGCCCGCAATAAGAATGTGCTCGAGCGGGAAGCCCCACTTGAAGGCCATATGCCGGATACTCAGCCCGCTCCCCGCACGGGAAGGGATGATGTCCAGAAACATGTTGAGCGAGACGATGCACTTCGCCCGAACCCCGTTTTCGCGAAGGATTTTTTTCAGCTTGGGCAACCTGGGAGCGACCTCGAAATCCACCTTGTAACTGATCTTATATTTTGACTGCTCGTTTTCCTCCTGGATATAGAGGCCCTCGACCCCGCTGAGCACCTCCCGAACCCGGTCCGGCTCCCAGCGGAAATCGATGTGCTTCTGCCAACTACTGTCCAGAGTGAGGTTTTTCCCGTAGTAAATCTCTGTCCCCACCGAGGTGATGAGCACCTCGGGGTTGGGAAAGTCGTTTTCCTCCATGAGTTGCATGACGTCCTCGTAGCGCCGACCGGTGGCGATCCCAAAGCCGACATGCTCTTCTGTCTCGCTGATCAGGTTAAAGAACTCGTGCAAGGCGTCGTCGTTACCGGTCAACGTGTTGTCGATGTCGGCGATAACCAGGCGGTCCAGTTGGGGAAGGCGGCGGGTCTTGCGGCCCCGGGCGATGGGGGCGGGCACGTCTTCGTCTTTGAGCACCTCCTTGACATCGCGCAAATAGCGCTCCACGTGGCGCTCCCACGAGTAGTGGTTGTTGACATTTTTCAGCCCGGCCTCCGACCAGGCATCCCATTGTGCCGGTTCGATCAGGGCGTGCAGGATGGCTTTTTCAATCACCTTCGAATCAAAGGGGTCCACCAGCATACCGTTTTTACAATTCGCGATAATATCACTGGGGCCGCCATCGTTGGTCGCCACAATGGGTGCCCCGCTGGCGGCGGCTTCGAGCAGCGTGAGGCCGAAGGGCTCGGTCATCGCCGCATTGACGAATACGCCGCGCGACTTGGCGATCTCCCGGTAAAGCGTCGCCACATCATCGGCCTTGTGGCGCTTCGGGTAGGCAACCTTGCCGTAGAGGTTATAAACATCGATCAGCGTCAAAACGTTGAGCAAGACATTTTTTTGCCCGGCCGGCATCTCGCGCAGGTCGTCGCGACTGCCCATGACAAGGACGAGGTTACCCGCACGCTGCAGCTGAGGTGATTCGCCATAGGTTTTGACCAGCATTTCCAGATTTTTACGCTCGTCGGGCCGGGCCATCGCCACGATGAGCGGCTTCTCCGGATCGTGCAGAAACCCGTGAATGTCTTTGATCAGGTCCGACTTGGGGTCGCCCTCACGGGGCGGGCGAAAGGAGCTCAGATCAACTCCCGGGGGGATGACCTCCATGCGCTCGGGTATGTAGTTCTCGTATTTTTCATATTGCTCCTTCACCTCCTGGTGGGTGCTGGTGCAGATAAGCGAGCAGGTTTCGAGTGCGAACTCCTCCGCCTCGATACGACGGGAGATGGCATAGGCCGCCTCGATCTTTTTTGAATCGACCCCCGAGTCCAGGAGGCGCTGCCGTTTGACCCGCCCGAGGGAGTGCCCGGTGAACACGAATGGCACCCCGAGCAGCCGTGCCAACTGACCACCGCCGTAGCCCGCGTCGGCATAGTGCCCGTGGATGATATCGGGCACGGCACGATTCCGCTGAAAGTAATTCAAACACTGGTCGACAAAGACCTCCATGTAGGGCCAAAGCTTCGATTTGCTCAGGTAGCGCCTCGGCCCAAAGGGAATGCGCACTATGTAGGCCTTTTCGGCGATCTGCTCTTCCAGCTTGGCGTAGTCGTCGGAGACTTTATCGTCCACCACCTGACGCGTGATCAGATCGACGCGCGAGATGTCGTCCCGCTCGGAGAGAGCTCTGGCCAGCTCGACGACGTAGCGGGTTTGCCCGCCCGTGTCCTCGTCGCGCCCAAGTTCCAGTTGTTCGCCACGAATCAAGCCGTGCAGGCTGATCAGTGCGATACGGAGTTCTTTCTCTTTAGCCATAGTATTGTGTTTATAAAAATCGGAGAATCTCCTCAAAGGCAATAAAAGGCGCGGGTTCACTTGCCGATTTCGGGCCTTTTGGAGATTCGCTTGATAACATGGATCGGCTGTGTCTTGGTTTTGCGATTACACTTAAACTTTTCTATTTCGCGTTATTGCCAAAAACACTAGTAAAGCACGCCTATGAACCATTTCAACCCCGAATGCTCCATTGCGCCCCGGGTGCTCGCGACCGACCTCGACGGCACATTGATTCCGCTTCCGGAGACCGAGGCAAATCGCACTGATTTACAGTGCCTTGCCGATCACTTCGCCGAATCGCAGGCGCCCCTTGTGTTCGCTACAGGTCGGCACTTCGAATCAGTGCTCGACGCGATTGAGCAATACAACCTCCCCACGCCCGAGTGGGTCGTCTGCGACGTGGGCAGCGCGATCTACCAGCGCGTTGGGAGCGGGTTTCAGGTATTTGAAAAATATGAGTCCCACCTCGCTGAAACGTCCGGCGGATTGGAGCGCACTCGCATTGAAAAAACCTTGTCCACGCTCGATGGACTGGAGCTACAGTCGCCCGCGCATCAGCAGCGCTTTAAGATCAGCTACCAATCCAACTCGGATAGCGTGGTCCGTCTGGTCGATCAGGTCAACGAGCAGCTACGCACCGCCCGACTGCCCTACGAATGCATGGGAAGCGTCGACCCCTTCTCAAACTGTGGGCTGCTGGACGTCATGCCCGCCGGGGTCTCCAAAGCCTATGCCTTGATCTGGCTCAGCACCCACGCGGACTTTTCACCGGATGAAGTCATTTATTCCGGCGACTCCGGCAACGATTACGCCGCCCTCGTGAGCGGATTCCGCGCCATCGTTGTGGCCAACGGCAGTGAGGGCCTCGCCGAAAAAGTGAGGGCACAACTGGTAAGTCGCGGGATAAGCGACCGGTTCTACCTGGCCGTGAATCCCGCCACGAGCGGCGTGCTGGAAGGGTGTCGCCATTTCGGGCTGATTTCGTAGCGATGCTGCCAACAATACCGCTCGCCTGCCACGACAAGCTGGAAGCTTGTCACTACTTGACAAAATCTCGCGCCTGGGTGCGGTATGTGTGGATGATATGCCGCACGACTTCCGGGATGCTGCGCCCGTCCGTGCTGATGCTCGTGCCCGCAGCCATGTAGATTGGTTCGCGCTCTTTCAGCAGGGCTCGCACTTTGGCCGCCGGATCCGGCACGTTGAGGAGCGGCCGGTTTTTGTTTCGGGCGGTTCGCTCAATGATGCTCTCGACCGAGGCAAACAAACAAATGACCACACCCTTTTCCCGCAAACGATCCTTCATCCCCTCCGGCACAACCAGTCCGCCCCCGCACGAAATCACGCAGCCCTCCTCCGGATGCCCCTTCTCAATAAAATCGCGCTCCAGTTGGCGAAAATGCGCCTCACCTGATTCCTCAAAAATCTCTGGGATCCGTTTCCCCTGTTCTTTCTCGATACAATGATCCGAATCAAGGAACCGATACCCCAGCTCACCTGCGATCCGCCGACCGATGGCCGATTTACCCACGCCCATGAAACCGACGAGGTAGAGATTGGGTCTGAACTGTTTTTGTTGTGCCAAGCGGGAGAGTTTGCCCAGGAAAATGCGTTCCCTGCGAACAAAAAATGAACACCCGACCATTCAAACCCTCAGACCCGCAACTGCTGCCACTTAGGGGACCAGCAGGTCGTCCGCCCGCCGATTGACTCGCGCCTCAACCTCCCCCCGGTCTTGGGGCATTGGCCCCCGTCTTTCCACCGGTGGTTGAAGAGCCAGTCATCCGGCGGACGATTCCACTCCGTTCCGATCACGGCCAGCGCATCTTCGCTGACCTCGCGTATGCATGCATACAGCCTACGTCGCTTCACCCGGCTGATGCGCCCCGCCCTCGTGGCAGGATGGATACGGGCCCGCCAGAGAATTTCATCGGCCATCCAATTCCCAATCCCGGGGAACCGTTCCTGCATGAGCAGCACTGCTTTAATCGGCGCACCCGCCCGCCGATCCAGGAAACCATTCATCCACTCCTGAGTGAATTCCTTCGACAAAACTTCCGGTGGCAGATCCCGCCACCAGTCCGGGACGACGGCGGCAGTATTGGCATACAAAATACGCCCGAATAGCCGCGGATCCGAAAAAACCATTGAGCCACCCCCCTGCATGTCGAGCACCAGATGATCGTGCTTCGCCTGCTGGATAGCGTCGGACGCAAAACGCAGCTTCCCCGTCATACCGAGGTGCACCCCCAGCCAGTGTCGGTCGCCGAAGCGAAAGCACATTTGCTTGCCGTGGCGCAGGGCCGCCGTGAAGGTCGACCCGGTCAAATCCCGCGCCAAAGCCGTGCTGTCCACTCCCCGAAAAATTCGCTTCTCCGGATGCAGGCGGATGCGCTCAACCGATTGCCCCATCGCGGGCAACCAGCGTTTCCGATAATATTCGACTTCCGCAAGCTCCGGCATGGTGTCATGGGTAGACAGTTGCTCCCGATTCGCAATCCGGCGTAATTAAAAACGCCGACTTAACCATCGCAAACTACATGCATCAACACCAAGCTGCCACGCATGATCATCGACTGCCATACCCATGCCTACCCAGCTGAGGTCGTGGCGCGGCCACGCGCATGGGCGCTCGAGCACAATGAGCCCCACTGGGCTGAATTGGTCGATCCGACAGACCGCACAAGCATTCAGGGTTGGAGCGACCCAGATAGTATGTTGGCTGCGATGGATGCAGCGGACGTTGACCGCGCCGCGCTGCTCGGCTGGTATTGGGAAAACGAATCCACTTGCCGCTGGCACAATGCCGCTATGGCGGAATGGATACGCCACGCCCCGGATCGCTTCATCGGTTTTGCCGCGATTCACCCGAGTGCCGACGTGCGGGAGCAATTGGAGTCATCCAAAGCAATGGGATTTTCCGGTGTGGGTGAGCTTCATCTCGCCGTGCAGGGCTGGGACCTCGACAGCGCAGACTGGCAGCATCTGACCGACTGGTGCACCCGGGAAAACTGGCCCATTAATTTTCATGTCACCGAGGCAGCCGGTATCCCCCAACCTGGCTCGGTCGCCACGCCGCTGGAATGGTTTATCCGTATCGCACAGCGGGCCCCCGATCTGAAAATAATTCTTGCCCACTGGGGCGGCGGCCTCCCCTTCTTCACGCAAAACCCCAGACTGCGCCCCTATCTGCATAATGTTTACTACGATACCGCAGCTAGCCCCCTCCTCTACGAACCGTCTATCTTCCGCAGTGTCATCGACCTCGTCGGCGCAAAACACGTTGTTTTCGGGTCGGACTACCCCCTCCGTATCTACCCCCGCGAGCAAACATCGCCGGATATGCAGCGCTACGTCCATGCCATTCATGACGAGGCACAGCTCAGTCTGGCAGAGACCGAAGCCGTCATGGGCGAAAATTTTGCCCGATTGCTGCCCCCAGAGCAACACAAGTGATCCCGAATGTTGCTAGTTTAAGGATCCGACGCCAAGTAATCGTAAGCTTCTCTTCATCAACTGCTTACGATTCTGATTACGGCAAATATTAGGAGTGAAGTCATGCGCGAACCCGCCTTAAGTTAGCGCCATTCAAACGTGATCCCGCATCCCACCGCGTAAAAGGCTTCGCCTCACGCGGTTCCATCCCGTATCCCATATCCCGCACCCCGCATCCCAAAAAACACACAACTGCGGTAGGCAACTCTTGATTAACCCACAAAGGTCTTTCATCCTACCCACCAATGAAACCGAGAAGCCTTCGTCACCGCCTGGAAAAAATCTGCAAGTTGCTTGTCACGATTCACAAATACACCCCCGAAGTGGATTGTGTGATTCACGAAGATAAAGGGGAGAACGGGCACCTCGTCGTCGACTTCGGCGGCAGCGGGATGAGCCGCAGTAAAATGAATGCCCTCGGCAAAGATCTGGAAGGCAAAGGCTATCGGTTTTCCGAGAAAAAAAGCCCCTGGCTCGGACAGACGACCTACACGGGACGCTACGCGGATAAACCAACCGTTTTATTCACCCTCCCCATTGTAAAAGACCGCCTCGCCATCAACGATGCCGCCGAGGAAAAAGCCTTCTCGTTTAAGAGCTAATTTACCTTCACATCAAGGGAAAAGCTATGCAATCCGCGGATTTCAGGCATTTCTGATATAAGCGAATTGAATAATCTGCTCTAATCTTCATAAAACTTTGTATTAATTCGAAGAGTCACCAAGTTGTTACCTTCTCCAAAAGATACCTGTCCGCTATGAAGCACACAACCATCGCAAATCGCTGGAACGCCGATTTGATTGACGACCATTACGAAACCTGGCGCACGCGTCCGCAGTCGCTCGACTCCGAATGGCGGGCTTTTTTCGAGGGCTTCGAGCTGGCCCAGGATGCAGTCAAAAGCAACGGCGACATTTCCAACGTCGACCCATCCAAGGCGGACAGCGATGCGACGAAGCAGGCCCGCGCGATTGGACTGATCTACGCCTACCGCTCGATCGGCCACACGATCGCGCAGTTTAACCCGATCGCCAAAGAGCGCCCGACCAACCCGCGCCTCACCCTGGAGCGACTCGGGTTTGACGAGGCCGACCTCGACCGCGTTTTTCACACGGGCAATTACCTTGGCGGCACGGAAATGCCGCTGCGCGAGCTGATCGAGCGTCTGGAGTTGACTTACTGTCACACCATCGGCATCGAATACATCCACATTCAGGAAACGCCCAAACGGCGCTGGATACAGGCGCGTATCGAGCCGGAGTGCTTCGTGCCACGTTTCACCAAAGAGGAGAAGCACCGCATTCTCAGCACGATCATCCATGCGGAGGACTTTGAAAACTTCCTGCAAACCCGCTACGTCGGACAAAAACGATTCTCGCTGGAAGGGGGCGAAGCGCTCATCGCCTGCCTGGAAAGTATTTTGGAGCGGTGCAGCAAGAACGAGGTGGACGAAATCGTCATGGGCATGGCGCACCGCGGTCGGCTAAACGTTCTGGCCAACTTTCTTGGGAAATCATTCGACTATATTTTCCGCGAGTTTTCGGAAAATTACGTGCCCGATACGATCTACGGCGACGGCGATGTGAAGTATCATTTGGGGTTTGAGACCAAGCGAAAAACGAGCGATGGGCGTGAGGTTGAAATCCGTCTCGCCGCCAACCCCAGTCACCTCGAAGCCGTCAACCCCGTCGTCGAGGGCAAAGCGCGGGCGCGCCAGCGCATCCGTGGCGATCTCGACCGCAAGCGTGTTCTGCCCGTGCTGATCCACGGCGATGCCGCCATTGCCGGGCAGGGCGTCGTGGCCGAGGTGTTCAACTTTTCCCAACTCAAGGGGTATCGCACGGGTGGCACCATCCACCTCGTTATCAACAACCAGATCGGCTTCACCACCGATCCATCCGACGCCCGCTCCAGCCGCTACTGCACGGACGTGGCCAAAATCGTCGAAGCCCCCATTTTTCACGTCAATGGAAACGACCCCCTCGCCGTGGTGGCGGCCTGCGAAGCCGCCTTCGACTACCGCCAAACCTTCGGCGGCGATGTCGTGATCGACATGTATTGCTGGCGCAAGCACGGGCACAACGAGTCGGACGAGCCCGCCTTCACGCAGCCGCTGCTCTACAAAAAAATCGCGGAGCTTCCGAAAATCGGCAAATCCCTCGCTAAGTCGCTAATCGACTCGGGCGAGTTTACCAAAGCCGAGGTGGAAACGATCGAGAGCGATTTTCACAAGCGCCTCGAAACCTCCTTCGACTCCGCCAAGGCGGCGGAAAACAAAAAGTCCGACCCTTTCGCCGAGTCCAACGCCAAGCGGCAACCGCCCTACAACTTCAAGGGCTTCGATACCCGGGTGCCGAAAGACACGCTCGAAATGATCGCGGAGCAACTGGCCCACGTGCCCGACGGCTTCAAGGCCAACCGCAAAATCATCCGCCAGCTCAATGCAAAGCTGAAAGCTTTTAAAGAAAACACCGGTATCGACTGGGGCATGGGCGAGGCCCTTGCCTTCGGCAGCCTGCTCCTTGACGGCACCCCGGTGCGCCTGAGTGGGCAGGACTGCGAACGCGGCACCTTTAGCCACCGCCACTCGGTGCTCTACGATATCGAGACCCGCGAACGCTATGTTCCCCTGCTCGACCTCCAGGAAGGCCAAGCCCGGTTCTGCGTGCACAACTCGCTTCTCTCCGAAGCTGCCGTGCTCGGCTTCGACTACGGCTACTCGCTCGACTACCCGCAGATGCTCTGTATCTGGGAGGCGCAGTTCGGCGACTTCGTCAATGGCGCGCAGGTCATCATCGATCAATTCATCACCAGCAGCGAGTCCAAGTGGGGGCGCCTGAGCGGACTCGTCATGCTCCTCCCCCACGGCTACGAAGGCCAGGGACCGGAGCACTCCTCGGCCCGCCTCGAGCGCTTCCTCCAGTCCTGCGCCGAAAACAACATCCAAGTCTGCAATGTCACCACCCCGGCGCAATACTTCCACCTCCTGCGCCGCCAGATGAAGCGCGAATTCAAAAAACCGCTCATTCTCATGTCGCCGAAAAGTCTCCTCCGGCATAAGGACTGCATTTCCAAAGTGGAGAATTTCACCGACAACGAATTCTGGTCGATCCTCGACGATGAAACGGTCAACCGCAAGACAGCCAAACGCATCGTCTTTTGCTCGGGCAAACTCTACTACGAACTGTCCGCGCACCGCGAAGAAAACAACATCAAGGATACCGCCCTGATACGGGTCGAGCAACTCTACCCACTCAACACCGACCTGCTGAAACGCATCGTGGAAAACTATCCAAAGGCGAAAACCATCGCCTGGTGTCAGGAGGAGCCGAAGAACATGGGGGCTTGGACTTTTATGTCGCCCCGCCTCATGGAGTGTCTCGGCGAACTGCCGACTTATGTCGGGCGCAAGGATTCCGCCAGCCCGGCAGTCGGCTCCCTCGCCCTGCACAAACACGAACAAAAGAAAATCATCGAAAAAGCATTTTCGGTCTGATGCCCGCTGAGAACTTTCTCTCATTCAGAAAGCTCCTCTCCTAACTTCCCTTTCCCAATTTTCATTCCTTAACCCTACTTTCCCACCATGGCTACCGAAGTAAAAATTCCCGCAATGGGCGAATCGATCAGTAGCGGCATCCTCGCCGCCTGGCACGTAAAAGACGGCGACTACGTCGAAAAAGAACAGGTGCTTTACGAGCTGGAGACGGACAAAATCACCTCGGAGGCCAGCGCCGAAGTGAGCGGCGTCATCTCCATCCAGGTCGATGCCGATGAGGAGGTCGAAATTGGCCAGGTCGTCGCCACGATTGACGAATCGGCTGCCGCAGATTCGTCGAAGGATGACGCGTCCAGTTCTCCGGAAAGCGACAGCCCCGACGAGGCATCGGCAGAGCCGGAGGCGAAGCGGGATGAAGCCAGTGATGCGGAGCCGGCCGACGAGCCGGAGCAGACGACGCATACCACCGGCAACGAAAAAGCTTTGTCCCCGGCGGCACGCAAGGCCGCCGAGGAGACGGGCGTCGATGTGGCCGCTATCAGCGGCTCCGGCAAGGATGGGCGCGTGACCAAGAGCGACATACTGAAAGCCGCTGATCAGCCGAAAGCTGAAGCGAAGGCACCCGAAACACCTGCCCCCCGTAGCTCGGAGAGCGAAGCCGGTCCACCCCCGGGCAAAACCGGAGCCCCCTCCCCATCCGAAGGTCGGCGCGAAAGCCGTAAGAAGATGAGCCCGCTGCGCCGAAAGATTGCCGAGCGACTCGTCGCCGCCACGCAGGAGGCTGCCATGCTGACCACCTTCAATGAGGTCGACATGAGTGCCGTGATGAAGCTGCGCAAGCAGCATCAGGAGCGGTTCGTCGAGCGCCACGGCATCAAGCTGGGCTTTATGTCTTTCTTCACCAAAGCGGTCACGCACGCCCTCCAGGCGGTGCCACAGGTCAACGCCCGCATTGAAGGGAACGAAGTCGTCACCCAGCACTACTACGACATCGGCGTCGCCGTGGGCACGGACAAAGGCCTCATGGTCCCCGTGCTGCGCGACTGCGATCAAAAGGGCTTCGCCGAAATCGAGGGCGACATCCTGAATTACGCCAAAGCGGCCCGCGACGGTAAGATCCAGATGAGCGATCTCGAGGGCGGGGTCATCACCATCTCCAATGGCGGGATCTACGGCTCCATGCTGAGCACGCCGATCATCAACCACCCGCAACCCGCCATCCTCGGCCTCCACAATATCACCGAGCGCGCCGTCGTCGTCGACGGCGAGATCGTCGTCCGCCCCATGATGTATCTCGCCCTGAGCTATGACCACCGTCTGATTGACGGCAAGGAAGCCGTCACCTTCCTCGTCAAAGTCAAGGAAGCCATCGAAGACCCGGCCCGTTTATTATTCGGCATTTAACACATCGTGGCCTGCGAGCTCTTGACCGGCGTAGCTCGTAGAGCGAAGACGGTTGCTCGAGCCCTGAGCTTGTCGAAAGCGCTCGCACACCACGTTTCCAACTCATTTTTATGTCAGAAGAAAGCATATTCGATCTCGTCATCATCGGCTCCGGTCCCGGCGGCTACGTCGCTGCCATTCGCGGCGCACAACTCGGGCTGAAGACCGCCATCGTCGAAAAAGACCCCTACCTGGGGGGCACCTGCCTCAATGTGGGCTGCATCCCGAGCAAGGCGCTCCTCCACTCCACGGAGATGTATCACTTCGCCGGGCACGGTGCCAAGACCCACGGCATCGAGCTTTCCAAGCTCTCGATCAATATCGAGCAGCTCATGGCGAAAAAGACCAAGACGGTCGAGCAGCTTCGCGGCGGGGTCAAAGGGCTCATGAAGGCCAACAAAATCAAGGTCTTTCACGGCCACGGCCTACTGGCAGGCGAGGGCAAGGTCCGCATCAAAGAAAAAAACGACGAGCGCACCGTCAGCGCCAAGCATATCGTCATCGCCACAGGCTCCGCCGTGATCGAGCTGCCCTTCCTCAAGTTTGACGGCGAGACAGTCGTCAGCAGCGACCAGGCCATCGCCTTCGACAAGGTTCCGGAAAAACTAGTCGTGGTCGGCGGCGGGGCCATCGGCCTCGAGCTCGGCTCGGTCTGGGCCCGTCTCGGTGCGCAGGTCGACGTCGTCGAATTCCTCCCCAATATCGCGGCCGGCTTTGACAAGGATGTTTCCAAAATGGCCGAACGCCTCTTAAAGAAACAGGGTCTGAACTTCCACCTCAAGACCAAGGTCACCGGCGCAGAAATCGTTAAAGGCAAAGCCACCCTGACCGCCGAAAAGGACGGCAAGACAATCGAATTCGAGGCCGATAAGGTGCTCGTCGCCGTCGGCCGCAAGCCCTACACGGATCGGCTTGGGCTGGAAGCCGTCGGCATCGAGACCGACGATAAAGGCCGCATCCCCGTCGACGCGCATTTCAAAACCACGGCGCACGGCATCTACGCCATCGGAGACGTCACGCCCGGCCCCATGCTGGCACACAAGGCCGAAGAGGAAGGCGTCGCCTGCGCCGAACGGATCGCCGGGCAAGCGGGGCATGTCAACTACGATGTGATCCCCAACGTGATCTACACCGAACCGGAAATCGCCAGCGTAGGCCTGACAGAGGTCGCCGCCAAAGAGGCCGGCATCGAATTCAAATCGGGTAAGTTCAATCTGGCGGGCAACGGCCGGGCCATCGCGACCGACGCCACCGAGGGCTTCGTCAAAGTGATCGCCTGTGCCAAGACCGACAAGATCCTCGGCGTGCAAGTCATTGCCAAAAGCGGCTCCGAG
>JAAAPI010000227.1 GCA_009908325.1 Verrucomicrobiota bacterium | reverse complement strand
TTATAGTTCAAGTCGGATTCTTATAGTTTTTGACTGAGACATTGAATATCAACTGCCTTTAAAGCATACGAAGCAACAAGGGGCTACAGGGTTTAGGGGTCTGGGTAAAGGCCGCTGAACCATGGTTGGTTTTCCAAAAGCCAAACAAGCATGTTTGGTATATTGTTTGGTTTTGCCGTCCGTATTCGCAGGTCTTCGCCAGTCTTCACGAGCCAAACATGGCAATTTGTCGTATTTCCACCAGACAAATTAAATCCGCTAGATCATAGACTTAGCGGGCTCAAATTGGGTGCAGGGCCAGGATTTGAACCTGGGACCTTCAGGTTATGAGCCTGACGAGCTACCGGACTGCTCCACCCTGCAATAGATTGAAAAGCGGGAAAGTAGCCCTGCTAAGACCACTGTAAAGACAAAAGCAAAAAAAATCATTATTCTTTACGAGAGTTGTCCCTTAATTTCTTTCCACGTGTAGCGAACAACGACGATTCCGTTCTACTGGCATTCGCTCAGCTGGACAGCGTGCCCTTGGTGCTGGGCAAAGCGTCGCCGAGGCGGGGGTCGATGCTGGTCGCCGTGTCAAGGGCGCGCGCGAAGGCTTTGAAGATCGCTTCCGCGATGTGGTGCGGCTCTTCACCATATTCCAGATTGATGTGCAGGTTGCACGCGGCCTCGTTGGCGAAGGCCTGAAAAAACTCCTTGACCAGCACGATGTTGAAATCGCGCACCATGGGAAACTGGTAGTCCACTTTGTAAACGAAGGCTTGCCGGTTGGAGAGATCCAGCGCCACCCGGGCGAGGGCCTCATCCATGGGAAGCAGAAAAAAGCCATAACGGCGGATGCCCCGCTTCTCGCCAAGGGCTTGCTTAATGGCCTGCCCAAGCACGATGCCGCAGTCTTCCACCATGTGGTGGTAGTCCACATCGATATCGCCGCTCGCGGTGACCTTTAGATCAAACAGGCCGTGCCTGGCCAACAGGGTCAGCATGTGATCAAAAAACGGCACTCCGGTGTCGATTTCCGCCTGACCGGAACCGTCGACATTCAGCTCCATTTGGATCTGCGTCTCTTTCGTGTTCCGAGTGATGTTTGCTATGCGTTGTTCAGCCATGATTGTGAGGCGGTTAAAAATGCCTGCATTTCAGCGTCGGTTCCTATGGTAACGCGGATGAAAGCGCAAGTTAAAGGATGCTTGGGAAAATAACGCACCAGCACGCGCCGCGCCTTCAAATAGTCAAAAAGGTCTGCCGCCACTTCGGGTCCGGATTCGCCCGCCGCGTTTTTCGGCTCGGTGAAGAGAAAATTGGTCGCCGAGGGATAGGTGAACCAGCCGAAGCCATCGAGCGCCGCACGAGTCTCCGCCCGCGTGGCCATGACTTTTTGCCGCTGCGCCTCAAAATAGTCCGTATCTTCAAAGGCCGCCAGTGCGGCGGCTTGTGCGATGCGGTCGACATTGTAGGCATCACGCACCCGGTCGAGCACGGCGATGACCGTTGCCGATGCCAGGGCGAAGCCCACCCGCATCCCGGCCAGACTGTAGGACTTGGAAAAGGTGCGGACCACGATCAGGTTCTCATAGTCCTGCAGGAGGGACGCCGCCGACTCCCCGCCAAAATCGACGTAGGCCTCATCCACAACCAGCAAGCCGTCGATCGCCTGAAGCGCCGCCTCGATTTGCCTCTGCGGAAAGGCCACGCCGGTGGGTGCATTGGGGTTGGTCAGGAAAAATACCTTGGCCTGCGTGGCCGCCAGCGCGGCCACATCGAGCGTCATGGATCGGTCAAAGTCCACATCGACGAGCCCCTGCCCCGACATCCCCGCCACCACCGGATAAAGCGAGTAGCTCGGCACGGTGTGCCCGGCCCCCGGCTCGCTGACGAAGCAGCGCGTAATCAGATCGAGAATGTTATCCGAGCCATTGCCGATGATGACGTTTTGGCCCGTCAGCCCATAGCGCTCCCCGATGGCAGCGCGCAAACGTGCACTCGTCGGCTCCGGATACTTGCGTAGATTGGCCACTTCCGCAGCGACGGCTTCCGCCACTCTCGTTGAGGGCGGATACGGGTTCTCGTTGGTGTTGAGCTTGACCCACCCGTCGCCCTGCGGCTGTTCGCCAGGCACGTAGGCGTGCAGATCCTGGATGTGCGCACGCGCACGGCTAAGGGCATCGAAGTTTTTTTTCATTGAATGACGGCAAGAAGAACCAACTGGCACTCGGATTCAACTTTTAATGGCGAAGGCAAGTTCAATAAGAATTGACAATTGTGGCCAGAGTAGCCACACTCCTGGTATGAACGTCGCAATACGAGAAGCCAAAAATAATTTTAGCCGGTATGGGAATCTCGCCCATGCGGGGAATCGTGTGACCGTTTGTAAGAATGGTAAGCCTTGGTTTGATCTCGTCCCGCACGAAACGAGGCCGCGTTCGGTCGAACCGATTGCCAAGCCGACCCTCTCTGAGTCTCAAGCCACGGCATCGGTCGAGGCCCATGATATTGAAGGATGGCTTTGATTCTGGACACCTGCGGTCTGCTATCGCTTGCTGGCATCGCAGATAAAGCACTCAGTCAGGATTGTCTCGAAGCAATCCGGTCGGCTGAAACGCTCTACATTTCATCATGCAGCGCTTTCGAAATCGCTCTAAAACAAAAGCGGGGGCAGCTGAATCTTGGCGAATTTCGAACCCGCGAGGCTTTTTGGGAGGTTTGCATTGAAAAATACGTCCTTACCGAGGTGCCCGTTTCTGCAAAAATATTCACGGACGCTGTTCACTTGCCCGATCACCACGCCGATCCGTTTGATCGACTCATCATCGCAACGGCACTTGCCCAGGACTGTCGTATTGTGACCTACGACAAATTATTTAATGATTATCCTGTAAAAACGACCCATTGATGTCTTATTGATATCGGATGCAACCCACCCTTCTCCTTCTCGCTGCCGATATGGGCTCCCGCTGTGGGGGCTGAAGCAACTCGATGCCATGGGACCGTTTGGCCAAACCATGATTGATTGTGCTTGTGCCGTGATCAACGCGGACGACTTCTATGGACGGGCGGCTTACGCGCAAATGGCTGCCCATTGACAGGAATTGGCCACTTGCCAAGACCGCCACTCTGACGCAGGCGTCCGGCGGACACGCCACGAAAAGAAGCTATGGACGCTGAACGTGGCGTGCCCGCTCGCCGGGCGCCCGCTGCGTTGTCGGCTACCGACAGAACTACTGAGCCAACGCAGGCGTCCGATAAGCGGACACACTACGATTCGGCCACCTGTAATCCTGCCGTATCCATGGTCAGATAGCCTCTGGGGCACACACTATCGCCCCACGGAACCGTCAACCTGGGCATTTGTAGATTCTGTGCTCCGGACCGAGAACCCCTGGTCTGGGGTGACCTACCCGGAGGATAAAGCGCGCGTGGTGGCCAGCATCCGCGAGCTGACCGACATGGGTGACTGTTCGGCTTGAGACCAGTCCTCCACTGCTAGCCGAGGTGCCCTTGCAGGTGCAGAAAAGCATGCAAGAGAAGTTGGAGATAAAAACCGGGTAGCTACGTTTCCGACAAGTTTAGCTTAAAAGCGAATGCATTCGGAAAATTAGAATTTCCTAATCTAAACTAGGCCGAATCTTAAGGCGACTTAGGTTAGTCTCCTTACATGGAAAACAAATCTCCCAAGGAATTGGTCTGGGACTGGTCCATCCGGGTGTTTCACTGGATGTTCGCGGGCTCGGTGAGTATGGCGCTGGCCATTGGCCTGCTGGTCGATGATCATTCGCCGCTTTTTGAGTGGCACATGCTCGCCGGGCTGACTGCCGGGTTTCTGCTCTTGCTTCGGTTGCTGCTCTTCGCCGTGAGTTCACCTTCCACCAGTTGGCGCGGCCTTTTGGGGTCCTTGCGCGGGACTCCGGCGTTTGTTCGCGGACTTTTTTCAAAACAAACAAGCAAGCTCCACGCCACGCACAACCCGCTGGCCTGGGTCGTTTATCTGCTCATGTTCGGCCTGCTCGGCGGGTCCGTCGCTACAGGGATCAACATGCAGATTGACTGGGCCGAAGATGTGCACGAATTCCTCGCCTGGGGTATGCTCTCCATGATCGCCGCCCACATGCTGGGCTTGGCCGTTCATACTTTCCGCCAGCGCGAAAATATCGCGGGCTCGATGATCCATGGCAGGAAACGCGTGGCCACTGGGACTGGCATCAAGTCTTCGCGTCCGATTCTCGGGCTGCTCATCGTTGCGACCGCTGCGGCATTTGTCTTTCAATTACTGGGAAATTACAAAAAGGGGGCTGGCCAAATGCAGCTCCCGTGGCTACCAGTTACCGTGATGCTCGACGAGGACGGTGCGGAGTACGGGGACGGATTCTCTGAAGGCGCTCCTTGGAAAACGTCCGACGCGCACAAGGAAGATGACGAACACGACTGATCCACCGATCGCCGAGGGCTGCCTCGAAGCGGACTGCCCGGGCTATAAACTTGCCCTGCGCCGGCAGGCAAGAGGTCGCCCGGAGGGCACCAACGCGCCAGAGAAGCGGGTCCGGTCGCATTGGCTCGACTGGCCGGCCATGAGCCTAGAGCGCAAAGAGCTCATCCTCATGGTCACGGCGGCGGCGACACTGGCCGCGGGTGGCGTTGCAGGCCTACTCGGCTGGCCCATGCTGGCTGGCGGGGCCTACACCCTGACCTACCTGAGCGGGGGCTGGTATGGCGCGGTCAACGGGCTGGCGTCGCTGCGGGAGCGCCAGCTCGACGTCGATTTGCTCATGATCCTCGCTGCCCTCGGGGCAGCCGTCGTCGGTGCCCCCTTTGAGGGCGGGATGCTGCTCTTCCTTTTCTCGCTCTCCAACGTTCTGCAAAACCATGCCCTGAGCCGCTCGCGCTCGGCCATCCAATCGCTTATGAAGCTGCGCCCCTCGGAGGTGCGCTGCGAGATCGCCGGAACCACCGAGATGTGCCCCGTCGAATCAGTCGGCGTGGGCAGCGTGGTCCTCCTACGCCCGGGTGACCGTGTCGCCCTCGACGGCGAAGTGCTCGACGGCCAGAGCTCGGTCGATGAGTCGTCGCTTAGCGGCGAGTCCATGCCCGTGGCCAAGGCGCCCGGCAGCGGGATCTTCGCCGGCACCATCAACGAGCACGGAAGCCTGCGCTACCGCGTGACCAAGGCGGCGGCCGACTCCACCCTCGCGCGCATCATCCAACTGGTCGAAGAAGCTCAGGAGGAAAAAGCGAAGAGCCAGCGCTTCCTCGAACGGGCGGAGAGCTACTACGCCGGCTTCGTCATTCTGTTCACCATCGGACTGATCGCCATTCCCCCGCTGATTATGGGCGCTGAATTTGCCGCCAGTTTCTACCGTGCCATGACGATTCTCGTGGTGGCCTCGCCCTGTGCCCTGGTCATCAGCACGCCGGCGGCCTTTTGGGCGGCCATCGCGGGAGCCGCGCGCCGCGGCGTCCTCTTCAAGGGGGGCGTCCACCTGGAGCAACTGGCCTCGGTCAATACGGTCGCCCTGGATAAAACCGGAACGCTCACCTCCGGTCGCCCGAGTGTGACCGATATCGCACCCTGGCCAGCACCGACCGGCAGTGAGGCTGGCCGACAAAGCCGCGAGCTCGACCTGCTGCAACTGGCCGCCTCACTGGAGTCGCAGTCCGAGCACCCCATCGCGCGGGCCATCGAAGATGCGGCCACCGCCAAACGCTGTGGCCTACTCCAGATCGAAGGCTTTCGCTCATTCCCCGGAAAGGGAGCCGAGGCAAAGGTGCAGGGCCGCCAACTCCTTATTGGCAGTCCGCGACTCTACGCAGAGCGCGGCGGCGGACTCGACTCGGCCCAGACCGCCGCCATGGACGCCCTGCTCGGTGCTGGAAAGACCGTCGTACTCGTCGCGGAGACGGATGCCGATGGCCAGCCAGCCCGCTTACTCGGGTGGCTGGCCGTAGCCGATGCACTACGGGAAGAAGCCAAGGCCTCGGTTCAGCAGCTGCGTCGACTGGGAATCCGCCGAATCGTCATGCTCACAGGCGACAACCAGAAGGTCGCCGAAGCCGTGGCCCGCGCAGCGGGGATCACCGAGGTCTGCGCCGGACTCCTGCCCGCCGACAAGCTGGAGCAGATCCGGACCCTGACCGAAACCGGAACCGTCGCCATGGTCGGCGATGGCGTCAACGATGCCCCCGCGCTGGCCAAGGCGCACATCGGCATTGCCATGGGCGCGGCCGGCTCTGACGTGGCCATGGAGACCGCGGATGTCGTGCTCATGAGCAGCCGCCTCGACCACCTCGCGCAAGCCTTCGCCCTGGCCAGGAAAAGCCGCCGCGTAGTCGTACAGAATCTTGTTTTTGCCCTTTCGGTCATCCTTGTGCTCGTCAGCTTCGCCCTGATTGATCGCATACCGCTGCCCGTCGGCGTGATCGGCCACGAGGGCTCCACCGTGCTCGTCTGCCTCAACGGCCTGCGCTTGCTTTCATTTCGCTATCGCCCCTAAATTCCTGATTCAATCGAAATGCGCATTCTCATTGCCGAGGACGAATCCAAAGTCGCCCAATTCCTAAAGAAAGGCTTTGAGGAGGCGGGCTACGCTGTGGACGTCGCCGCCGACGGTGAGGAAGCGATCTGGCTCGCCGAAAACCATCCCCACGATGTCTGGGTGCTGGATATCATGATGCCCGGCAGGGATGGCGTCTCCGTCGTGCGGCATCTACGCCGCCAGAACTACACCACCCCGGCGATCCTCCTCAGCGCCCGCACCCGGATCGAAGACCGTATCCAAGGCTTGGATGCAGGTGCCGATGATTACCTACCCAAGCCATTTTCCCTCTCGGAGCTTCTGGCCCGTGTGCGCGCAGTTCTTCGACGCCAGCGGCCCAGCATGAGCAACGAACTCGTGGTGGCGGATCTGCGGCTCGATCTGGTCGCCCATACCGCGAAGCGCGGCGCACGCGAAATCACCCTGACCAACCGCGAGTTTGCCCTGCTTGAACGACTTATGCTGGCCAGCCCCAAACCGGTCAGTAAGATGGCCATCGTCGAGCACGTCTGGGATCAAAACTTTGATTCCGGGACAAATGTTGTGCAGGTCTATATCAAATATCTGCGGGAGAAGATCGACCAAGCAGGCGAAACACCGCTCATCCACACCGTGCGGGGCGTCGGTTACGCCCTGCACAGCGAAGCACCATGAAACGGGGCAATCTACAAGTCCGCATGGCCCTCTGGTTTGCCACCAGCTTGGTGTTGGTGAGCTTCCTTTTTTCCGCGACAGCCTACTTTTTCCTACGGCACGAGCTGCAATACGAGCAATGGGAGCGGGCTCATCCCGAAAATCCGGACTTCGTTCTTCACGGCTCCTACTCCAAAGAAGAGATCGACGATATTACCGCCTATGTGCTGAAGATCGCGGCTTTCATGGCTTTACCTGTCGCTGGCATTGCTCTGCTTCTAGGCCGTTCCCTGGCACGGAAATCGCTGCGGCCCGTCTCGGAGATCAACGCGCAGCTGCACGCGATCGGGACCGTGAATCTCAACGCCCGGGTACAAGCAAAAGAGGCCGATACGGAGCTGGCCGACCTCACTCAAGGGATCAATGCCCTGCTCCAAAGAGTGGAACGCGGCTATCGGGAAGTTGCCGATTTCTCCGCTCAAGTCGCTCACGAGCTGCGCACGCCGCTGACCCTCATGCGCCTGCAACTGGAGGAGGCATCCGCCAGTATCGAACCTGAACTTGCCGAGTCGCTGCAGGATGAACTCCAGCGGCTCGAGAGCTACGTCGATCAGTGCCTCCTCATCACGCGGGCGGAGCGCGGCCAATTACCCACCGAGTTCGAACCAGTATCGCTGGCCACGCTCGTGGCGGACGTCGCCGAACCGTTCAGCCTACTCGCCCGCGAATCGCAACGCGATCTCACCGTGCACTGCGCAGAGGACCATCTCGTCGATTCGGTCCCCTGGATCGTGCGGCAAATCCTGCACAATCTTCTAAGCAACGCGCTCAAACACGGTAGCGGGATGATCACGGTCGAAATCGATACAACTTCGGACGGACCAGTCATCCGAGTGCACAACGCCACGCAGGCCAAAACGACCTCCGGCACAGGTCTCGGACTCCGTATCGTCGATGCTCTGGTGCGGAGCCACGGTCAGCTTCGCTACACGTTTCGCACCGATGCCCGACATTACACCGCTATCCTGACCTTTCTAAAAAAATGAAAGCAGCCATCAAAACAAAGTCTATCCGCTCTATATGAAAAAACAGGATTCTCTGGTTGAACGCATGCGCAAGCCTGTCTCGCGCTTGATTGCATGACCCTCGTTGCCGGTTGCCTCTACCTGCTCTACTACCGTGGCGTCATCCGAAGTGAAGAGAACCGGCTGGTCGATTTGTTTGGTCCGGATTTCGAAGCCTACCGACAAACGACGCCCCGCTTTTGGCCCGCTTTTCGTCACTATCATTTGATTCAGTTGGAGCGCACCATTTCGACCCGTATCGTCGAGCGCGGCCTCCGCGAAGTTGTCTGGTTTTTTGCCATGATCCTCTTCATCGACCAACTGGAGAATCTTCACCTCGCCGGGCATTTCGTCGTCGCCGTGCTACCACTGTAAGGGTTTTGCGTTTCTTTTCGGGTCACTCAACAGCTTCGATATCAGCAGCCGTTAGAAGCAACAAGAGCTCTGCTTATAGAGAGCACTGGTCGAAACTATTTCGGAGTCGGCGGCGATATCCTGCGCATGGAACAAATAAAACGACTCCTCCTTGCGGTGCTATTATTGGGTGCAGCACACTGCACAACGGCTGCTGAGAGCAACCCACTCGATGCCGATTCGAGCGAAGCAGCTCTAGAAAGACAGCTCGACGAGGAACGTCTGGCTTACCAGCTCTACACCGCACTGGGCGAACTCTACCCGCAATCCCGTCCTTTTCAAAATATTCCGAAATCAGAAGCCCGTCATTTCGATGCGCTGAAACGCTACATCGAGCAGCACCACCCGAAGGCCAAAGCGATCGAACTAACGGGTGATTTCATCTTTCTGGAAACCCAAGATCTCTATGATCAGCTCTATGCCAAAGGACAACAGAATCTCGCCGCAGCCATGGAGGTAGGCGCAGCCGTTGAAAGGCTGGATATTAACGACCTGGATCAAGCCCTCGCGATCACGGAAGATGAACAACTCAAGGCGATCTACCAACGGCTGCGCACCGGTTCGGAGCACCACCTTGCTGCCTTCTCGCGGCAAAAAGCAGGCGGTCGCCAAAGCGGACGCTGACCGGTAAATACTTCAAAATTTGAGAAGTTAGTGGGGGTAGATCCAACCGAAGCAACTCGATTAGGCCGACTTCGCACCGAGAAGCTGTTTCGCCCGTTCGAGTGAATCATCGAAGGTCGCGCAGAAGTTCTCCTTCCCGATGGTTTCGATGAAGCCAGCCTTGCGAAGCATCTGCAAGGGCTGTTGATGGATGCCGCTGATCACGACAGTGCCGCCGCGATGGCGGATGCGCTCGACCACGCTTTCAAGGGCATTCATCCCGGTCGCATCCATAGCCGAGACGAGGTGTAACCGGAGAATGAGCACTTTGGGTAGCTCCCGTGTACGGCTGATGGCATCCTCCATTTTTTCGGCAGTACCGAAGAGGAAGGGTCCGAAGATTCGATAAACCAGCACATCCTTGGGGATTTCTTTGCCCTGAGCGATGTGCTCGGGACGTTCCAGCATATCGTTTTCGGTGACTTGACTGACCTCCGTGGTCTCCGAGACCCGCTTGATGTAGAGGATGGCGGCCAGGACCATGCCGACCTCGACGGCGACGACCAAATCGAACACGACAGTCAGTCCAAAGGTGGTCAGCAAAACGAGCGCATCGCTGGTCGGCATCTTGTGCAGCCTCGTCAACTCGTGCCACTCACCCATCCGAATTGCCACCACAATGAGCACCGCCGACATTGCTGCCATCGGGATAAAAGTGGCCCACTTCGCGGCCAGCAAAACGATACCCAGCAGCGTCAGGGCATGGATGATCCCCGCCAGCGGGGTTTTCCCGCCGCTGTTCACATTGGCCGAGGTCCGCGCGATCGCACCGGTCGCTGGCAAGCCTCCGAAGAAGGGGCAGACCAGATTCGCGAAGCCCTGGGCAATGAGTTCGGTATTGCTGTCGTGCCGGTCCCCGGAAAGCCCATCGGCCACCACTGCCGAGAGAAGGGATTCAATCGAACCAAGCAGAGCGATGGCCATTGCCGGTCCGATCAAATCGCGCAACATGTTCCACTCGATGGCGGGCAGATGCGGCATAGGGAAGCCGGAGGGGATTGCGCCCGCACCGAACTTTGCTCCGATTGTCGCGACCGCATGTTGATCGCCCCACCCGAGTGCCGCTACCAGCACGGTCATCCCCAGCATGGCCACGATCGAACCGGGCAAGAGCGGAATCTTGAGTTTTGGCCAGAAAAGGATGAGCACGACTGCTACCACCGAGAGCACGAGCGTGTAGGGATTCAGACCACTCACATGCTCCAGCAGCCAGGGAAGCTTCTCGACGAATTCGCGCGGCATGGCAGAATCGCCCGACAGGCCAATGAAGTCCGGAACCTGTGTTAACATAATGGCCACGGCAATTCCCGTGGTGAAGCCGCTCGTCACCGGCCAGGGGATGTATTTGATGAGTCGACCGAGGCCGGTCGAACCCATCGCGATCTGGATCAGACCCGCCATCATGGTAGCGGCCAGCAGCCCGACATAGCCGTGCTCCGAAATAATCAATAAAATAATCGGGATGAACGCGGCCGTTGGCCCTCCGATCTGCACGCGGCTCCCGCCCAGGCCCGAAATGATCAATCCGGCGAGTATCGCCGTAAAAATCCCCAGGGCCGGTGCCGGCAGCGCAGTCTCCGCACCCGCGGGCACGCTGGCGATCCCCAGAGCCAGCGCCAGCGGCAACGCTATCAGGCCGACCGTAATCCCGGCTGTAATCTCCGAGCCGAGCGAAAACGGCACGCGTTCCCGGCCCAGCAACTCAAGACTGCGCGGACGAAAGCGCCCGAAACCGGGCTTTTTATAAAATTGATGGTTCTTCATTCAGAATCCACTCAAGCATTAGGACCAGTCTTCAAAGCGCAGATTCGGCACTTTCGAGAAATCCCGCACGTTCATGGTGGCGATTGTTAATTGGTTGGCCAACGCCGTGGCGGCGATCAGCAGATCAAACTCCCCTACTGTATGACCGCTTGCCTGTATCTCCGCTTTGGTCTTGGCGTAGATCTCAATTACTTTCCGGTCCAGCGGGAGAATAACCAGTTTGTTTTGGAGAAATTCACGATATTCCACCCAAAGTCGATCCGCGTCTTTTTTCTCCAGACCATAGAGGACTTCAGCCTCACATACGATTGAAATAGCCAATGATGCGTCACCCGCAGCCGACCAGCGCCGCACAACTCCGGGGTGTGGCTTCCTGCGCAATCGCTGCGAGTAAACGGACGTATCGAGGAGGTAACGAAGCCCTCGCATCTAAGTCTCCCAATCCAGCGGACTGGGGTTGGCGTGCTTGGAGCGATCCGGAAACTCAAACTCATCCGTCAGCGTGCCATACCGTGCCTGAGATTCTTCTACCGTATCCCAAACGGATGCCGGTGCACCGCTGGCATCCGTCGCGCTCGCTTCTCCAAAGGGGACGATCTTTACCGCAGGTTGCCCGCGTCGGCTAATGACACACGGCTGCCCACTCTCGGTAACCTGCTTACAGATCTCCGAGAGACGGTTTTTTGCATCGTAAAGGGCAATCATCTCCATACTTTACAAGATAGCTAGATAGCTATCTATATGTCAAATATTTTCACAGTCGCACCGTCAGCGACTTGCCGTGGGCGTCGAGCTTTTCGAGGCGTGCAAAGGCCTCCACCACGGGTGCGGCGGCGGCCAGGCTTTTGGCGTTGTAGCGAACGGTGCTGGACCGGCGCATGAAGTCGGTCGCCTGCAGGCCGCTGAAGAAGCGCCCGGCGCGACCAGTCGGCAGGGTGTGGCTGGGGCCGGCCGTGAAATCGCCCACCACGGTGGGTGTGAGGTAGCCCTGCAGGATGGCTCCGGCGGTAGTGATTGCCTTGCTCAGCGGCTCGATCGCCTTGTCCGCGACTTGCAGCTCGAGGTGCTCGGGGGCGATGTAGTTGGCCACGACAGCCGCCTGTTCGAGCGTCTTGCAGGTGACCGCGATGCAGCGGTCCTCCATGATTTTTGCGCACTTCTCAGCGTGGCTCAGCCCGGGCATTTGCTCCGCCACGGCTTTCTCGATTTTACGAAGCAACACTTTGCTGGTGGTAGCCAGATAGACAATCTCTTTGCCACTGCCGTGTTCGGCCTGAGCCAGCAGGTCGGCAGCCACGTGCTGCGGGTTGGCCCCGGAGTCGGCAATAATCATGACCTCACTGGGACCGGGCAGCAGATCGATGCCCACGGTGCCAAGCACCTGCCGCTTGGCCTCCATGACAAAGGCGTTGCCCGGGCCAAAGATCTTGTCGACCGCCGGAATTGTCTCCGTGCCGAAAGCCAGGGCACCCACGGCTTGAGCACCGCCCACTTTGTAGATCTCGTCGATCCCGATCATGGAGAGCGCCGCCAGCATGGCCGGTGCAATCTCGCCCGCCGCATTCGGCGGTGTGCAAACGGCGATGCCCGGGCACTGGACCAGTTTAGCCAGCACCGCCGTCATAACCACAGTCGAAACGAGCGGCACGTTCCCGCCCGGTATGTAAAGGCCCACCCGCTGGATGGGATAAAAGCGCTCGCCGACGATGCCGCCCTGCGCGTTCCTCGCCTTCCACGCTTTGGGCAGGGTCTTTTTGTGGAATTCTTTGACCAGTGCGATGGACTGGCGGATGGCCCGCCGGTCGGCCACGCTGAGCGATTTGACCGAGGCCTCCAG